>NZ_JBFAWD010000036.1:0-82905 GCF_040680135.1 Nocardia sp. NPDC052112 | reverse complement strand
GAATCACCGCAGCAGCGGCACACAGCCACACCACCCCTCGACGTGGATACCAACGATCCCGCAGCACAACCGATCCCACCAACAGCCCCTACCGGGGGCGCCATACCACCGAGCGGACGTGGACCATCGAATCCCGGCAACACACCCGACACCCCGACTCCACCACCCGCGATGTCAGGTAGGCAGCCCACCGACAACGACCAAACCCCGAGCGAACCCAAGGAATACCCCGACCAGGACGACATCGGGACCATCTACAAACCCCCGATGCCCAGCTACTTCCCCGCACAACCACAAATAGACGAACACCCGAACAACGCACCCGACGAATACACCCAACCAGCAGGCACCACCTACAAAATCCCCGGCCAACCCGACCCACCGGCCGGCCCACCCCCCAACGCCATCCCGATCGTCCCGCACCCCACCACCCCAGTGGTGCCGGAAAGTCGACCCTCGATCCCCCGCACAGACCGGCCACAGGTCCCGATACCGGACACCGCCGTGCCCGGCGCACCCGTCGAAGACGACGGCGACGGGCAGAAGCCGCGCGTCCACGACTCCGAACCACCCCTGCCCCGCCACAACAACACCCCTGCACCGCGCCTGCCCGCCACACCCGCCGACCGCCCCACCGAACTCAACCCACCCTCCCACTACGCCACCACACCCAACCCCGAAACACCAGGCGCCCCGATAGATCCGGCCGCCGCCCCACAACTCAACCGCGACGGCACCGAATACATCCGCGACCCCACCGTCCAACCCACCCGCGGCGGCGCCCCCGCAACCAGCCTCGCCGGACCATTGCCACAACCAGTCACCCCAGCACGCCCGATCCCCATGGCCTCGGCCGGCTCCGATAAGCCCAAACGTAAGCCGAAGAAGACACCACCGGAACCACCCCAGTCCGAGACGCCGCCGCTTCCCGCGCTGCCAGCGCCGGTCGCCCCGCCGCAGCGAAGAAAGCGCAGCAAGCCATCCACGCCACCGGCCCGCGAAGAGTTCGTGGTGCGCGAAGTCGGCGAAGCTGTCGGCGAGATAGGCGACGAAGGAGAACGAGTCCGCCCCGCAACACGGACCCGCGCATGGGTGCGTTCACTGCCACAGAGGTTCCCCTGGCTCACCGACAACGAGATCGACACCGCGCAACTATTGGTCTCGGAATTAGTAGCGAACTCCCTGCGATGGACCAACGGCAGAGTCACAGTCACCGCCACCAGGGCAGATACCGACGACGCCCACAAGATCCGGTTCACAGTCACCGACGACAGCGAAGTCGTCCCCGAAGGCACCGACATGCCCGGCTGGGACGCCGAACGCGGCCGCGGCGGCCCACTCGTCGACATGCTCTCGGCCGACCACGGAACCGCGGTCGACGAAAATGGCAAATCCACCTGGTTCGAACTAAACCAACCACACGCGGGCTTGAACCTCGACGCAAGCGGCGTGCCTGTCGACCCCGACTCCCATACCCCTGGGCACACCGGAGATGGAACTACCGGCGGCCCTTCCCGCCCTCCAGGCGGTCCAGCCCGTCGGCACCACCAGGTGGGAACACCACATCAGCCATTCATCGGTGGTGGTGGTATCGAACGCGACTTCGTTCGGTACCACCACACCCCGACGAATGGCCCGACAGACCCCCATGGACGCCGTCGGCGCCAATCGGGCGCAAGGGAATCCGATGGCACCGCAGCGCACCCCGGCGATGCCGGTTCGCCGGCTGCCGGTGTCCAGCCCGATGAGCCCGGTCACGATCCGTCGGTCACAAATCCGGCGGAAGCTGTCGATACTGCGCACGGATCCGACTCACCTGCCAGCGCGGAATCCACCGACGCCCTGTCGCCCTACGCCACCCCGAGCCACGTCGAACGACTGCGGGCGCTACGGAACGCGGTCGCAGCGGAACATGCTGATGCGGTATTCGATCCGAATACCGATGCGGATCGGTGCGCAAGACTCGAGAATGCGCTCCTCCTCCTGGATGAGCTATTGGCCACCGAGAACAACACGAACCCGCAGATCCCTGCTGCCAAACTTCGATTGCTGCGGCATTTCGCCGACGCGGTCGAGGCCTGGCTGGAAGCAGCAGAGCGGGCGCTTGCCGCGGAAGCCGAATGCCGGCAACTGGAGCCCACCGCCGCACAACGGGCTGAGATGGCGGAGGCGGCGGCGGACCGCTTCCAGGAAGCCGTTCGCCGTCTCGCGCAGGTCACGGCCCAACTGGGCGCGATACACGCCGACGCTCCTGTGCCCGCCACCACGACGGGTCTATTACAAGGCATCGATCTCGATGTCCTGCAGATGATCTCGGATCGGATCGCCGCAGAACTGCCATCGGCCGCGGAAGCCGTGGCTGCTGCGGAGCAGATCGCCGAACAAACACCGAGCGCTGAAGCCAACGCCGCGCTCGAAGAGGCGGGGGGCAGCTATCTGGGGCTGGAACAGAACTTCGCGGCGCTCGAGGCCCTGATCGCAGTTATGGAGCAACCAGGAACCCTGATCAGTCGGCAGCGGCTGGCGACATTGGTCGAGAACTTCCTCGCGACCGCATCGTGGTTTGCGGACTGGCTGACACTCCAGAACACCGCCAGGACCGGAAGTACACGCACCACAACCGAATTGGACCAGCAGCTGGCAACCGCGCTGGAAGCCTACGAGACCGCCGATCGCACTGTCCGCGATCTGGCCGCGGCCTTGGCCGCATTCGGTCCGCCACAGCAGGCGCCGGCAGCACCGGGTCCCGTTCCACAACAGACTTGGCCCGAACCGCAATCGCCGACATCCTCTGGACAAGAGCAGCTTCCGCAATTCCAATCCTGGCCTGAGCCCGCATCCGCCACACCACCCGACCAGGAGTCTGTGTGGCCGCAAGCAGCGGAAGCATCCACAGCTGCCGATGACACGGACAGTGCGGTGGCCGCGCCGACACCGGAACCGGTGCCGGAACAAGAGCCGGGCTCCGTGCCGCTGCCGCAGCCGCGCGAGGAGCGGAATCTGGGTCCTGTCGCCGCGGTCAGTGATATCGGCGTGGGGCCAGACGCCGGAGGACATGCCACCAATGAGGATGCGTTCAGAATCGCGGTGGCGACTGGTCCGGATGGTCTGCCTGTATTTCTCGCGGTGGTGGATGACGGCGTATCGAAGAGGCCCCGCGGCGATCATGCCGCGCGGGTCGCGGCGGACGCGTTTCACGATCATGTGATCGCGGCGTTGGCCGAGCTCGAACCCGGCCAGCCATGGAATCCGTTGTCGATATTGCAGCAGGCGACGACTGCCGCTGAACAAGCGGTTCTCGATCTGGCGAACCTGCCGGAGTACACCGGCGCCAAACCTCCCGCATGCACGATCGTGTGCGCACTGGTGGTGGGCGGCCAGATCATGGTGGACTGGCGGGGTGACAGCCGTGCTGCGTGGCTTCCCTTGGACGGCAGCCCTTCGAAATGGCTGACCGAGGACGACACGAACATCGCGGAAATACGGAGCTTGTTTACGGACTGGACCGAAGAACAGGCGAAGAAATCATCGATGTACGGGGGGTTGGAACGTTATCTGGGTAAGGGATCGAAGGATGGGGAATCACATGCCAAAATCGTCGATGACCTGATCGGTGCAGGTATTGTCGGATTGTTTTCGGACGGCGCCTTGGAGGCCATTACCGGCGAGGCGTCGCCGGAGAAACTCGCGGTAGTCGTCAAACAAGCGCTGGCACAATCCAACGGGAACCTACTCGCGGCAGCGCATGCGCTCCGAGAGCGTGCCCTGGCCGCCGGCGCAGACGACAACATCACCATTGCGCTGTTAAAGGTTCCCGCACCCGAGATCGGTGCCACAGCGCCGGATGGCACCAGCCGCGCGGTACCGACCGACGACGAATCCCGTCCCCGCGGGGGCGGCGGCAGCCCATCCCCCGGCCCACAAACCCAATTCACCTACGATGTCGACCCCGCAGTCGACCACGGATTCTTCAAACGGCGCAAGGTCGAGGCCGGCTTCGTTCTCAACAACTTCGGCCCAGTCCAACCCGGGCCACGCAAGCCGAACCCGAACAACCCGAATCAGGCACCGGATAGCGACCCGGAACAGTCCACGAACGAGGCCGCCCCCCAAGGCACACAACCGAATCCGCTCGCGGGCGGGGGTGGGGGCAGCGGCGGTGGCTCCGGCTCGAGCGGGGCAGGCACCGGAGGGCCGGTCGTCATGATCGACGCCCTCGGTGAGGTCCGGGCCTCCGACGGCGACATCGCAGAGTCGAACGGTTCGCTGACCGACACCGACAACCCCGAATCAGCTCACACCACAACCGATTCCAGCGATACCCCACCATCCCAGGGCGAAGACACAACCGATACCGGCCAGAGCAATACCGAGGCCCAGGGACAAAGCCCAGGGGCAGGCGTGCTCGGTGAAACCAAGACGGACCCAACGGCTTCCGAATCGCCCGAAGCCGCAGCCGACCCTGACGCCGAGTCACCGACGACCACGTCTCCGGATCCGGCAACCATGACGTTCGAGGAGTTTCGCGAAGAGTACAACCGCATCATGGCCGCCGTGGCCGCAAAGGAGAAGAAGGGTGGTCTCGATCCGGATTATCAAGATAACTACCAGCCGATAACCGAAGCGGAGCAACTGCTTTTGGAACAGGACTGGAAAGCGTTCAGTCGTTGCAGAGGATTCTCCGAGCAGGACATCGTCGAGTACGAGCGATGGTTGGAACTATCCGGCCAGAAACAAGGACTTCCAGGTGCGGTGAACGACCCGTGGCGCCGCAACCACGCCATCACCTACTTCGGTGGTTGGGACTTGGCACTGTACGTCCGACATGTCGAGGCACGTATCGCCGCAGACGGCGCCGAGTCGGTCCCGCCGGCAGTACTCGAGTCCTACCAGGCATGCAAAGCCGTAAATGACCAGAACGCGATGCCACCCTGGGGCGGCGGCCAGACAGCAAGCGAGGCGGAATCCCCGGCTCACACCACCTCGGCAGCCGCCGATGACTGGCTTTGGGTCGATGATGAACCCGCCGCCGCCCCGCCGGGAACAACCGATCCGGCCGAAACACCGCAGCAACCTGCGCAAACCGCAGCCGATGCCGCGGCCGCGGCGACCGGCGACCCTCCCGAACCGCCGGACGGCTCATCGACACCATCGAATAGCCTTGCCGCCCAGATAATTCCGGTAGCTCCGCCCGCCGCCGACCCACCCGAGTCGGGCCAAGTGCCGGTGACGGTCGATATCGAACAGCTGCCCTTGGTGCGCGCCGGTGTTGCGGCGGAACGCGATGCCGCAGTGGAAGATTCGAGTAACGCAACTGCCGACATCGCGCTCCTGGCGCAGCTGGACAGCATGCTCGCGCGACTGGATGAGCTCGCGGCCGCCCTGGACGGACGGGATGCGACGGTCACATCTGAACGTCTCCAGATGCTGATATCGCACTTCCACGCTGCGGCAGCGTGGTTGGCGGCTTTGCTGAATGCGAACAACGCCACCGCCGCCCTCCCCGATACCGACCCGACCGGGCAGGTCCAGCCAACCATCCGCGACCAGGTCCAGCACGCGATGGCAGCGGTCAAGCGCTTTGAAGCGGCCGATGACCGAGTCCGCGCGCTCATCGACGACCTATACGACTGGCGGGAAGACCCGGCAACCGACACCGGCGATAGGAGCCTGGTGGAGGGGCTCGATATCGACCAGATTCTGCTACTGCGCGACGGTGTGAAAGCCGAAGCCGATGCCGCAGAGTCCGATCCGAGCACGGATACCGCCCGTCTGCAGCAGTTGCACGACATGCTCCGCCTACTGGCCGAGCTGCTGATGGTCCGGCTCGAACCGGAGCTGCCGGTGGCACCGGGACGGCTCGGATTGCTGGTCAAGCACTTCCACGCGATCGTCGAGTGGCTGCCCGCGTTGCAGGACGCGAACAACGCGATCGCCGCGATACCGGACCACACGGCGGACACCGACCCGATCGGGCAGGTCCAGCCAACCATCCGCGAGCAGGTTCAGCACGCGATGGCAGCGGTCGACGAATTCCGCGCGGCCGACGGTCGAGTCCAGGCCCTCGGGGTCGCGTTGGATACGACACGACCCGATCACTCTGTCGAAAGTCTCGAGAAACTGCTCGGGCTGGTCTTTCGGAATCGTGCGGCCATCAAGTCACCCCGGGACGTCTACAAACTTCAGATCGCACCCACCGAGACCGAACCGGACACGGTCAGCGACCCCAGATCCCATGTCCAATGCCTGGTAAACATTCTCGAAGGGCTGCCCGCCGAGCAACAGATCGCGAACACCGACACCTACTCGAGCGGGCCCATGGATTTCGGTCCCGACGAGGCCCATTATGTTGTCGGCCTCCCGAACAACATCAAATTCATCCGTTACTACCGAGACCCGGCGGTCAAAGGCCACAACTACCGCGTCTACGTCCACGCACATCCGGACGCGGCGCCTGCGCTGATGCAGGGCATCGTGCACGAGATCGTCCATCAGCCGGATCAATACGCCGGTGTCGAGAGCGCAAAGATCGCCGGACCAGGTAAGTGGTCCAGCGACAGCATCGTCATCTACGTGGACAAGCTCGAAGACGCCCTGGGGATCGTGCCATGGCTACGCTGGTATCAGGACCATCACCCGGACACCTTCTGTTCGTCCGTTCCTGCCATGACGTATCAGGTGATGGACGGTGTAGCCATCGGCGCCGACTCGACGAGTTGGGGAAGCTTCGGTTCGCTTCGGAGGGAGCCGATCTTCGAGGCGTTGCCATCGGACCCGGCCGATGACGACGAGGGGGCATTCTGCGACAGAGCACGCGCCGGTCTGCACGCGCATGGCGTGGATCCGGAGCATCCCTGGCTGCCGCTCGGCTCGACCGCGTGGCAAGATCTCGTCGGACCGGCCGGGTCACCAGAATCCGCGGCCGCTCTCGATACCCCGGCGAGAAACGCTGCGGGCAATCCTAATTCGACGCCGGATGCCGCTGCCGACCGGCGAAGCCCCGGCACCGCCCCCTCGGCGGGAGCCAAACCAGTCACCGGGAAGGGCGGCGCAGGAACTCCGCCCCCCGGCCCGCAAACCCAGTTCCACAACGACGTCGATCCCGCTGTCGACGACCGATTCTTCAACCGACGCAAGGGCCAAGCCCCTTGGGTACTCAACAACTTCGGCCCGGTCAATCCCGGCCCGGAGAAACCGAACCCGGCAAACCCGAACCAGACACCCGATACCGACTCGGAACAATCCGCCACAACCGCAAACGAGGCCCCGCCCCCAGGCACACAGCCGAATCAAC
Organism: Nocardia sp. NPDC052112; assembly: GCF_040680135.1. Taxonomy (NCBI): domain Bacteria; kingdom Bacillati; phylum Actinomycetota; class Actinomycetes; order Mycobacteriales; family Nocardiaceae; genus Nocardia; species Nocardia sp. NPDC052112. Next base: position 75,611 of record NZ_JBFAWD010000036.1, on the reverse strand, counting down.
AACCCGAAGCAACCGAGTCCGGCACCCGAGGCAACGCCCCCGGTGTGTCGAGCGCCGCCGGCCCCAGCGAAACCGACTCCAGCACAACGAGTTCTGGCTCATCAACGACTCCCGGAGGCGCAAATCGCACGGAATTGTCCAGCAACGAATCCCGCCCCGGCGAGGCTGATCCACTGCATGATCAGCTCGCGGACCAGATATTCGAGCACGCATCGGCTGCGATAGCGCAAGCAGTCGGACGTGGCGTTGCCGAGCTCGACACGGACCAGCAGCGGCAGCTGGCTCATGACATCACCGAGCAGACACTGCTCATCGCCGGTGATGCCGGTATCACAACCGACATCGATCAAGTGCTCGCGATTGCTGATGCCAACACCCTGTTTCTGCTCGGATACCGTCGGATCGGTCCGCCGCTCCCGCTCACCGATACCCTCCGAGAGCGGTCGACCGATCCCGCGGAGGTGCACCAGCAGCAGGCTGGAATGGGTGCTCCCGGTTCTCATCCGCAGGAGGGTGCACCCGACAACGCTCCGGGTCATCCGGACTCCCACCGGGGCACCACTGGGTCCGCCCGACCCGACCAGAACGAACAAGCCACTCCGCAGAGTGAGCCCACATCGAACTCGGACACCACGCCGGACCCCGCCCCCGCTTGGCTGTCACCGCGCGATTTCGCAGCGCCAGTTTTCGCGTATGCACTGGCCGCAGTGGCGCAAGCAGTCGGACGTGGCGTTATCGAGCTCGACCCGGACCAGCAACGGCAGCTGGCTCACGACATCACCGAGCAGACAGTGCTCATCGCTGGCGATGCCGGTATCACAACGGACTTCGATCAGATGCTGGCGATTGCCGACGCTACTACCCCACTTCTGCTCGAATACACTCGGCTCGGTCTGCCGCCGCAGCCCACTGCCCCCGTCGAAGAACGCGCGGCGGACCGGGCGCAGTTGCTGCTGGATGTATTCCCCGCGGAGTCATCGGCAGCGGAGCTGACGCAAGTCGCGCAAGACATCGGCTGGCGCGAAACCGTGAAAACGGCATTGCGCCAGGCGATCCGGTCAGGTCGAATGCCAACGGGAACACGACTGCCTTCCGCTCAAACGGTCGCCGTACAACTCGATTTGTCGCCGTCGACTGTGGGGGCGGCTTACCAGAGTCTGGTCACCGAGGGTTATCTGAAGAGCAGCCGTAGGCACGGCACCACGGTGGCCGACGAGGATCAATGGCCGAGCGAACCGGTACCGGACCCCAAAGTACCAATCACCCCACAGCAACTGCTGGACAAGCTCGCCGCGGAATCGCCCACCGAGGAGCTGGCCGAGTTTGCACGGCGCAACGGCTGGCGCAACACCATGGAAATGCTCTTGCGCCAGGCGATCCAGTCAGGCGGGATACCGCAGGGCACGCGACTGCCCCCGACCACGGCATTCGGTGGTCGCCGTGGTTTGTCTGCTGCAACTCTTGGTTCGGTGTATCAAGCACTGGCCGCCGAAAGCTATGTCGAAATCACCAGCCGCGGCACCACGGTGACGGAGCACGATCAATGGCCCAAAACCGCACCGACAATCGGCCCGGATAACCGCCCGCCCGGTCCGGGCGCTCGGCACCACCACCGAGGAATGCCGCACCAGCGATCCTCTGTTGGGATCGGCCCTGCCGAATTCGACCCATTCGCGCGAGGCCACCACAGCAATGACGCACCCGGCCCCCATGGGCATCGGGGGCGCCAATCGGGCGCAAGGAATTCCGAACCGGACAGCACACAACCACCCGCACCCGGAAACCGCGATACGGACACCCCGCCATCGGCAGTACCCCCATCGAGCGGCCAGGCACCAGCGGAGCAAGCACCAGCGACACCATCGCATAGGCGCACGACAACACCTTGGACCGGCAACCTTGGTCCAAAGCCCGCATCAGCGCCCGAGCCAACGGTTCTCGATCCGGCTCCGGCCCCGCAACCAGCACCCGACCCCCTCATCGGAGCCGGAGACCCCGTCCTCACCTGGGACGAACGCGACGGCGACCCCTTCGATCGACCGCAGAAGCGCCAACCGCGGTGGAAGCAGATGCAAGAGCTCGGACAGGTCCACATCGACGGCGCCGGCGCGGCACGCGGAAACCAACCAGACAACACACCAGAATCCGCAGACGCGGCAATCGGGGTTGCCGGCGCAAGCGGAGGTGTCGGCGGAGACGGCGGCAATGGGGGCGGGTCCGAACCGCCCGAAACAACCAACGCAGACCAGACCACCAGCCCTGGGTTGATGGCAGGTGGTGCCGACCCGACCACTCCGGAATCCGCCGAGCCACCATCCGAGGACAGCACCACCACATCTGCCGAATCGTCCCAGAGCGAAACCGCCTCCGAAGCCCGCACGGAATCCGACACCGTGCAAGACGCGACGCCCGCACCCGAAGACGCCACCTCGGACGCGCCGACATCGTCCGATACCGCGGTCATCGCGTACCACATAGGCGATGACGCGAACGAGACGCAGCGGCAATTGACGGAGTCGGTCGACCAGCTGACATCCGGCCAATCGGCCGAGGTGGTCGAGGCTGGGCGGATGCTGGCCGGCCGGGCGGTGAGTGCCATCTTCACCGCTCCTGTGGTCGCCAGCGCCCAGCTCTCGGCACGGCTCGTCGATCAGCCGGGCAGCCAGCAGCTCGAGGTCGCGATGTCACACGACGGCGGCCGCGTGGCCGGGTGTGTGGCTATGGTCGCGCAGCCGACGGCTTCGGATATCCGGATGGTGCGGGCCGCGGGTGTGGTGCGCGACGACGGCGACCTGACCAGCCAGGTCGACCCGATTTTGTCGCAGTGGCTCGATTATGATCTGGCCGAACAGGTTTGGAGCACACTCGACCGGCTGAGCCTGGTTACGGGCAGTTGGTGCGTCATCCAGAGTGTCCAGACCGAAGACGGCGCCGACACCCTGTCGATCGCGCACGGACAGCACCCCGACCAACGCGAGACCGGAATGGCACTGGCCACCGATCGCCCGTCGGACGCGACGGGCCGTGTGGTGCGGATCGCGCTGGCGATCGATCCGGAGCAAACGGCGGCCACGGTCACCGCGAGAGTGCGGGCAGTGGTACGTGACTTGACCGGGGACTGGGCGTCGAGCCGAAGGCAATTGGCAGCCGATACGGCCGAACAGGTGCTTCTGGACGCCTCCCCGGCCGACGATCCGCACCTGACGGGTTGGTTCCAGATCGAGATTTCCGGAGAAACGGACAGTCGGTGCATGGAGTTCTGTGTAGTCGACGGGCAGACGCTGCTATCGACAGCGGCGGTTCGCCATATCTCGCCACCGAATACGGCCGCGCTGATGAACGATCTGCTGGCGAACGACGACGCGTGGTCGTACGAACAGCTCACCACCGCAAGGCTATTGGTCAACGAGCTCGTAGATAGCGTCCTGAACCATCCGGATGCCGCCGGGGCACTCGTGCTGACCGGACTAGCAGCCAACGATGGCGCGGCCCTCTGCCTCGAACTTCATGTGCGCGGCGCGGGCGCCGCCCGGCTGAGCATGGTCCCGGACTACGCCGACCGATACGGCGTCGAGTACAGCCCGGACGGCTATACGGCGTGGGCCGTGCTCGGCAACAGCACCCCTGCCGCGGCGAATCTTGTTGCCGCACTGGCCGATCGCCACGATCAAGCGCGCAACACCGTCCAACTGCTCGCCGTCGTCCCACTCGGCCTTTCCACCGACGACCTCGGGCTGGCGCTGCCCGAGGCCGAGGATCTTCAGTCGGATACCGCGTCGGACGAGGCCCGGGAAAACACCGCCGACCTGAATCTCGCCGCGCAGCTTGCCGCCGCGCCGCCCGCCACGGCCACACACACGACCCTCATGCTGTCTGTAGGAGATCCCGAAGCGGCCGCCCGAACGAGGGCCGCGATCGACGAGATAGTGCCGCCCATCTGGTCGGATACGGCGTGCGCCACCGCGGCCGCCGCAGCCGACGCGGTACTCGCCGACGCATTCACCCGGTCCACCGACCCGGATGTCGAAGTGCAGGTCGAGCAGTGGCAGGGCGGTCTGCGGGTGACAGTCACCCACCACGGCGACCCCGATTTACCGCCGGAACTCGTACAGATCCTGGAACTGGGAGCCACCGCATGGCATGCCGTGATGCGGCCCGGCCTCCGCTGTGTCGTACTCGACTTCCGCCGGATCGACGACACGGTGACGGTGTCCGCCCACGATCCGATCGGACACGACGTCGATGACCCCGACCTGAATTCCGCAGTCGCCGAAATGGCTCCGAATCGAGCGTCCGAAATGCAGGCCCGCCGCATTGTCGGCGACCTCCTAGGCGACTCCGACCATGCCGGGGGTCGTGACGTTGCGGAGGCCATGAACCTAGCGCAGACGCTGGCGCGGCAGGTTTCCAACCACGGGGCGGTATTCACGGCACGGCTGTCACCATCCGGGTTGTTGACACTGGATCTCGTCGAAGGTGATGAAACCACCGGGCGCCGATGCGGAGTGGTCTTCCGGCCGATGGGTCCGACCGACACCCACTTGGCCATTACCCGTGCCGATGACGCGGACACCGTCGCCGCCGATGTCGCGCGGATCGCCGATCGCGAGATGGCGCGCCACGGCTGGACCGACGCCGCGCAGTGCACCGCCGCCGGGGTGGTGGTTTCGCGGCGGGTGTCGCACTACCTGAGCGGAGCCCGTGCTCGGTTGGTGACGCTGGACGTGGAGCTGTCCGGCGAACCAGGCAGCAAAGTCCTGACCGTCCGAGCCAAAGGCCACAGCGACCGTCAGTCCTCCCGGTTGGTCGAGCTGTTCCAACGCACCGCTACGGCACCGAATTCCACTGCGACCACACGTTTCTACGGCAATCCATGGTTGGCCGAACTGCACTGGTCAGCCGGGGACGAGCCGGGTGCGGACGGCCCGTTCTTCGGCGAAACCGACACGTACTCGCGCGCGGAATGTCTGTTCGCCGCCGGTGTGGATGCGGTGGAGGCGCTCGGACAAGCCGCCCAGGTGGTCACGGGTGCATTCGAGGAAGTCCCGGACGAGGCCGCGTCACCCGAGACCCGGCAGGCAGCGATGGCCCAGGCCATCGAACTGGTGAACAACCTCGTGCTCGGCGCGGACGCGGCCACCTTGCTGACCGGGGCCATCGTCATGGCACCGCAATGCTTGGAATTCCGTGTCGCAGTGGCCGATCGAGGCCCGGCGAGCGTCGCGGACGGACCCGACGAATGGCAAGTGCAGAACCTCGTCGGACCGGGAGGCGCGAGCAGAGCCGGGACGATGCCGTTGGGCCAGGTGACAGTCACTTGGGCCGCGATGCCGTTGGCTGCGGGCGGAGGCGCCGGCGGAGGCGGAGGCAATGGGGGTGGATCCGGTTCGAGTGGGCCCGGAACGGGTACTGCCGGGCCGGTCGACATGGTCGACACGATCGCCGAAGTTCTTGGCGAAACTCGCGCGTCCGAAGGTGTCTCGAACGAGGCAACCCCGACGCCACCGCGTCGCGATGCCGCCGCCGTCGTCGACGACGCGACCGAGCTGCTGAGCCAGTACCCGGATACCGACTCCGAATCAGCGCACACCGCAACAGATTCCGCCGATACCACAGATGTTTCCGACCAGCCCGCAGCACCTGCGGAAAACAGTCAGGTGTACCACCTGCTCAACGCCCAAATCGGCAACCCACTGATAGCACGCAACCTCGCCGCCAGAGTCCACGCACGCGCCGCGCGAGAACAGCTGCCCACTCAAACCGACGCCGCCGCACAGCGGCTGTTCGAGATTGTCGAAACCGTCTTGGCCGAACACCGAGCCGCCATGGCACAACTCGACCAAGCCCTCGACAACCAACCCGCGCCCAAGAAACAACCCCGCCTCGCCCCCTTCCAACACGGCGGCGTCTTCTTCCACAACCTCCCCGACAACCAACCACCCGCCCCCGAAAACCCCGACGAAGCGTCGGCACCCGACACCCGGCACACCCCCAAATCTGCCACCAACCGCGAAAACACCACAAGCACAGGCAATTCCAACCCCACCCCCGCCGGACACCAGCCCACCACGCCACCACAGGCAGCCACACCGAATCCCCAACAGCACAACACCACCGAGCACGCACCGGAATCGCCCGACACCCAGGCGCTCCCCTCCACCGCAAATGCCTGTACCGAATCCGAGGAATCCAGCAAAACAGCCTCACCAAAGAATACCGAAGAAAACAAGAAGAGCGAATCACTACTGCACCTCGTTCGCACCGACTCCGCCCTAGGCATACGCCTCGGTGCCGAGTTCCTCAACGCGGCCGGCTTCGAAGTCATGCAAGCGATGACCTCCCTGTATTTGATGGAAGAAGCCGGACCGGGAGTGGCGGGCGCCGTCGTCTGGGTTCTCCAGGTGCCATATATCGGTGGCGCACTGCTCGCGGGACATATGGCCGATCACTACTCAGCCAAGAAGCTGGTGTTGGTCGGTAATGGCTTGGCAGCGGTATCAGGAATGACAGCAGCCGGCGTCCTCGTGACTGGCACATCACATTCTGTTCCCGTACTTATCGGAGCAACAATAGGCGAAGCGATCGGCACGGTTATATCCAGCTCCGCCGCCAGCCGCGCATTCCAGGAAATGGTAGGCAAAGCGCAAGGAGCGCTGAACCAATTCAACAACTTCAAAATGAATGCCACCCGAGTTCTGGGAAAGGGGTTCGGGCCATGGGTGGCGAGTGTTCCGTGGTTGGCTCCGTTCATAGATGCCAGCACGAACATCCTGAACATTGCGTCCATGTCACGGATGCCGGAAATCTCGACCGCAGAGCAGCAGACCGTGGGCAAGTCGATCAGTGAGGGCGTGCATGCGATCCAGGACCACCCACTGCGGCGACGTATCAACTACAACAGCGGCCTCACCAATATCTACCTGGGAATGCAAGGGATCGACTTCACATGGCTGGTTGCTCACTACGGCCTCAATGATTTCCAGCAAGGGGCGGCGCTGCTGATCACCCCGCTCGGCGGGGTGATCGGAAGCCTGATACCCAGAAAGTGGTTGGAAAGATTCTCTATCGATACGCTGCTCACCGCCAGAACGGTGGGCCTGGCGGCGACCGCCGTCGTGGAGGCAACCGCACCGAACATCTGGGTGGCCTCGGCAGGATTCGCTGGCACATGGGCCGTGCTCGGTGTGGGTGGAATACCCGTCCGCACCTACATGGCCAATACGATTCCGTCCATAATCCGGGGACGGACAACCGCCGTCCAAACCATAACGATCCGAAGTGCGCTCGCAGTGGGCGGAGGGATGGCCGGCCTCTCGCTCGGGCTATTGGGACACGAATCCACCGCCACAGGCATCGCAGCGGCGTTCGGCACCCTCGCGGGCTGGTCCCTCCAGCGGCTCTTCAAAGCCCGAAAGCTGTTGGACTGCATCAACCAAACATCTCGAGCAACCTGGGCGCTCGGCCTGGACACCGGCATCAAACCCAAGTGGTGGCAAAAAAGCCCCGAACACCTCCAGCGAGCCATCGCGACCCAACTCGTCCAAATCGAGTTCGACCCCGAGACCGAGAACCCTGTCGCCCAGACCATCGACGATGTCAGGAACCTCAAAGACGGAGCCGACACCGCCGTCCTGCTCCTTGCCCTCGGCAAGAAGATGCATTCCATCACCATCACCAACACCGATAACAAACCCGGCGGCAACATCGTCATCTTCGACACCAACATCACCAACCCCGACGACCCGCATACCGACCCCAACGACCCCGACCGCATCCCCCGCGTCCGCACCCTCGACAAATGGAACGAGTCCGATCTCGAATTCGAAGAGGCCTTCGTCGCCTTCCTCACCACCGACGAGGAGGACAACCTCACCAACCTCCACCCGCACCAGCCTGACAAAGAAACCCCGCGCAAGGACGGCAAAGTCCTGGGCCCACTGGGTCCGTCGGACGAGGATGCGTCAACCAGCGGAATCGCGCCGGGCACCCCTGAATCCACACAGTCGACATCCGACAACGCGCCAAGCGACCAAACAAGCACGAACACAGCCGACACCGAACCGAGAAGCGATTCCGTCGACCACGAGTTGCACACCAATCCGCCTGCAGCAGGCGGGGTTGCCGCCGCGGGCAGGGGCGGAGGCCACGATGGTGGAGACGATACGGATGTCCTCCCGCCATCGGCAGTATCCCCATCGAGCGGCCAGGCACCAGCGGAGCAAGCGCCAGCGACCGAAATACCGAACCTCCCCGCTACCCCTCCCGTGGCCGACGACACACCAGCCGAGACGCCGAACAATTTACGAACGGACCAAAGCGGACCGATAATGCTGAGCGGTCGGCAAGCGTTGGACGATCTCGTCGCACAATACGGCGACAGTATCGCTTTCCACGGCTCCTGCAACCCTATTCGCAGGCTCGAACCGCGCCAGGCGAGCTGGGGCGACGGCACCGGGCGACGCTACCTCGACGGCGAGCCGGCTATTGCTGCCGACACCAGCTACGACTTACCCATATTCATCGCGTTGTTCAAGCCAGCAGTGCCCAATAAGGTGGATATTCACGGCGACGGCACCGTCACCTATCGAGTCGCCGGAGCCGATTCCGACGACTTCAGCGACTACGTCGGCTACGTCCACGTGATGCACAGGCGGAACTTCCAGCTGGTCGACCTGGAGGTGCCCGAGGGTTACCCCATTCCCCTCGTTGCTCCTCGCACTCCGGAACTCAGGTCGACCATCCACGTCGAGCCAATTGCCATCGTCAAGGTGACAATCGCGGATTTTCCGCACCCGATCAGCGATTTCGACCCCGTGCACCAGTCCGGTTCGGAGCCGACCGCTGACGATGCGCGGACCACCGAACCTACGGACGGCGAAGTCCCGCAAACACACCCGGCACCGGCTCCCCCTGGCGACGGGCAGCCACCCCGAACCCCAACGGACACCGGAACAGACGCACCGCCGGTCGATGCAACGGGCTTGCGCACCGCGCCCGCCGGCGATGCCATCGCCGAGACACAATCCGCAGCGCACACAACGGCCGAGACCGAAACCCCTACGGAAGCAACCACACCGCCCAGCGGTGGCGAAAGCGGATCGACCACAGCGGAAACAGCCGCCGCCCAACAAGCGCTCGCCGAACTCGGTCACCCGGATGCCCTGGCACTGACTGGTTCGGCCGAGCCGGACCCACACTCCGAACTCGGAGCCGACACCGCACCAGCACCGGAAAGCACGGTGCGACAACCAGAAACGGTGACGTTGTCCGACCGTGAAATCGAAATCCTCCGAATGCTCGTGGCGGGTATGGAATCCACGGAAATCGCGGCCGAGCTGTATATCGCCGCCGCAACTGTCCGCACCCATGCCCGCCGCATCCACCGCAAGCTCGGAGTCAGTGCAGGAACCGAACTCGCGCAAGCGGCTCAGGCGGCGGGAATCGATCTGGAAACGACAACCGGGAATCCCGCTCCCGATTCCGAAGCCCCGCCGACACCGGATCTTGTCAGTACCCCTTATCCGGAGCTTCGCCATTGGGCAGCTACGCTCTACGACGACCACCTCGAATTCCTCATGGCCGACATGCATGCCAAAGCCACCGCCCAATTGGCGGCGTTCCGGTGTGGCGAGCCCGTGCCGGTCGCTGATCTGATCAGCACAGCACGGGCACAGAACGTTTTGGTATGGGAAGCAAGCCACCGTTTCATGGAGCAGGTGTCCCCAGAGTCTATTCCGAATTATGCGGCCTTGTTCCGGGTAGGCCGAAATTTCGTGACCCACCTCCCGGATGCGCGCGAAATTTATGCCGCCGCAAACGATGTATTCAATCTTGTCGGGGCATTACCCACCGAAGCGCCCGCCGGAACGCCGCCACAGGACGCGGCTAATCCAGCAGGACAACTGAATTTCCTACACATGTTTCCACAGCACCTCGGGCGATTGGTTCATCGTATGGAGGAGGGTGTGGCGGTTATTCCGTGGTCGGAGGAATCCACACTCTCTGGAGATGCCGAGCCGACTGTCGAGCATGTGGGGCGTCCTGCCAAAGCCGCTGAGCAAGTGTCTGGGCTCAAACATTACTTCTATACAGTGCGAGCCCATGATCGCACGGACTGGGCGCAAGAAACAGACGCGTATCTGGTGGCCCGGCGGGGAACCGAGTCCGATTCGAAGCTAGCGCATGCCCTCCGGTACCTGTTCTCGGGAGCCGCGGCATTCGTTGCGACCCGTACCGGTTCGGATCAGGCTAACCGCCTGTCATGTCTGGTCACCGCGGCCGAGTACTACCTGACCCGTACTCGCGACTCCGCCGCATTCGCGCTCGACCTTGTTCGTCGAGCCGATGAAGCTTTCGCTGAGACTGTCGCCAGCCTGCCGTCCTGCCAACCGGCGCATGATGCCGCCGAGATGATTGCCCAGCTGCACACAGACCTCACCGACAACTTCGAATCGTCTGCCGACTACGAGGCCCCCTTGTCGATGCGCAATCGCGGTCTCGAGACGCTCACGCAAAGCCAGGGATTCGCAGACGCGCTGGAAGAAACGGTGCAGCAGCTCGGGTCCACAGCACCACAGACCCCCTCACCCCAAGTCCCCCCGGACAACGGTCAGCCACCCCGAACCCCAACGGACCCCGAGACCGACGAACAAGCCGATACCGCCGCGAGTTCCACACCGGACACAAAACCAGAGGGAACAACAGCCAACCCATCCACACCGCAGAACAGCCCTGGGACTCCCCGCCGCACAACCAAACCGACCCACCGCCCGCGGCGCGGCGGCTTGTTCGGAACCGGAGGCGCCCCCGTCCCCGACCCCGACGACCCATTCAACGACAACGCCTTCGCCCTGAACCGCAACGGCAGAGCGAAACACAAATGGATCAACAATCTCGCACAACCCCACGCCGACGGAGGCGGCTTCCCCCGCGGACACCTCGAACCAGATCCGGAACAACCACCAAACTCCGCCAACACCTCAGAGAGCGACGACAACCCACACACCAACCCACCCGTCCTACACCCCGTGCTCCGGTTCGACCCCGACACCGACCCCACGGCAACGCCCGGTGAACCACTCGCCGACTACCCGGTCACGCCGATGGGTGATCGGGGTGAGAGCGACGAGAACTCCCGATCCACGCCGAGTCAAGCCGAAACCCCCGCCCCCACAACCGACGCCACCGAAACACCGCACGAAACACGCGACAGCACAGAACTGCCCGTCGTGGATGACGGCCGTGCGGATCCGCAGGTGGCTGCGGCCGCCAACTCTCCGAGCGGGCAAGCCGACAAGGGGACAACACCATGGGATTCCGCCGACACGGGATCAGAGGGTCAGGTCCCGAAGACACCGTGGAACAGGCGTCGATCCCCCCGCGCGGCGACTACTCCACAGGACCGTGACGACCACAAGCCCACGAATCCCTGGGCCGGAAAGAAAGTTCGGTCCTCCGCGTCGACTCCGGTGGCGTCAGGTAGAGGTGCGTCCCCTGCCGCCTCAGACGAGCAACTTCGACAACTGATCGATGAACATGTCGCGCAGGGGCATCCGGAACAGGCCGTCGAGCTGATTCGGGAACACTTCGTAGTCAAGGTACTCCCGTGGATCCAGACGAAGGTGCATGCGCCTCGAGCGGCTGCCGAAATTTTCGACGGGGCATGCAGGGGCGCGATTGGACGTCTCGGCCAGATCGGTGACCGGGGTGTCGAGGAATGGGTCGTGCTCAACGCGCGAAACTTGATGGCGAAACACCTCGAGTTCGTCCAATTCCGACAGCGCATCTGGGACATCTTCGTCGCAGGTGCCGACGTCGATGACCGCGGACCGGAAAGCCAGGCGCTCGCCCGAGCGGACCGAGAAGTCATCGAAAACGGCATCCACGCGGTTCTCGGCGCCGACCAGCAGCGGAAGGTCTGGCAGCTGTGGCCGACCCGACGCAGCGCGTCGGCCGCGAAACCACTGCCCCCCGCGGACGTCGAGACCAAGGACCCCGTGCTGTGGCACGCTATCCGGAAGTTGGCTGGCAAGATCGGCGGTCGCGAGCGTGCCAAGGTCGATACCGCCGCCAACCGGCTGGCCTCGTTGCTGGCTCCCGCAACCGATAAATCGACCTCGCGGTCCGCACCGCCGACGACTGGCGGGCTGACCGAGCGTGAGCGCGCCGTGCTCGAATTGGTCGCGCAGGGCATGACAGATCGACAGATCGCGACAGCGCTCGGCATCACCTATCCCACCGTGCGCTACTGCCTCGAACGCGCTGCACTCAGACTCGGCACCAGTAAAGACCGGAATACGCTCGTGTCGGTGGCCACACAGCGGCAACTCATCGGTCACGATGATCCACTTCCCGCGGACCGCACATCGGCAGCGACAACCGCCCCGCCCGCCTCCGACCCCCCTGGCGATGTCGAAGAGAGAGCGACGAAGGCCGACACAGGCGAAGTACCTGTTGAGGACGTCCGCGCCAAGCCAATTGCCGGGCATCCACTCCGTGAATCGGATAACCGACCGTCGGTCCGGTCCACCTCCAGCCAACCGACCGACCCAGCACCGAACAACAGCACCACACCAAGTCCACAACCTGCACCCCCTGGCGGCGGACAACCGCCCACTCCACCCGAAAACGCCACCGACACACCACCGACAGCGAACCTCGCGGAACCCAACCCAACCGACGCCAGCTACCGCGACCAACCCGAACAACGAGCCGAAACAACCCCTGCTCCAGCGGCCGCCACACCTCCTGACAGCGACGAAGGCAGTTCGACCACAACCGAAACCGATGAACCCGAAGGTGCCCGCCAAGAACTACCTCCCGGGCTCGATGCGACACAGGCAGAGGCCGAAGCGACCGGACAGGCGACAGCGGAGGACGGTCGAAGTGAGCAAGCCACCCGCTTCGTACTCACCACCGATGACATCGAGGAGTTCGTCACCGGGCTCGCGAACATGGTGCGCGAAGAGCAGACCAGCCGAGTCCAGGCCGATCTGTACTACAACTCCTTCACTCCAGCCGATCTCGGCGCTAGATTGCGGCAGCAACCACTTATTCCCGGTCTTATCGAAGTCGTTGCGGTAACCCGTTCCGGCGGAGCTGTCCGCGTCTTCTCCCATGATGCGGTCTTCGAAACGGCTCCCGATATCTCCGGCACCGTCGTCGTCCTCGACAACCCCCCCGGGCTCGAGCAGATCAGTGATGCGAGTCATGCCGTGACGTCGGGTTTGGTTACGACCACTCATACCGAAAGTCGAACCACGACAAGCGAATCCGGAACGAACAGCCGATCCTTGACCCTGTATTTGATCCGGGCGAAAGGAGTCACCCACAGGCAGATACGAGAAGCTCTGAAGTTGCCGCCCCCGCACCCGCCCAATGTCACGATCCAGAGCAACGGTCTCACGGTGCGTTGTGAAATCATGCTTCACCACGAGGCGAGCCAGGGACACACCGCCTATATCGCCTACGACCTCCCCGAGGTCGACAACCCCGAATTCGATGCCGTGCGCTGGATGATCGACGACGCATTGCTGGCTCATCTTCCAGGCGAGCCGATAGCGGTCCACGAATTCTATGACCATCGTGATTTCTCCGACCAGGCCGACGAGCCACGGATAATCGGCCCGCGACTGTCGTCGGCCGCATCCGCTTCCGTGGCGCCCGAGGCCGAAGCACGAGCGCTCGAGACCGATGACGATCCGGAACCACCCGCCCCCGCACCGCGCCCAAAACCACGACACGCCCCCCTCATCGGAGCCGGAGACCCCGTCCCCGCCTGGGACGGACGCGACGGCGACCCCTTGGATGGACCGAAGAAGCGCCAGCCGCGGTGGAAACAGATGCAAGAGCTCGGACAGGTCCATATCGACGGCGCTGGTGCGGCACGAGGAAACCAACCCGACAACACACCAGAATCCGCAGACCCGCCCCAGCACACGCCCGACAGCCCCAACTCTCCAGCAGAGTCACAATCCGAAAGCGACGCGCGGTCGTTCCACGCCACCACGCCAGATACCGGATCGCCTCATCTGGCCCCCCTGACGAATAACGCGCAGGAAGCCCAGACCGGCACGCCCGGTTCGGAGCCGACCACTGACGATACGCGGACCACCAACCCCACGGACGGCGAAGTCTCGCAAGCACACCCGGCACCGGCTCCCCCTGGCGGCGGACAACCACCCCGTACTCCAACAGACACCGAGACAGCGGCACCGCCGATACCAGGTCTCGCAGAACTAGACCAAACACCCGAAACCGATTCGGCGGCAAGCAGTTCCGCTGAGCACACCTCCGGTGCGACTCGAGGACGAAGCTCCGAGACCGACGGACAAGCCGACGCCGCCACGAGTACAACACCGGACGCGAGATCGGAGGGCACAGCAGCCGACGCATCGACGCAGGACAGCAGCACCGAGCCGCCCCGTCGCACAACGAATACGACCCACCCCGCGCGGCGCGGCGGCTTGTTCGGAACTGGAGGCGCCCCCGTCCCCGACCCCGAGGACCCCTTCGACGACAACGCCATTCCCGTGCACCGCAACCGTGCGGCGACACGAAAGTGGATCGAAGGAGTCACACAACCCCATGCCGACGGGGGCGGCTTCGGCCACGGGCACCAAGGATCGGATGAGGATCGACCACCAGGTTTCGCCAACACCACAGGGGACGACGACAGCTGGACCAGCAGCAGCCAACCCGACCCGCTTTCCGAGACAACCGCAGCACCCGCATACATGGACTGGACCCACGGTGGCAGTGCTTTTCCGGATGAAAGGGCCGCGGCGGCGATACTGGCCCTGCCCGCACATTCGGGATGTTTGGATCCCGGCCTGACGCTCGACTTCATCCCGTTCTTCGCATCCAACGGTCTGCAAACGGAGGCGGACGTGGAGGTGGTCGCTGCCGCCGTAGCCGAAATGATGCAGGCGCGCGGGTGGCGCGAACCGAGTCAGATCGAGGCTGCAGCCGAGTTGGTCCGCGCTGCTGGTCTGAGCGCAGTGCGGTATATGTTCAGCTATACGTGCGCGCTGCAGCAGGCCGGTGCCGGGGCCTACGCCCCCGAGTACGAGATGCAGGCGCATCTGACACTGCGGATGACCACCGAGGCCGATGCCCGGTCACTACACGTGTCGTTCGAGCTGACGCAGTATCGCCCCGAGCGCGATCCCATGATCGAAGACCTCACCGGGCTTGCACCGCTGTACAGCCACGACCAGATCGGCCCCGAGGTGCGGGCCCCGCTCACCTGCGCGACCGATTCGAATGTGGAGCAATGGGGCGAGGTCTGGGCCCGATTCGACGAGCCACGACCAGCGGATTCCGATCACAGTGCTGCCATCGAGCCGCCGCCGCAGAGCGACCTCGAGGCCAAGGCGCGTATCGCCCGCCGACTGTACGACGACCACCACATCCGCATCACGGGGTGGGAGGATCCGGCAATCCCGGTATCGGCCATAGAATCCGCCGACCGCGCTCTGCGCGACCGCATCGCGGAATACGGCGGCCGCCACGCCCTGCGTGACGTGCGGTTCGAAGACATCCCCGCAGAATTCGGCCTGACCGAGTCATACGGAACTACGACGGAGGATGCCCGAGATCACTACACGACGATCCTGGTGAACCGGCAACTGTGCACCAACCCGGAAACGAGGCAACGCTGGGAACAGCTCCAAGCGGACCATTTCTTGGCACAGTCGACCGAGGACATGGTCTACCAGACAATCCACCACGAATTCCTGCACGTGGTGGCGGCCAATACCAACTGGATACTGCATGACATGGCACCGTCCATGCTGCGGGAGGCCTTCGAACTGTACAAAAGTCAGGGTTTGATCCCCGACGGTGTCGGGTTCGACGACGAGCTGGCGTTGCTTCCCGCCTATGTGTTCATGTACGGCATGCGTGCGACCGCGACACTGAGCCCGATCGAGGGCCTAACGGAAGGGGCAAGGGCCGGTGCGGTCGAGGCGTCGTTGCCGCTGACCCATCTCGGGCGGGTACTGCATTGGCTGACAGTCACCCGCGACGGATCTTCCCCGGCACCGATCCTGGCGAAGTGGGCGCACATGCTGGCCGCCGCTGGACCGAACTGCCGAAATGTGTTGCTGCTCTTGCAGGACTTCCGGGAGGTAACCGGCCGAGCCGATCTCGCCGTGCCCGCACAGCTGCGCCCCGAGGACACGGCCGCCGAAGTGGTCGAGGCCGCAACCGGCGGCTGCCTGCAGGATTTCACCGATATCGGTGCGGTCGATACCGAATTGCGGGCAATGGGGCGGATGTTGGACAGCCAGGGCGACCGGCTCGGCGACGGGGTATCGGCCATCGTGGTCGAACCGTCAGAGACCGAGAACGACCGCGTCCATTTACTCGTGCGGTGCCGCACCGAGGATGGGCGGGAGCGAGTCGAGCTGCGAAATCCGGGCGAAGGTGTGCTGCGCGCCAACCACGTGCCCATCACCGGAACGTCACAACCTGTCCAGGCAATTATCTTCGGCCCGGCCGGCGGACCGGCGACAGGCGAGACGGCCGGCGCGCCTCCGGATGGAAGTACCGCCGCCCCGCCCCAGGAGGGGCGCTTCGACTTCACCGCCGATCACGCGGCACTCGGACTCCCAGCCGTCCGCAAAAAAAACCCACGACATGCCCCTGGCGAGGGCGTTATGGGCAACGCCTTCCTGCTCTTCCACCATCACCCCGACGACCCACACGGCCGGGAATGGAACGACCAACCGGGTCAAAGACCCGACAACGCACCGCACCCAACCGAAGTGCCCGCGCCCGCCGAGCCAGCGGAGCTGCCAGCAGGTCCCGCGCAAGCACTGGCCCGAGCCGATGCGTCGGAGAGCAGCCAGGCCGAGAACGAGGCCGACACCGATATTCCCAAGCAATGGCTAGCGGAACGTGCTCGTGACCGGGAGCGCATCGCTGCGGTTCAATCGGGCGATGTCGACGCCTTCGATGAGTTGTACAGGAACTACTGTGGACTTGCCACCAGAGTTGCCGCGGAAATTCTCAGTGAACCGACCGACGTCGAGGATGTGGTGGCCGATCGCTTCGTCGCTTTGTTCGCCGCCATCCGCCGGGGTGCCGGGCCGACGGGAAGCGTCGGCGCATATTTGTCGGTGTCGGTCTACCGTGCCGCAATCGCATTCCGCGATCGTCCCGACCGACCGCTCCTCATGGCTGGCTTTCAACAAAGCAGCGACCGGTCTGCGCGCAATCCGGGGAGTGAGGTAACGGAGGATTCCGCAATCGGTCTCGCGTTCAAGGCACTGCCGGAAAAACTACGAACAGTCCTGTTGCTCACCGCAGTCGACGGCCGTACCCGCGAACAGGCGGCGGAGCAGCTCGGGTCGACGCCAGACGAAGTGGGGAGGCTCGCGGCCTTGGCCCGCGGCATGGTAAGGGCCATCGTCGCCAGGCAAACCACGCCGACCACCCGAGCAGCGGACTCGGAGTGGCCCGGGTTGGGTCTTCTGAGCAACAACCAGGCGAACCAACCGATCAAAGAACCGTCGGTTGCCCCGAGGTTGTCCGAAGAACAGGTGAAGCTCCTCCGTTTGCTCGCCACGGCCATGACCTATCCGCAAATCGCCGCGGAGCTCAGCATTTCCTTAGGCGCGATGCAGGCGCGGCAAGCCAAAATCGCACGCGAGTTCGGAACCGGTGACAGAGCCGAGATACTCGCGGCAGCATGTATCTGGGGTCTCCTCACCGAAGAACTCGAATCGACGGCCCCCGAGCAACAGGCACCGACTGATCCGCAGGTCGATTCGTCCGCGGCATCGGCTGATCCGGTCGTCACGCCTGCTCCGTTGAATTCGATGGCCATCGAAAAACTTTCGCGCCGTGAAGCCGACGTTGTCGGTCTGGCAGCACGTGGACTATCAATCCATGCCATCGGGCAGCAGCTGAAAATCGCACCGCACACTGCAGAGAGCCATCTCGGTCGCGCCGCCAAAAAGCTGGGCACCAAGGGACGGGATGCGACGGTAGCCGCGGCAACACGCCCGGAGAACCCGTCCGAGAACAGCGAAAGCGGTTCGACCACAACCGAAACCGCCGCGCCCAAGCCACCCCCCACACCCCAACCCAAGCAAAAACCACGACACAACCCCCTCATCGGAGCCGGAGACCCCGTCCCCACCTGGGACGAACGCGACGGCGACCCCTTCGATCGGCCGAAGAAGCGCCAACCGCGGTGGAAGCAAATGCAAGAGCGCGGACAGGTCCATATCGACGGCGCCGGTGCGGCACGCGGAAACCAACCAGACAACACACCAGAACCCGCAAACCCACCCAACACACCAACACAATCACAATCCGACAGCGACGCACCATCGCTCCACACCACCACGCCAGCTACCGAATCAACTCATCCCGCCCCCCCGACAAATAACACGCAGAATGCCCAGACCGGCACACCCGACACAAAGCCGACCACCGACAACACACAGACCACCAACTCCACCAACAGCCAAGCCCCACAAGCACACCCAGCACCAGCACCCCCCGGCGGCGGACAACCACCCCGGACCCCAACAGACACCGAGACAACCACACCGCCGATACCAGATCTCGCAGAACTAGACCAAACACCCGAAACCGAACCTGGGACTCCGAGAGTCGCTGATCGCGCACGAACCGCCTGGTCCTATCTCGTCGACAACCTACTCGGGACCTCCGATCGGCCGCCCACGACCGCGCCGACCGAGGAAGACCTCGATGCGATCGAACAAGAGATTCGGGATCGAGCCGACCAGTCCGTACCCGTCGAACTCGAAGCCACGGACGAGCAGATCCGACTGGCCGAGGGCGCGTTGGCAAAACTGCCGGACTACCTGGGGCCGACCGCGTCGCTGGCGTCGCTCACAGCGCCGGTGGATCCCGATCAGGTAGTCGCTCAATCGTGTACACGCGCAAAACAAGTCGCGCGCTGGTGGCATGCGCTCAGCGATGACGAGCGAGACGCGATGGTCGCGGTGCATCCGCACGTCATCGGCAATGCCGACGGTGTCTTGTATGCGGTCCGCGACGTCGCGAACCGACGTTCCATCAATCTCGATATCGGCGAATTCCTGAAACGCCGGCCCGGAGATCCGCAAAGTTTCCTGGCTCAGCTGCGGCAGGTGGGGAACGGCCGCGTCCTGACCCCCGCCGAGACCCGGCACCTGACCAATCTGGTCCGAACTCGACGACAACTCGCGGCCATCGAGGAGGAAGTGCGGGATATCGGTTCTCCCGTAATACAAGTGATCGCCTATGACGCGACCGCCTACGATGGCGACGGCCGGTGCACAGTGGCCATCGATGACGCCGACAAAGGCGAGTCGATGACCCGGAATATCGGTGGCGTCGGAACCACCTTGCAGAAACTGTGGCTCCGCGCGAAATCCGGTATCGCACAGTTCGAAGTATCAGCGCGGCACGCTCCGCGGACCAGGGCGGTGACCATTGTCGATATCGGGTACCACCACCCGAACACACTCGAAGAATTGTGGTCATCGGAACTCGCCGAACAAGGTGCGGCTGTCCTGGCCGCGGACATCGCCGCCTACGATGCGACCCGCGCGGCCTGGACCGAGCTGACCGGCGCCGCACCCCTCCGATTGCGCACCGTGGCCGCCCACAGCTACGGCTCGACCACCCTCTGCTTCGCGGGGCAGGACGGCCAACTCGCCGACTACATCGACCAGATCATCATCACGGGCTCACCCGGGGCCGGACCGATGACGCACGCCGCGGAATTCGGTATCGGTGCCGAGAACGTATTCGTCATTGCCGACGACCGCGATCCGGTGTCGAAGGTCGGTGGCGACATCGGGGTGTCAGCGCAACGGTACTTCGGCTTCAGCCATGGGGCAGATCCCGCAGGCCGAGGGTGGGGTGCGACCCGACTCAGCTGCGCGCAATCGCAACGTGTGTTCAACGTCAAACAGATCCATGGTGGCTACTACGCCTTTGCCGATCTGTCGAATCGAGTGCCTACCACCTCGTTGAACAATATCGCGCTGGTTTGCGCAGGCCGAGCTAGCTCGGCCGAACGCGCCCCGCACCGGACCGCCGAGAGCGGACGTGGCCGGTTGCGGGATCTGATCTGGTGGCGCGCCGCGAATACGGTCACAGATGACACCGACGAAATCATCGATTCGGACCCGACGCAGGGAAACCAGCGCCAACCCGGCGCGACTGACAACCCCCCGCAGACGAAACCCGCTGGTGGCGCCGAGCAGCAGGCGTCACCCACGACGCCACGCGGAGGTGGCCGTGCCAACCCGCCGGGGCCAGCGGTTCCATTCCACGAGTTCGACCTTCACGACGCACTCGACCTGCAACCCCGACGCGGACCGCGCCGACCACGCATGGGCGGGCCCGGATTCGCCGGAATCCCTGACGGCGCAGTCGCTTTCCACCACGACCCCGACGACGGCCAGGAGTGGGGATCCGCCGAACCCGGGGCACAACCTCCCGCTCAGGCCACCCCCGGCGAGAACGCACACCCGGACCAAAACGGTCAACCGGCAACAGCCACCGATGCGACGCCAGGGTTGGCTGCGGCGCCGGGCCACGCGCTCGAGACCGCCGAGGGCGACGCTGCGGAGGTGGCCACGGAAACGGCCGGTCCGGCTCTGGAAACACCTTGGAACAGTCGTCGATCCGCCGCGACGAGTGCCGTCGATCCGGAGTCGTTACTCGAGCAAGCCGTCGCCCGGCGTGACGAGCTGGCCGAGCAGTTGGAAATCGATCCAGCAGTATTCTTCGCGCCGGGCACCGAAAACTTGAAGCAGCTGCGCGCCACGTGCAATAAGGCCGCGCAGGATAATCTCGACCAATTCCGCAACGACAGGAATCTGCTCGCCGCAGCCGAACGAGTCATCGAACTCGAGAACGAAATCCGTCATCTCGACAAGCTCGCCGCAGCGGATCGCGAAGGCGAATCACGCGGCATGCAGGTGTGGGACACCGTGGACGAGCTCTCCGAGAAATACGAGCTCGATCCCGATGATCCGGCCGCGCTGCGGGCCGAACGGGACCGGATCGGGGATCTGCTGGCAGACCACTTGGGCGTGGCCCCAACGGCTTTGGGCATGTGGATGCTGGACTTCTTCGAATTCTGCGGGGTGCCGTTCGACGATCCCTGGCACCGGGTCGCTCGACGGTACGGCGAGCTCGCCACGCTTACCGCGCTGGCCGCCGAGCTCACCGAGCTGAACGCGGGGCTCGGCGAACTCGAACGGCTGATGGAGCAGCGGCGCGCGGCGGTCGCGCGGCGTGAGCGGCTACGCGCCCGACTCGGCGCGGTGGCCGACATCGCCGCACTCGGCTTGTTCGATCCGGTCGAGCCGCACCCGCCCTTCGAACCGAGTTCCGTCGAGCTCCGTCAGACCTGCACGGAAATACGCGATCTCGATGCCCGGCTCGACACGATCGCCGATCAGCTACTCACCGTCGCACCACAGCCCCGGCAAGTGCTGCCGACGCAAGTACCGGGTGGCAGCACGTCTCGTGGCCGAGACGCAGCCGCGACGGCCGAACAGGTGTCCAATATTCGCGAGATGTTGGAGATGGATCACCTGCTGAGTGAATCCACTTGGGACTCAGATCTTCTCGGCACGGAGGCCTTCCATTTCCTGAATCGGGACCAACGGTGGAACATGGTCGGACGGATGACCGGGCGGGTCGACCTCAGTCACGTGCCGGGGCGGTGGCTGGACCGAGACGCGCGGGCGGTCATCGCCGAGATGAAGCGCATCGCGGCCAGAAATATCGAAGCGCTGCAGGGCGCCGGAGAAGACGCCGTGCGCGCTCTCAATCTGCTCAACGCGCGGCTCGACGCCGCTGTGGCCGCGATCATGATGGCCGAGGAGATCGCCCCCCGACTGCCCGGGGAACCCCCCGTTCAGATCTTGCGGTTCGGTCCCGGCGAGTTCGTCTTGATCATCGGTGACGTCGACGCCGCCGACGAGGTACACCTGACTGTGGCTGGCCGTGACCTGACCTTGGAATCGGTGACAGCGGGTATCACCGGGCTGGCCGCGGGTATCGAAACATCAGCGCGAACTACCCCTGGCCGCCGAGTCGCCCGGGGGATGTGGATCGGGCACGCCGATCTCGAGGGCGCGGTCACGAGATTGAAATCCCAGGTAATCGGGCTGTGCCGAATGCGTGAGTACTACGCCACGCAGCCCGGTGGCCGACCAGCGCTCGGCGGGATTCATCTCGATTCGAGCGGCTCCCCGGGCGACGCCACAGTGGTCGCCCTGGCCGAGTTGGACCAGGATCTGACACTTCACCTGGCCGCACCGCAGCCTCCGACAGCACCTCGAATCCAGGACGGCTCCACCGAATCGCACACCCCGGACGACCGCGAACTGTCCTGGTACGACCCGGAGCTGGCAACACTGATGGAAGGCGCCCGAGATTGTCTGATGTGGGTGCTGTCCCAGCTGTGGCTCGCAGGCGTCCCGGTGACAATGCCGGACAGACCACTTTCACCCAAAGGTGCACTACCCAGACAATTCTCCGAATTGACCAATGCCGGTTGGGATCTGCACCGGCTCACGTCGGACGACGAGCACAGTGGTCTCGCACCGGAGGAGCGGCGCACAGCTCGCGACAAGGCCGCCGATCTGGTCAAAGGCCACGGCACCGGTGCGCAAGCTGTGCTGGTGAACCAGCATCCCGATCTCTGGGGCGCGCACGCGACCATGATGGAGGTCGACCAGAACCTTTGTGTCCACGAAGGTGATCTCGTCGGCTACGACGCGAACAAGAAGCGGCTGGATCGTGCAGACCGCGAGGAGGAATGGCACGAATACGTTCGGGGAACCGACGGGCCCGACGGAGAAGAGATATTTGTAGCGATATTCGGAAGCGACAGGCTGCCGGTCATCGCGTTCGATCCGCTAGCGCCCGTCCCCGGCGATCCGGGATACGGCTATTCCGATAAATGGATCGGCTCCCCCCTGCCGAAGCCACCCGGCGACTCGGACCCCAATCCCCCCGAACCATCCGGCGCCGTACACAGCAGGGACTCGGATGATGGCGCCGCCCCATCGGCTGCGCAGGGCGACCAGCAGCAACCCGACGACACAGCGACAAACGAAGGCACGAAAGAGCCTGACTCGACCGCAACAAGTTCCGGCACTCCGAACGAGGCCACGACTGCGCGCCATGCCGACCAATCCGCGACCGGCAACGTCGCGCCGGAGCAACTCAGGCAGCTGGTCGAACAGCATGTCGCGCAAGGCCATCCGGAGCAGGCAGTCGACCTCATTCGCGCACAATTCGGCGCGCAGGTGTTCCAGCTGGCTGAACGGGCCGTCGGGCGCTCATCGGCGCAGGAGATCGCCGACGAAGTATGTGCGACCGCGATCAAACGGTTCTCCCAGATCAACGACGACATGGGCATCGAGGAATGGGTCGTTACGATCATCGCCGGAAATATCGTGGGACAGCACCGCCACGCGGCCGCGATCTGGCAGCTGGTCCGGAATTTCGTCATCCGGGGTGCCGGTCTGGCGGAGTCCGATCCACTGATCCAGGTCTGGGCCGAGGCGTCCACCTCGGACGTCCGACGCTGCCTCAACGCCCTTACATCCGATCGCAGGGGTCGCATTGTTCGATTCGCCATGGCTACCGACGGCGTGAAATCGGTCGGGCAGATTCCGCCCCGTATGGTCTGGCGCGCGGCCTGCGAATTCGCGGTCGGGATCGCGGCCGCAGGAGGCATCCACGCACAGCTACCCACTTCGCCGCAGTCGGATCGTCAAGCGTCCACTCAGGGGGTCGAAACACTCACTTCCACAACAGCTTCAGCCCCCTCCGAAGCGCCGGGGGCGCGCCGGGGCCGTAGTCCGAGGCAAGGGGAGCTGACCGAATTCGAGATCGAAATGCTCCGCATGGTCGCGGCGGACTGGACAACCGCTGAGATCGCGGAAGCGAATGAAATAGCCCCCCGCGCCGTCTACACCCACATCGAACGCATCCGCCGCAAGCTCGACACCCGAGGCGATCGCGCCGAGCTTGTCGCGGTGGCCAAACAAAGACACATCATCGGTGACGACGATCCGCCCGCCATGGCGAAGAAACCGCGCCCGGCCCAACCACCGGTGGTCCACGAGGTACCCGCCGCCGAAATCGCGGCCGCCTTGGCCGGCAGCCTCATCCTCGACAGGCTGCCACCGATCGTGCGAGAAGCGTTGGACAACAACCGGCCCGCGTTGGAAAAGTGCATCGATGAGCTCACCGAGACTCAACGGGCCTGCCTCGATCACCGATTCCGGCGCGCGAAGAGCCTCAAGACCACCGCGACGGCGTTGTACAGCAACGTCAATGCGGTCAAGGTGATGCAACGGGCTGCCGTTCTCCGCCTTGCTCAATTGTTGGAAGCGGACGCGGGTAACCAACCGTTGCAGGTGGTCGAAAATGCCTTGCTCCACAATCGAGCGGCATTCGACCATCACTTCGCTGAACTCAGCGAAAAACAACAGACAGCGATCGAGCTGCGGCTCATACAGAACCAACCGACGGATGAGGTCGCGCAGGTACTGGGGCCGGACCACAGAAATACCTTTTATAAGGGCATCCAGCGACTTGCCGCACTACTACTCGGAGACGCCGAGACACGGGCAGGGACAGCTGCGGAACCGGCCACTGAGCCGACCGGATCACCCCAACCACACCAACGCGCCCGCAGTGGTGGCCGGACCGCCGATGGGCAGTCGCCGCCACCCCGCAAGGCCGACGAAACCGAGCACGGCACTGTCCGCAACGACCCCACTCCCCATGTCCCCGAGCCCCAACAGAAACCACGACGCAGACCCCTGGTCGGCATGGGCAACGTCGACGCCCCCTGGGACGGAGGAGAATTCAAGTTCGGACAGGCGCGCAAACAGGTTGCCCAACACGCGATCTGGCACCACGACGGCGGCGGCGCACACCGCGGAAAACCCGAACCCGACCAACCGGACGCCACCAGCGCCGAACCCGACAACCGTCGCACGCCGAACCCACAACCCCAACCGACCGCAGCACCCCCCGGCGGCGGACAACCACCCCACACCCCAACGGACACACCGCCGGTCGGTGCAATCGGCTTGCCCACCGCGCCCGCCGGCGACGCGACTGCCGAGACACAATCCGCAGCTCACACAACGGAGTTGGTGCGGCAAGCGCTGGAAAAGCGCGGACCAGATGCCACGAGCGCTCCGCACGAAGACACTTTGCTGCCGGAACCAACCAGCGAGACCGAGCGGCGCACGGAATCCGAAGCCGCAACCGATCACGATCCGGCGGCATCCGGCGCTGCCGGCACCGGCTCGAATCCGGTCACCGGCGCGACCGCGCCGAAGGTGCTCGCACAGGCCGCAGAATCCGAATGGCTCGGTCTCGCAACCGAAGCGGGGACAGCCGATGAAACCGCGGCCGAACAAAGCGATCCAGCCACTGCTCGCGAAAATCGCTTCGGCGCAACCGATCCGGGTTGCAGAGCTGCCACCGATGGCGCGACAGCAACGCTCGACCTCGTGACAGCGACGACCACGCTACTGATCGAGTTGATGAACAGCGGACAAATCACCAGCGTGCAGCTGACCCAGCTGTATCTGGAACGCATCGAAGCACTTTCGGCACTGAACGCGGTGATCGGCATCAATCCGCATGCGTTGGAAGAAGCCCGCCGAGCCGACGAAATCCGGCAATCAGGCGCCGAGCACGGGCCACTGCTGGGGATGCCGGTCATTGTCAAAGGCAACGTCGATATCAAAGGCATGCCGACCACGGCAGGCTCGGTGGCCCTGGCGAATTCATACCCCGCAGCGGACGCCACTCTGGTGTCGCAATTGCGTGCTGACGGTGCGGTGATCCTCGGGCACGGCAATCTCACCGAGTTCGCGTTCTATCTGAGCAGCAAGATGCCTCGCGGCTACAGCTCATACGGCGGCCAGACCCTCAACCCACACGACGAGGCTTTGACGCCGGGAGGCTCCAGCGCGGGACCCGCCGTCGGTGTCAAGGCCGGATTCGCGCCGCTCGGCATCGGCACCCAAACATCCGGCTCGATCCTGGATCCGGCCAACTACAACTCGATAGTCGGACTCAAACCGACTGTCGGTGCTGTTCCCCGCACGGGCATCGTGCCCATCGCGACCACCCGGGACACGGCAGGTGCGTTCAGTACGGACGTCACCGGCACCGCTATGTTGCTGACGGCGCTCGTCGGCATCGATCCGCAAGACCCGGCGACCGCGCACAACCCACTGGTAGGCCACGACTTCACCGAGGATCTGAAGCCGGACGCTCTCCGCGGAGCCCGGCTCGGCGTCATGACGGCAGGGATTCCACCGGAGGATGCCCCACAACGCCCCTTGTGGGACGCGGCACTGAATACGCTGGCGGCTCAGGGCGCAACCCTGATCACCGTCGACTTGGACACCACCGACAGCTTCCAGAACAACGAACCACCGTGGTCGAGTGTGTTCACCTACGAGTTCAAGCGGGATCTGCTCGCATACTTGTCGCGGCTACCGGCCGACGCCCCGATCAAGACCCTGGCCGACCTGACCGCCTACTACACCACTCACGCCCATACGGCCCTGAAGTACGGCCAGGACCTGCTCCTGGCCGCCGAGGCAATCGACCTCGGCCCGGAAAGTCCCGATACCGCGAAATATCTGGCCGACCTCGAGCTGGATCTCGCCGAAAGCAAAACCCGGATCGACTCGGTGATGGCCGAACACAACCTCACCGCTTTGGTATCCGTCTACAACTACGGAACGACCATGGGTGACAAGGCCGGATACCCGGGCATCATCGTTCCCGCCGGTCGCACGCCAGCCGACAGCGACCATCCAGCCGGAGAGCACGTCAACGTCACCTTCCGGGCCGGCGCGTGGAGCGAACCGACACTGATCAGCTACGCCTACGCTTTCGAGCAAGCGCACGCGGTACCCCGAACACGACCTCGGTTCGCAGAGCAGATGTACCGAGCCGCTATTACGGAGACGCCACCGAACCCGCACACGCCCGCCGAAAACGAAACCGCGGCGGCGCCGGCCAAAGTCCCTGCCACCAGCTCGAATCCAGTCACCGACGCTACCGCACCACCGGTCACCGAATCGCGGTCGACCGTGGACACCGCGGGCGATGACCAGCCTAAGCCCAGCACCACATCTGCCGATACCGGCAATGGCGCGAACCCGCAGGACGAGACCGACGCGCAATGGCAAGCACGCTTCGACGGCGAAATCCAGAGTACGACAATCGAATCACCTGCTGACGATGCTCCCACCGAGTCGGTGGCAGACCAGCCGCGCAGTCGGCCGGGGCCAGGGACCGATCCCAAGCTGCCGACCCAGCCGCCGGAGGGCACCGCAGGCGCGCCCGGATTCGGCCTGCCCCAAGGACCATAGCTGCATTTCGACGGCGGCATCGACCCCGCGGTACTCGACCTCCCCGCCCCGAAGAACCGCAGACGACTCGCCCCCGGACACCTCGACCCGGTAGTCGATGCCATCGGCCCCAACCCCGAGGGACACGCATTCCGCCCACCCGGACAACAGCCCGAACCACCGACGCCACCCGAGAAGGCACCGACCGACCAGGGCGTGAACGGGCCCGCCGACGTGACTGAAAGCACTGGTGGTCTGCCCGAGCACACCGAAACGATTACGGTGTTCGACGAGGTACTGGCTATTGTCGGCGACAAGAAGGTGGCGGACGAGATCACCGCCGAAGCCCACGCGCAGGCAGCTGCGGATGACCCGACGTCGATCCTCGCGGTCGCACAGCAGCTGGCGGTGGAACAGTTGCGATTCGCGCGGTTCCGGCAGTCGATGCTGTCCGACTTGATGATCGCCTTCGCCGCCGGTCCGTCGGATCCTTTGGTCCGTGCGTTGTTCGAGGCGAGCAGACCGGATGTGGAGCGTTGTCTGGACGCTCTCGAATCCGAGGATCGGGATTGCGTTCTCGAGTCCCACTGGGAAGGCGCTCGCAGCAGCAGGATCGGTGCCGTTCGCCGATTGGCGACGCTGCTCGCCGCCTCGAGGCAGCACACCGACAATGCCGGCCCGCCCGACTCGCCGGAGAATCCACGCGAAGAAGCCGCGCCCGGTCACCTCGCCATCGAAGAGCGCCGGTATCTCGGTGGAACCACCTGCGTAGCGATGCCCGAAGATATGGTCACCGCCCTGGTGAACTCGGCATTGGATACGGTCGCCGCAGCCAGGTCCGGAAATTACAGCTGGAATATCCGCGTCGGTGACTTCATGGTCGGGATACCCAACCCGGATTCCGACGATCTGGACACCAAGGTCGAGCCTGAATGGCGGATACTCGAAAGGCTGGCCCGTCACGGGATACCGGATGTGCCACGGGTTTTCAAGGTACTGGACGGAGTCCTCCTGCCGGATGGCCGCCGGGTCGACGGAGTTCAGATCCAGGGGTTCGTGGCCGATGCCGTGCGGCTCGCCGATATGGACGACATCCCCGTCGATGAAGTTGTCGCCGACCTGGAGGAATTCTTTCGTCGGCTGCGCGCGATTCCGGTGAAGGCCGGAGAGCCGACCACCGATGATCCGGAAGGCAGGCTACGCGACCCCGGAGAATTCATCCGAGAACTGGTCAAAACGGATTTGGTGCACGCATTCATAATCGCCAGGTCAGCGTGGGGCTTCCCGACAGCGATGCACGGCCACACGGTCTACTCCGCGCTCAGCGTCGGTACTCCGCACCCGGCGCACACGACCAGCGCCCGCGCACCGACGCGAGGAGCAGACAGCCGCGACGAATCCACGGCACCGACGACTGAGCCCGCCGACACCACCCCGGATTCGACGCCACTGTCCGCGGGAAGCACACCCGTGGCTACCGCGCCGGCTACCCGCCGACCAGCACGGTCAACGCAACTCGCGCGACATCGTCGCCCGTCCCGCTCCCGACATCCGACCTGATCGCGATGAGCTGGCGCGAAGCCTTCGACAACTTGTACGGCGTTTCCGATGACGACGTTCGGGTCTTCATGGCCGACATGCATGCCACGGTCACCGCTCATGTGGCGGCATTCCGCCGCGGCGAAATGCCGCCGATCGAGGAGTTGATCGGCGCGACCAGGGCGTTGAATGTGGCACAAAACGAGTTGCGCGAGCGCATCCGCGACCAGGCGCCCGCGAGCTGGGCCGCGGACTATTCGACGTTGTTCGAGCTGGCGCGAGACATCGAGACCCGAATCCCGGTATTGCGCGAGATAGCTGCCGCCACCATCGCGATCTTCGACAGCGTGGGAATCTTGGCCGGCTCCGCCGACGAACTCGTGCCCTCTGGCTTGCAGGCTCGATACCTCGGCGGCACGGCCTACTATGCCGTGCGGGCCGTTCGCCTCACCCCCTGGGCGGAGGAATCGACTCTACCCCCGACGCCGAGCCTTCCACGGTACACCGGGGTCCCACCGAATCCGCGGCTAATGCACTGAAATCCATTCCGTGGCAGGAGCCCTTGGAGCGGTGGTGCGGCGCGATAGATGAATTACTGCTCGAGCGAATCGAACATGAATTCGACACGCCGCTGCTCCATTCCCTGCGGTCCCTGCCCCACCGGGACGAATCGTTCTCGATCCTCCACCAAGGCTCGGACCACGCGTTCGCTACGGCAGCCGCCGACTATCTGTCGGATCTGCTCACAGCCGCGCAGTACTACCTGACTCGCGTGTACGAGCCCAACACGGGACTGGAGCTGCTGCACCGAATCGCGGACGTCCTGGGTGCAGTCGACACTCGACTGTCGCTTGGACAGATCGTGCGAGACGTCCGGCGCGAGATGATTCAGCTACGCCGCGAACTAACCGGGCTCCACGAGGACACAGTGCACTGCCGCCGCGACGCAATGCGCGAGCTCGCGAACGGAAAAATCGGGGGCCCAACACTTCTCAGAGCGGCGCTGGACGAAGTGCTCGGATTACTCCGGCGGGCCTGATCCCGCGGCCGAGACCGCCCAGGACAACGCTTCGACCGCCGAGGCAGTCTGGCCCTCGATGGACACCGTCCGGGTTTCGACCGTCGGCGCCGAGGTCAGGCGAATGACCTCCGCTCCGGAATACCGCTGAATTCCATCGTCTCGGCGGTCGAATTCGGGCCGGGACCGTCGGGACGCGGTGGTCGCCCGCACCGACCCGAACTCGCGGAGTGGCTGCGGTGGCACTCAGTCGCCTCCTGATCGGCATAGCGGCTCACTCCCGGGTATCGGATGGGCACGAACGGCGTTGGGCCGGAATGGCTTCGGTCCAGAAGTCGTGGCGGACGGCGTCCCAGAGTTCGGCGAGTTTCGGGAGGCGTTCGCGGGCCTGGACGAGATCGGGGTAGTTGCCGGGTTCGAAGGATGCGATCAAGGTATGAAGAAGTTCATACCGACTCCGCGCCATCGACCGGCTGAACCGCCCTCTGGCGAGTTCGGCGTGGATTGGGCAGTGGCGCGGGTTGCGGAATGTGCATATCCCTCGTCCGCGACCACGCCTGCGCCCAGCCGGCTCGATAGCGATGACGCGCACGAATTCGTCTGCCGTGCACGGAATTCTGGGCAATTTCGTGCGTGGCGTGCAAAGTGTGCGCAACATCGGCGTTCCAGCCTCGCTTGGCGACGGAACACAAGGTCCGTCGGTGCTGGGGGCTCGACCGCTACCATTGCGGCATGTCCTTGCCACGCATCGAGCGGCCGGACCTCCCCAAGTACATGACCTGGGAGGAACTGGAGCGACTCCCGGCGGAGATCGCCGACCAGATCGAACTGTGGAATGGTCGAGTAGTGTGGGTGCGCCGCGGTCCAGGGGAGCATCAGCAGTTCACGCGTCGACTGACGAACTCGATCGAATACAACGCACGGAAGGCGATGTCCGAGCAGACCCAGCACTGCTGGCGCGTCAACTTCGAGACCAACGTCTTCCTTGGAGCCAGTGGCAAGTCCGACTTCGTGACTCCGGACTTCCTCGTTTACCGTTGCCTTGAACTGCCTTATCAGGATGTCCGCGCAAGCGATGTCCTGCTGGTCGGCGAGGTCCTGTCCCCCTCGAACACACAGACCGATATCGAGGCGAAGAAGTTTCGCTACGCCACCGCCGGAATCCCCTGGTACTGGGAAGTGCATCTGGACCGCGAATCGAGTTCCATCGCAACAGTCCGCGCCTACGGCCTCGACGTCGGGCATGCCCAACTGCCGGATGGCGTCCATCCACTGCGCCCGGCCAACTACATCCTCGCCGACGAGTGGACCCACGAGAACCCGGACGGCATCGGCATCGACTCCCCCTTTCCCATCGCCATCCCCTGGACCGAACTCGAATACTGACCCCACTGCTCCGCCGAGAACAGCAAGATCGTCGAGGCTTGGCGTCGGGCGAGATCAAGTTTGCACGATCGCATTCCTTCGACCGCGCCGATACGCCCGCATCTGGCGACCGTATTGCGGATTGTCACTGGCTTCGGGGGCGCCATGAAAACCACACGATCATTATGCG
Source organism: Nocardia sp. NPDC052112 (assembly GCF_040680135.1). Taxonomy (NCBI): domain Bacteria; kingdom Bacillati; phylum Actinomycetota; class Actinomycetes; order Mycobacteriales; family Nocardiaceae; genus Nocardia; species Nocardia sp. NPDC052112. The sequence continues at coordinate 44,107 of NZ_JBFAWD010000036.1, read as the reverse complement.
CTGGCGGCAAACCTTGTCTGCCACCAGCGCACGGTGATCTTGGTCAGCGCCGGATGACCCACGAATCCGAACCTCGAGGCACCGGATGGCCGAAGCGGCGGCCGGTGAGGGTGGCAGGGAGGGGGCCGCGACGTGGGGTGCCGGAGACGTCGTAGAAGGTTGCGCTCGCCGATCCGGTGAATTCGTCACCGTGCACGGTCAGCTCGAAGCGCACGATTCCCTTCTGCACCGACTCGGGATCCGCACGGTCGATAGTGAATTCGAGGAACGCACCCGATACCGTTGCAGCCTCGGCCGTCCAAGTGCCCATGCCATTGCTGTCGCTGGTGGCGCGGTTGCCGAAGTCCGGATTCGATTGCAGCATGGTGCCATCGGCGTGGAAGGTCATGACGTGGTAGCCGAACGGCGCACCGTCGGCGACCACCTCCCAGACGCCGACGATACTCATGCGCACAGCCCGGCCAACAGTTCGATGCCGGGTTCGATCCGATGTCCGGGCACAGTGGCGAAGCTCAGCCGGAGCGCATTGCGCGGCGCTTCGGGACCCGCGAAGAACGCGGATCCGGGTAGGAATGCCACTCCCTTGTTCAGTGCCGGAGCAACCAATGCGTCGGTGTCGAAATCGGTCGGGCCCTCTACCCATACGAACATGCCGCCGTCGGGTTCAGTCCAGGTGAATCCCGCCGGAAAGTACTTGCCCAATGCGGTGATCACCGTATTCAGTTTGGCCGCATAGGATTCCACGAGCCGACTCAGATGCGCCGATCCCACCGGCGTTCCGAGGAATTCGGCGGCGATCGCCTGGTTGAAGGCCGATGTCTGCATGTCGATGCCCTGTTTGAGGGCGAACACGGGCTCGAGCAGGTCGTCGGGCAGCACGGCGATGCCGATCCGTAAGGCGGGCGCAAGGGTTTTCGACAGCGAGGTGATGTAGACGGTGCGGTCCGGCGCGAAGGACCACACCGGAGCCAGCCGCTCACCGCGGTAGCGCAGGTCGGTGTACACGTCGTCCTCGACGACCAGCGCCTCGCGCCTGGTGATCACTTCGGCCACCTGCGCACGCCGGGCCGCGGACATGGTCCGCCCGGTCGGGTTCTGGAAGGTCGGCAGCAGATACACAAAAGCCGGATTGTGTTGCGCCAGTGCGTTGTCCAGCGCTTCGGGCAGAATGCCGTCCGCATCGGAGGCGACCTCGACGACCGTCGCACCGTGGCTGCGGAATACCTTCACGGCGGGGCCGTAGGTCGGCCGCTCCACCAGCACCACCCGGCCGGGATACAGCAGCGCCATACAAAGGTTGTGCAGCGCGCCGGATCCGCCCGTGGCGATATGCACTCGCTCGGGCGAACATCCGATGCCGCGGCCGGACAACAGTATTCGCGCCTGCTCCAGCAGCGGCGGAAAACCCTGCGTCAGTCCGTACTGCAACGCGGTATTCCCGTACTTCGCGATCGCGGCCGCCGCCAGCGACGCCACCAACTCACCCGGCAGCAGCGCCGGATCCGGCGCGCCGACCGCGAACGAGATCACATCCGGGCGGCGCGCCAATGTCGCGAACGCGTCGTCGATCGGCCCGCTGCGCATGGCCGTTTCGCGGCCCAGCGCGACACCTGTGCTCATACCCGAGCCAACTCCTGCCGCAGTCGCGCGGCGACTTCCAGTGCCGCCGCATCGAATTCCGGCGTCAACACCAGATCGTCGCTGAACAGTGGATCGGTGCGCACATCCACCGCCACCAAACCCTCGGTGTCGCTGAGATTCACCGCCACATGGACCACGCCCTCCGGGATGTAGAGGAATTCGCCCGGCCCGTGCACATAGGGCTCCAATTCCGGACCGATCAGCGTCACCGCCCGTCCCGTCACGCAGAACACGATGGTTTCACTGCGCTCGTGCAGATGCGCCCGCGCCACCTTTCCCGGGGCCATATTCACCAGTGCGGCCGAAATCCCTTCGGCACCACAGGTATCCCTGGTTATGCAGGGCAGCAGATGCTGCTCCTGGGGTCCCACAACCTCTGCGACGTCGGCTGCGGTGACGACTCGCACGGCCTTGGCACTATTCATTCGGCAATCCCAGATATCGTTGGAGCAGGGCAAATTCACGACTTCACGACTTCGCACGCAGCCGGTCGAGCTCCGCGCGGAGTTCGACGATCTCGTTGTGCAGAGCCTGAATACAAACCAGCGCGACACCATTGGCGTCGACGTTGTAGATCTTCTTGTCGCTGTCCCCGAAACCGAAGGCAGCGCGAAAGTCCTGTGCCATCGGACCCAGGTGCCGAACATCCGGCGATTCCCATTCGTAGCGCCAGGTGCTGATCGGCAACCGCACGACCTCCGCGAGAATGCCGTAGCCGTTCACGGCTCGCCCACTCCCCGTTTCATCCGCCGGGCCGGACGGGATCTGCGGGGCCGGCGCCCGATGGCGCCGACCCCAAGGTAGACCGAACACGTTCAGCGATCCCACACCACCGCGACGCGATCGCGCTTGATCGTCCGATCGCTGTCGATGACCGCGCTCGCAACACCGGTCGCCACGGTGGCCAGACCGGTGCTCGCGGCGGCCACGATCGCGACTCGTGCCAGTACCGCTGCGTGCGTGGTCATTTCGCTGATCTTCTTCATCCGCTGTTTCCTTTCTCTCTCGAGGTCCCAGCCGTCGGCTGCGGATCCACGTATCGGTGTGCCTATTCGGGCACGCGCCGGAATGCGAACCGGAGCAGAACGAGGTGTTCGTTGTCGAATTGACCTGCGGACACATCGAGGTACCGCTCGTAGGTCTGCACGGACCTTTCGCCGACGACTTCGACCGCCTTGTCGCGATTCGAGCGAAGTCGTTCGAGCCATTCCCGGCAGGTCTTGGCGTAGTCCTCGCGTCCGTTGACCACCGAGCGCACCTCGAACAACTTCTCGGCCGCATGCGCCACCTCGGCGAACCTCGGCATATCCGATTCCGGGAAGATCTCGGCCCAGAGGAAGGCGTTATCTGCGATGACGGCCTGGTCGATCGGCCGGTTGCCCTTCGCGATCGTCTGCACGACAAGCCGTCCGCCCGGCTTCAGCATCTTGTAGCAGTGCTCGAAGAACTGCCGATAGGCCGCGACCTTCTCCTGTCGAGAAGACCCGAAACGAACGAAGTGCTCCATAGCGCCGACGCAGAAGATGGCGTCGTAGGGCTGGTCCGTTCGAAGCGGGCCCGGATATCCGCCGCGCTTTCGGCGCGCCGACCGGAGGCAAGAACAGCGGCGACTCCTGGTAGGCGCGATGCCGATCTGGTATCAGTGTCCATTTACTGCTCCAAAGAAGTACGCAGGATCATCGCTCTCCGCGATGGAGAATAATTCAGAGATCCTGAGTTCTGAAGGTGTCTCCGGGGACGGACGTTACGCATGTGGTGAAGGTGCCTCCACCGGAGAGGCAAACATTAACGTAAATCTCACAATGTGTTAAATGTTGTTACTTAACAGTTATCTTAAGATTTGCTAAAGCCGAAATCGCGCGAGAATACGAGGCTTTCAGGTAGCCATAGCAGCGTTCAACTTATACGCAGCATCGTTTTGCGGACAGCCGAAAGTCACACGGGGACAGCATATTATCGCGTCGCGCACAGGCCGCCGACTTATCACACGCAGCGTCGATGTGCACGACGCATAAGTAATTTGATGAACAGTTGCCGAAGCTCTTGCAGCCTCCAGATATTCAACGACTCGGATTTACACAGGACCGCCTGGGCGGCTGGTCGCATTGCGACCGGCAGATTGAAGGAAACGGCCCCTTCGCCGAATCGGTCGACCTAGGCCAATTCTGACCCACGCGACGCCCTCCGAAGCCGGCATCTATCCCCATTCGCGGGAAGTGCGCTATTACTGGACAACGAATCAACGATTGATGTACCGTTGGACATCGGCACATTGGATGCGGTCGGATTCGTGATCCCCCGGCGGCGGGTGGAAGATGAAGCCATAGCACGTCAATGGACGACTCCTCTCCTCGGCGAACCTCGATCGCGCTGATTCCGAGCGAGTTCGGCAATCGGCACGCTATGACACGCGTCCACCGGGAACATCCGCCGCGCCGAGCCGAAATATCCGCACCGTTCGGTCACCGCGTCGGCCCCGGCTCCGCATCGGTTCGAGCTCGACGACGGCCGCGCAGGCGCCGAGTCGGCCGGATAGTGTACGACAGGCGATCCACGACGCAGCAATACGGATATTCCCGCCCGAAATGGCGGATGATCCAGCTCCCCAACTGGCCTAGTGTCCGAAATGCGACAGCCCGACCCATTCGAAATCGGCCGGGCACAGAGCATTCGGACGCAGAGGGATCGAGTATGCGGTTGATCGTGGTCGACGATAACGACGTTACGGGCGACGCACTGGTGCACAAGTTGCGCCAGCGTGGGCACCACGCCGATCGCAAACGTCGGGGCTCGGACCTGTTGGTTACTCATCATCGCTATCACGCGGTTATCCTCGACCTCGAGCTGCCGGATATGTCCGGGCTGACGGCGCTGCGCAAGCTGCGCGAAGTCAGCTCGGTGCCGCTGGTCGTGCTCACCGCGGATACCGACGAGCGCTCGGTGGTGCGGGCGTTGCGCAGTGGCGCCGACGACTATCTGGTGAAGCCGACGCGGGTGGCCGAGTTGACGGCTCGGCTGTACGCGATCACGCGACGCCTTCCGGTGCGCGCTGTGCCCGAGCCGACGACGGTGGTCGTCGCGGGCGATGTTCGGGTGGATCTGGCGGCCGGGACCGTTGAAGTCGCCGGTCGAAATGTGCAGCTGACCCGGGTCGAATTCGCGGTGTTACGGGCGCTGGTCGAGCAGCCGGGTACGGCGGTGAGCCGTCAGCAGCTGCTCGACCGCATCTGGGGCGATGCGTTCGTCGCGGTATCGCATGCACTGTACGTGCACGTCAATGCGCTGCGCACCAAGTTGAACCGCCCGGGACTGATTACCACCATCCACAGCTACGGCTATCGGTGGAATCCTATTGCTGCCGTGGCGAACTCGATCGCAGTCGAGTCGATGGCGGTGGATGCGCTCGCGGGTCGCACTGCCTGACCGGCGGGAAACCAGGTCATCCCGACCGCGGCCGCGCCAGGATCGATCCCGCACCGATCACGACATCGGCCCATCCCGACCACCGCGGCGCCGATCACCGCACCGGCGATTCCGACCACCTCGGCATCAGGGTCGCGGCAAGTACCGCGCCCGTGATAAGCAGTGCGCCGCAGATAAATAGGGCAATGCGGAAACCATTGCCGAACGCGACGGCATCGGTGAGCCGCGCGCCGGAAATACCGACGAACCCCGGCAGTGCGGCGACCGCGAGCAACTGGGCGGTGCGGGCGACCGCGTTGTTCACCCCGGAGGCAATTCCGGATTCCGTTGCCGACACCGCGGCGAACACCGCGCCCGTGAGCGGAGCCACGAACACTGCCAATCCGACACCGAGCACGACGGTCCCCGGGAAAACCGCGCTGAGATAGGTTGCGCGCGGACTGATCTCGGTCAGCAGCATGGCACCGACGCCGGCGAGCGCGGGCCCGGCGATCATCGGGATACGCGCGCCGTGGCGCTGCGCCCATCGACCGGCCGACGCGGACGACACCAACATGATCCCGGTAATCGGCACTGTCGCCAGGCCCGCCGCGAGTGGCGAGTACCCCGCCACCATCTGCAATTGCAATGGCAACAGGAAGTAGACGCCACCGAGACCCGCGTATACCGCAGCAGTCACCAGGTTGGCCGCGGTGAATACCCGTGCGGAGAACAATGCCGGCGGCAGCAGCGGATGATCCCCACGCATCTGGATCACCGCGAATATCCCGAGCGACACCACGCCGAGCAGTGATATCCACCCACGCGCACCGATGCACCCATAGGTCAGCGCACCCAGTCCGGCAACGGCGGTAGTCACCCCCGCCACATCGAGCGGCCGCGCATCAGTGTCCCGCGATTCGGGAAGATAATGCACCGAGACAATGGCCACAGCCACGGCGAACGGCACATTGATGAGGAAAACCGAGCGCCACCCGGCCAACTCGGTCAGCCAGCCACCGACAATCGGTCCAACCGCTTCGATGACGCCGATGAGCCCGGCCCACAAGCCGATTGCGGCACCGTGATCGCGACGATCGATCGAAGCCGAGAGCAATGCCAGGCTGCCCGGCGTGATCAGCGCACCCGCGATCCCCTGCACGACCCGCGCCGCGACGAGCATTTCCATCGAGGACGCGACGCTGCACACCAGGGATGCCAGCGCGAAACCGACACTGCCCCAGATGAATACCTTGCGTCGCCCCAACCGGTCTCCCAGCGCGCCACCGACCAGAATCAGCGATGCCAGGGCCAGGGTGTAGCCACCGACCACCCACTGCAGATCGGCGACATTGTCGCCGAGGCTCGAACCGATCCGCGGCACCGCGATATTGACGACCGATGCGTCGAGCACCACCACCGCCGAACCGAGCACGCTCGCCGCGACAACCCAGCGTCCGGTGACCGAACGCAGGCGCGGCGGTGCGGACGCGGCCTGGTTCGGTACGACGAGATCGCTCATCGTCTGCAGGCGAGAACCAGCGCGAACCGATCATCCGAATCGGTCCACGAATGCTGCACTCGGAAACCGGAGGTTTCGAGCTCCCGCTGGAATTCGGGCAGCCGGAACTTGGCCGAAATCTCGGTACGCAACTGCTCGCCGGCTGCGAAGTCGACGACGAGATCCAGCTCGGCGACCGTGACCGACATATCGGCCGTGGCCTCGAGCCGCATCTCGATCCACTCGTTGTCGGGATCCCACAACGCTATGTGCGCGAACCGGTCCGGCTCGAAATCGGCGCCGAGCCGCTGGTTCACCACGTGCAGGATGTTCCGGTTGAACTCGGCCGTCACCCCCGCGGCATCGTCGTACGCGGGGACCATGACGGCCGGATCGACCACGAGTCCGACGCCGAGCAGCAGTTGTTCGCCCGGCTCGGTCACCTCGTGGATGCACCGGTAGAAATCCGCGCGCTCCTCGGGAATCAGATTGCCGAGCGTGCCGCCGAGCAGGGCAATGAGCCGCCGGTCACCGCGCGGCAGTGTATGCAGCATGCTGGTGAAGTCGCTGACCACCCCGTGCACCGCGAGTTCGGGATACTCCTCGTGGATCCAGGTCACCGCGGTCCGCAGTGCGGATTCCGAAACATCCTGCGGCAGATACAATTTCAGGGATCCTTGCGCACGCAATGCGGTCAGCAGCAGACGCGTCTTCTCCGATGAACCCGAACCGAGTTCGATCAGCTCCCCGACCTCGCCCGCGGCCGACGCGATCGCATCGGCAGTCTGCCGAAGCAGCGTCCGCTCCGTGCGGGTCGGGTAATACTCGGGCAGCTCGGTAATCGCTTCGAACAGCTTGCTGCCCTGCGCGTCATAGAACCACTTGGACGGCAGCCACTTCCGACTGCCGGTCAGCCCTCGCAGGACATCGGCACGCAGTGCGGCCGCGAGATCGTCCTCGGTGAGTTGGATATCGATACTGATGTGAGGCCGCACTGGCTTACTCCGATCGATGCTGAATCGCCGACGCAGGATCAGGTGTCGACTACAAACCTTGCGGTCCACTTCTTCGACAACGGAATTGTCGACGCCGCCACCACACGCCCGCCAACCGGCGAATCGCACATTTACATCGGCTTAAGTTTGATCATGCTCAGCGGACGCGCTGCGGATCAATGCCCAGTTCGGAGAGGTTCATGGCCATCTTCTGCTGCACCGCCGGGACCCAGTCCAACGTGCGCAGCACCGTATTGCGCAGGCCGCGCAAAGGTGCGCTGCCGACAGTCGCGACGCGGGTCATCTTGTCGGTGAACGCGACAACGGCCTCCGCGACCGGCCGACGTTCGGCCTCATAGGTATCCAGGACACTGTCGTCGACGCCGTCGCGGATGACCGCGGCGAGTTTGGCCGCCAGCTCGAGCCCATCCTGCAGACCCGTGTTCATGCCCTGTCCCCCGGCGGGACTGTGCACGTGCGCGGCATCCCCGGCGAGGAAGATCCGTCCGGCGCGGTAGTGCTCGGCCAAGCGGTGGTGCACACGGAAACGAGAACTCCACACGATCTTCTCGACCGTGGCCGGATTCCGTTGCGGACCACGGGTACTCAGTAGATGCTGGACGTGGAGGTGGTCCGGTTGGGGCGGGGCATCGTCCACGGTGGCCACGATGCGGTGCCGTCCGCCCGGCAGGGGTGCGATAACGGTGACGCCCTCCGGGGAAAAGTACAGCCGGATCTCCGCATCCGGCACGTCACCACCCAAGACCGTGTCGGCGAGGACGAAAGACTGGGCGTAGGTATCACCTTCGAAGGCGATACCTGCCTGCTCACGGACGAGACTGTGCATCCCGTCTGTGCCGACGACATAGCGCGCCCGGATCACCTCGCCCGCGGCCGTGGTCGCGGTGATACCGTCCGGATCCTGGGCCAGTGCCGTCAGCTCACAGGGCCGCGTGACCCGGGTCCCGGTGGCCTCCAGTCGCTCCAGCAGGATCTGCTCGGTGCTGTCCTGCGGGATCAGCAGCGTGTAAGGATAAGCGGTAGGCAAATCGTCGAAGCCTACGTGTAGCAGCACCCGGTCGCGTTCCCGAACGGTGGCCTGCGACACGATGATTCCGCACGCGATCATCTTCTCGGTGACGTCCAACTCGGTGAGCACCTCGAGCGTGCGGGCGTGTACGACGGCGGCGCGGGAGGTGTTGTCACCGGCGGCCTGCTTGTCGATGAGGATGACGGGGACGCCCTTGTCCGCGAGCGATGTGGTCAGTGCCATGCCGACCGGCCCGGCGCCGACGACGAGCACATCTGTCTGTGTGGGAATGTTCATGCAGGGTGACGCTACGGACGGATACACCGCGGCCGCGTCTGTCGAATGACTGTAGTAGCCCTCATGATTCGTGCGGACGGCTAAGTCATGGCGTACCTGGCGAGTTCGGCGCGCGAGGCCACGCCCAACTTGGGGAACGCCTTGTACAGGTGGTAGCCGACGGTGCGGGCGCTGAGGAACAACTGGGTGCCGATCTCCCGGTTGGTCGCCCCGGTCGCGGCCAGTCGAACCACCTGAAGTTCCTGTGGCGTAAGCGAAGCCAGCGGGTCGGATTCGCGGCTCTGGTCGGAGATCGAGATCCCGGTGGCCCGCAATTCCGCCGCCGCACGCTCGGACCACGGGACGGCACCGAGCAGATCGAAGGTCGCCATCGCGGCCCGCAACTGTGTCCGGGCCGCCGTGCGCTGGTTGTGGCGACGCAGCCATTCGCCGTACATCAATTCGGTCCGCGCCTGTTCGAAGGGCTGGTCGCCACGCGCGTGCAGGTCCAGCGCGCCTTCGTAGAGATCCGCCGCGTCGCCGTCGGTGAGCAGGGCGTGACAGCGATGCAGGACCGCGAGCACCCATGGTTGGTCGATTGCCTTGGCCCAGTTGGTGAACCGCGACATCGCCTGCTGTGCGCGTTGCGGGTCGCCGATGCGCACGGCGGCCTCGACATAGTCGGGATAGGCGTAGCGCCAGACGAATGCGTGCCGGCCCGGACCGGCCGCCGACTTGTCGAGCCGGTCCAGTACCTGCGTATACCGGCCGTAACCACAGTCGAGCGCGACCAGAGCGTAGGTCGCCCAGGCCATGCCGGTCATCCACATCCCGCCCTCCTCGATCGCTTCCCCGGCCAGGGCCTCGCATTCCTGTTCCGCACCCGCCACGCCCGCCAGCCAGGCGGCGATACCGGCCAGATAGTGCTTCCAGTAGTGCTGGCCGATGTCCTCGGCGAGCCGCCGTCCCTCGGCGGCGGTGGCCCGTGCGGCACGGTGCCGACCGGTCGCGAGTTCGGCGATCGCGAGCATCATCATGGCTTGGGGCATGCGCCCGATCCGGCCCGCAGTGCGGCAGGCGTCGACCAGGCGTGTCGCGTCCCGGTACATGCCGTCCACATCGCCACGGGCGAAGCCCAGATAGGCGGCGACGATATGCAGGTCCACCGGCAGGTCGGCGACATCGCCGAGGTTGTACGGCGCGATATTGACGGCCAGCCGATCCCCCTCCAGCAGCAGGCGGATATCGCGGGCGAGCGCGTGAATCGCGTGCTGTGGCCCGCACACCCGAGTGGCGATTTCTTCGGTGCGGCGCGCCAACACGAGTTGGTCCGGATGCGGGCGGCTGGACCACACGTAGATCGCGGCCCAGCCGAGCATTGCGAGACAGGCCTGTTGATCCTGTGTCACGGTCAGTGCGAGGACACCGTCGTGCAGTAGGCGCGTGGCCTCGAGCGGATGTCCCGCTTCGAAGGCCAGCCCGGCACGCACCCGGGAGAGTTCCGCGACAATAGCTGGCTCGACGGGCGGCGCAACGGAGTCCGCGCACTCCGCCGATTCGGGGGCAGTCCGAGCCCTGGAGGCATGCTCAGTCGAATCAGTTACGCGCTGGACCACATCGGGTGCATGCCCAGCCAAATCGGAAGCGTGGTGGGCTGTTCCGGGTTCACCCTGAGCCACGTCGGTTGCGCGCTGGGCCAAGTCGGTTGCGCGCTGCGATAACCCGGCTTCATACGCGGCGGTGGCCGCGATCGTCCACCGCCGCGCCTTGTCCAGGACGGCGGGCGACAATTCGGCGGCACGGGCATAGCCCGCGCTGACCGCGATCTGACCACCGCGCCGCCGTGCCCGCGCCGCGGCCTGCTCCAATTGCGCGGCCACTTCCTCGTCCGGCAGTGCGGTCGCCGCCGCTAGATGCCAGGCCCTGCGGTCGTCGTCCAGGGCATCGGCCAAGGCCCGATGGGCCGCGACCCACTCGGCGACATCGCACGCCAGCCGCGCCGCCGTGCGGATAAGTGGGTGGCGGAATTCGATTCCCGATGCGGTAACCCGAACCAGCCCGGCCTGTTCGGCTGGCGCGAAATCCGTCAGCACCGCACCGACCGATGACAGCGCGCGGGTCACGGGCTCGATAAACCCGCTGTCATCCAAGGCGGCGACCAGCAGACAGCGGCGGGATGCCGCCGGCAATGCGCGGATCCGATCGCGGAATCCGGCCAGCACTCGGCTCGACGGTGGTTCGGATCCGCCCAGTGAATACGCGAGTGGAATGCTGTCGCCAGCACGCTGCGCGGGCGTCAACGTGCGCGGAATCTCCAGCAGGGCAAGCGGATTGCCACCGGCCTCGGCGATAACGTGAGCGCGCGCGGACGGTGCGAGGGTAGCGGTGGCATCGACGAGATGCGTCGCGGCCGCGGGATCCAAACCCGTCAAATTCAGCTCGGGTACACCGGGTGCGGGAAAAGGGCGTTCCCCGTCGCGAGCGGCGAAGATCAGCGTTACCGGCTCGCTGTGCAGCCGACGCACTGCGAATAGCAGCGCGTCGGCGGACTCCTGATCGAGCCAGTGCGCGTCATCGATCAGACACAGCAGCGGTCCGTTCATCGAAAGTTCGGTGAGCAGGCTCAGGATGGCCAGGCCGATCAGGAACCGGTCCGCCGGTGTCGCAGAACCGAATCCCAATGCGGCGAGCAGCGCATCGGATTGCTGCCGCGGCAACAGGGAGGCCGTCTCCAGGACCGGACCCAGTAGCACATGCAGTGCGGCGAAGGGAAGTTCCGTCTCGGACTCGATGCCGGTGACGCAGAGCAGTCGAGCATCCGCCGACTTGGCGTATTCCAGCAGCGCTGACTTTCCGATTCCCGCTTCACCACGCACGACAAGGGCACTCGGGTGCCCATCGACCGCATCGGCGAGCAGCTCATCTATCCGCTGCTGCTCTGCCGTCCGGCCGTATAGCATCCGCCTGCTCCCGCACCTTGCGCACCATCAATCAGAAGCGCACCTTAACGCGTTCTGCTCAATGCCGGGATGCGGCCACACCCACCGTGGGAGGCGTCCGGTCCCAGGGGCGCGCGGCCTTGCGTGCGGCCACACCGCCGCCTGCAAGCCGGGTAAGCCCGGTCAGCAGCGCATACGCGAGCCCACTGGTGGACAGGCTGATCCGCGGGTCCTGTCGGGCCATGCGCTGCACCTGCTGGCTGCGGGGGCGGCGTTGCCGATCGTCGGCACGTAACGCGTTGGGCGCGAACGACCAACCGGCGCCGATCTCACCGGGATCGACACGTCGCTCCAGTACCCGTACCGACCATCCGGCACGCCGCAGGCCGATCGCCGCGGCGAGTTCGCCGATTCCGCCACCCGCCACTACGGCCCTACGCTGCGCCGTCATCGGTCGCTGTCCTTTCGTGTCGACATGGGTTCCCTGGTGAGCCGCTCGGCCATCCAGTCGTAGACGTCATGGGCGGCCTGTAGGCGGCGGGCGCGTGGACTGCCGGTGCCCGCGAGTTCCATCCCCGCAGCGGTGACGTCACGGAAGGTGGCCAGACTGGCGACCCGGCGCCGCACCACGGTGTCCCATGCGTCGTCATCGATGCGGAAAAAGTTCGTGCGCTCACCGGGTTTGGTGTGCCGCCGGACGAAACCGGCATCGGTCAGCATTCGCATATTCGTGGTCAGCGATGCCCGGCTGGCCCTGATCGCCGACGCGATCGCCTCGGCGGACTGCTCGGCCGGATCGCAGATCATCAACCAGCCCAGAATCCGCCCGGCGATCGGCGGTAGCCCGTATTCGTTCGTGCAGAACATGGCGACTCGCTCGACCCACTGCAGCACGCGCTCGGGCTCGGGATCCGACTTCGTCATCCAGCACCTCCATTCAACTTGGGCTAGCTATTTCAGTAGTAACTGAAATAGCTAGCTGGGGCAAGATGATCGAATGGGACTACAGCGAACCGACGGAACACCATTCGTGCCGGATGACGTGTCCGACGTGATGGTGGTGGCCGGGCCCGCGCGGTCGTATCGGAACAGCGTGCACGAGGAAATCAAGCTGGTTCAGGTGAGCGGCACCGGATTCACTGTGCGCAGGCGTGGGACCGTCCATCGCGCGGCGCCGGGCGAACTGATCGCACTGCATGCCGATGACGCGCATTCCGGCGCACCGGACGATCTGGACTCGGGGAGCTGGCGCATGATGTGTCTGTCACCGTCCCTGATCGCGGAGGTCGTGCCATCGGCGGCGGTACGGTTCGGGGATGTCGTCGTCGGTGATCGCTTGCTGGCGAATCATTTTCGGTCGCTGCATGCTCTTCTGTATCAGCCCGGAGGTCGTCCCGGTTCCGCACTGAGTCGCGAGGGTGGCCTGCTGGAGTTCGTTGCCGCGTTGGCGCTGCGCTCGGACTCGGTCGAGAGTTCCGGATCGGGTGCGGTCGGCCGGATTGCGGTGCTCGTTCGGGATTACCTGCGCGAGAATATCTCTCGCAATGTGACGCTCGACGAGCTCGGTGGCGTGACGGGCACGAGCAAGTACCAGCTCGTGCGGGCGTGCACCGCTCATTTCGGTCTGCCGCCGCACAAGCTGCACGTGCGCCTGCGCCTCGACTACGTCCGATGGATGCTGCGGCGCGGTATGGATATCGCCGAAATCGCCTACGCGACGGGCTTTCACGATCAGCCACATCTGACACGGGTGTTCACCGCCGCGTACGGCACCACACCGGCGAGTTATCGGTCGAGCTTTCACGGCATCGCACGGCGGAGTTGGACTTCGCGTGCCGCGCAAGAACGTACAAGACCGACCGAGCCGAAGGCGCCTACTGTCCTTGTCCGACCAGAAGAGAGGGATGGCGATGACGCGGATCGAAAAGATCGAGTTCACCAGTGACGGATATCGTCTGGTGGGCGATCTGTATCTGCCCGAGCCCGGTACCGAACGCGGTGCGGTGGTACTGACCGGACCGTTTTCCGGTGTGCGCGACCAGGTTACGGGCTACTACGCGGAGCGGTTCGCCGAGCGTGGCTATGTCGCATTGTCTTTCGACCACCGCAACTGGGGTGATAGCGAGGGGCTGCCGCGCCAGCACGAGGACGCCACCGCCAAGGTGTCCGATCTGCGGCACGCGGTGAGCTTCCTGGCCGCCCGGCCGGACATCGACGCCGATAAGATCGCCGTCTGCGGAGTGTGTCTGGGCGGGATCTACGCGACGCAGCTGGCGGCATTCGACCCGAGGATCAAGGCGATAGCCCTCATCGCCGCCGCCTACAACAATCCGACGCTGATCCGAAATCGCTTCGGGGCGGAGAACTTCGCCGCACTGATGGATCAGTTCGCGCAGATCACACAGCGCCAGTTCGACTCCGGTGAGGTCGAGTACTGGCCGGCGGTCAACCCGGAAGGCATGCCCGCGGGCAATCCCGGGCCGGAGCCGTTCGAGTACTACGGCACCGCACGTGGCGCGCGAGCCGGCTGGGAAAACCGTTGCACCGCGCAGTCGGTGTTGCAGGAGCTGACGCTGGACGTGGACGCCTACCTGCCGCTGCTCACCACTCCCCTGCTGATCGTGCACGGCCGCGGCGACCAGGCGATTCCGGTCGGAGATGCCGAAGCGGCGCACGCGAAAGCCCCCGAACCCAAGGAACTTCTGCTGCTGGACACCACCAACCACATCGACCTCTACGACGATGACACCTACGTACTGCCCGCCGTCGACCGTGCCGTCGACCACTTCGACCGAAACCTCTGATCCAGGACCTGCGTCTGAGGTAAGTCCGCCACCGCACCCGAGCACTGGGCAGATAGTCACCACGCAGTGGTCGCGGGGCTTTCGGGCAATACCGCCAGGAACACACGGTGACCGTCTGACCAGCTGTGTTGTGGGGGTTATGTGGGTTGGGATGGGGTGGGAGGATCTGGGGTATGGAGGTGTCGGGAGATTCGTTCGGGGGGCGGCGGCCGACCAGTCATGAGCGGATGACCGGGCTGCCGTGGGATGCGTCGTACCAGGACGAACTTGCGCCGTGGGACGTGGGCCGGCCACAGCAGGCAATCGTGCGATTGGGGACTGCGGGCGGGTTCACGGGGGCGGTGCTCGATGCGGGGTGCGGGAGCGGGGAGAATGCGCTATACGTTGCGGCGCTGGGATTTTCGGTGCTCGGTGTTGACGTGGCCGAGACGGCGCTGGCAATCGCGCGGGCGAAGGCCGCCGAGCGTGCGATAGCTGCGGAGTTCGTCGCGGCCGATGCCTTGCGGTTGGAGCGTTTGGCGCGCAGGTTCGAAACGGTGCTGGACTGTGGACTGTTCCACACCTTCGACGCGGACGAACGGCCGGAATATGTGGCGAGTCTGGCGTCGGCGACCGTGCCCGGTGGCACCTTGTATGTGTTGTGCTTCAGCGACAACGGTCCCGATACCGGCCCACACCCGGTCAGCCGGGAAGAGCTGACCGCGGCGTTCGATTCGGGCAATGGATGGAAGGTCATCGCGATCGAACCGGATCGGCTCGACACGCGATACCACGACAACGGGGCACCTGCTTGGCTCGCGACCGTCGAACGGGTCCGGTACCGCGGCTCGAGATCGTGATCTCGGCTGAGTAGCCGACCATGAGGGCACCGCCCAGACTGCCCGACCTGCAGTTATCGCCGTTCGGCTACCTTCGCGATGATCGGGAACTTGGGGTTGAGCGTGAGGCCGGACATCGGGGTGAAGTCCGGGTTCTCAATGGTCACCTCGAACCGCCGGACAATGGTGGACAGTGCCAATTGCATCTCCATCATCGCGAACGCGTTGCCGATACACAGGTGGCCACCCGCGCCGAAGGGCAGGTACACGTTCCGGTCCCGAGCTGCGACGGCGGTGGGAGCGAAGCGGTCCGGGTCGAAGATGTCGGGCTGGTCCCAGCACTCGGGGTTCCGGTGCGCGTGATAGTAGCTGTAGACCACCGGAGTGCCCGCGGAGATGCGGTATCCACCGATCTCGTCGTCCTCGACGGCGCGACGTTGCCCCATCCATGCTGGTGGCTGCATCCGCAGCACCTCCTCCAGCACCTGTTTGCCATAGGTCAGCGCGGGCAGGTCGGCCATGGTGGCATGCCCGTCGGACAACGCGTTGTCGACGTCGGCGCAGAGCCGCTGGCGCACCACGGGATTCGATTGCAACTGCAGCATCGCCCAGGTCAGTGCCGAGGCGCTGGTCTCGTGACCGCCGAAGAGCATGGTGACGACCTCGTCACGCAGCTCGCGGTCGGTGAGTTTTTCGTTGGTGTCCTCGTCGGTGGCGTTCATGAACATGGACAGCAGGCCGCTGTTGTCCGAACCGCGCAAATCGGCGATCACCTGGTAGACGATGGCGTCCATCTCTCCGATCGCCCGCCAGAAGCGGCGGTGGCTCGGAGTCGGAAACTTCAACGGCACCAGAGGCATTTGCACGAACTTCCCCAATTCGGCAAGCATCCTGTGCATTTCGCGGGCCAAGCCGGTGACCTCCGGGCCGTGCGGGTCCAGTCCGAACAGCGACCGCACCACGATCCGCAATGTCAGGTTGCTCAGCTGCGCACCGAGGTCGATTGTCCGCCCGGCAAAGGCATGTTCGGCCCATTCGTCACACATGGAGTCGATCTCGGCCACCATGATCTCGCCGAGCGCGTTGATCTTCTTGTGGTGAAAGGCGGGTTGGGCCAGGCGCCGGTTGCGTCGCCACCGGCTGTGGTCGGCGATGGACGCCAGTCCGCGCCCTACGAACGGTTCGATGGTGTTGTACAACTGGGTCTCGCGCGTGAAGTTCGCCATGCGCTCCTGCAAGATGTACTTGATGTGGTGGGGATGGGTGACCCCGACCATGTTCCCGTTGAGCAGCTGGAGCTCGAATACATTGCCGTGCCGCGTCATAGCGTCGGACAGCAGCGCAATCGGATCCCCGATGAAGCGCTTGGTGTTACGCAGACGGCCGGCGAACCTCGGAGGTAGCCCACCGGTAGCGGCAATTAGTGACATGCACTAAGTAAAACCGATCGTGTCGACATCCGCACCGTGAGTGTCGATCCGCAACAAGCCGCGAAGAACTTCGAAGTCAGAGTTCACTTTTCGGAGAGCGCGGCGGCGATGTCACGCCGGGATCCGACGCCGAGCTTGGCCAGGATATTGGAGACGTGGGACTGAATTGTCCTGCGCGACAGGAACATCTGGGCGGCGATGTCGGAGTTGGAGGAGCCCTCGGCCACCAGGGCGGCTACCTTGCGTTCGGTATCGGTCAAGGCGGCGCGGCCGGATTTCGGGCGGTTGCGCGGACCGCGGACACCGCGGCGAATTCCGTACGGGCGCATGCGCGCGAACGCGCGGGCGATATCCCACGATGCGCCGAGACCGGTATAGAGCTCGACGGCGGCATCCAGAGCTGCGCGGGCGTCCGAGTCGGACCCATCCGCGGCGAACAATACGGCCGCGTTCTCGTATGCCTGCGCCTCGTAGAGCGGTCGCCCCGCCTGGCGGAACATGTCGGCGGCCGCACGCACAGTCGCGGGATCGCGCTCGGCAACGCCGCGGCACAGCAGGGCGGTGCCGGTTCTGGAAGCCGTCGGTTGGCGCCGCGCCAGCTCGGCGGACGCCACGACCACCGAACGAGCCGCTTTCTCGTCGCCGACATCGGCGGCCAGACGGGCGATATCCGGGAAGATGTAATACAGCGTGTGCGCGGTCAATCCGTCTGCGAGGCGCAAATGCGCGTCGACGAGCAGATCCAGTGCGCCTCGCGGATCGCCGTGGGTCTCGAGCATGAGGGCCTTGATCCACGGATAGAGTTGGCCGTAACTACGGGTGCCCGGCAGGTCGGCGGGTGCGGGGATGGTATCCGGATCCGGCAGGAAGGTGCCGCGGTGGATGCCGATCAGCGCGGACAGGAAGTGCAGGATCGGGGTGTACCCGAAGGCGTCGGGCACCGATTGGCCCGAAGTGCATTCGACGAGCGCATCGTCCCAGCGTCCGTCCAATACATAGAGCCGCGCCTTGGCGACCATGATCGTGCCCAGATAGACACCGTGGACCCGGTGACTGTATCCGATCGCCTTGTGCAGCATCGCTTCCGCATCGGCGAGTCGATCGAGCTCGATCAAGCAGTGGGCGTTGAGGATATGGGGATCGAGCTGGTCCGAACCGAATCCGCTTTCGAATTCTTGCAAGATGCGGCTGCTCAGTTCCAGTGCCTCGTCGAGGTAGCCCCACGAATAGCGCACGCCCCCCACGGTCAAAAGTCCGTATCCGGTCACGAGGGGATTTTCGATGGCTTCCCCGATCGCCAGCGCCTGCGCGCCCGCCGCCTCCGCGGCGTCGAGCCGGCCCAGGAAGACATTGGTCAAGCCGCTCAACCCGTGGAATCGGCCCGCGTCCGCATCCGTGAGATTCGATGTGGCCAGGGTCTTTTCGGCAACGGCGACGACTTCGCGCAGATCGCCGAGCGCATGGCAGGCCTGCACCAGCAACCAGCGCAGTTCGATATCGTCCTCGGACCGGTTCAGCAGCGCCGTGCGCACGAGGGCTTCGGCCTCGGCCGCGCGACCATTCCACAGCAGCGCGTAGGCATGCAGTCGCAGCAGTACCGCACGCATGCCGAGGTCCGCAGTGTCCGCCGCGCGCTGCAATAGCTGCAGCGCGATCTCGGGCGCGCGCACGATCAATTTGTCGGCCACCGCGACCAGCCAGTCGAGCGTCGGCTTGTCGAGCCCGTTCTCCCCCGCCAGCAGGTAGTACGCGATTCGCTCGATCGGCGCGTCGGTGGCCAGCAGGATCTGCCCGGCCCGACGCAGCAATCCGGCGCGCAGCGAATCGGGCAGCTGATCGGCGAGCACCTGACGGATCAGATCGTGCCGGAAGACCAGCTCGGAGTCGGCGCGGGTGAGCAGACCGCCATCGGTCGCCTCGGTGACCACATTCCAGATTTCCAGGATCGGACTGTCCAATACCGCGGCGAGTTCCGCGACATACACGGTCGGTCCGAGGGCGGCGGCCATCGGCAGTAGCTGCCGCGCCGATCGGGACAGGAATTCCAGCCGCTGTGCGATCGCCCCCGCCAACGACGCGGAGGGGCCATCGGCCAGGTCGGTGGGATCGGCGGTATCGGCGACAACCGTGATCGCCTCGTCGCGCAACAGCGATGCCACCAATTCCGTAATGTAGAGCGGATTTCCGCCCGCACCGACAACCTGCCGCATCAGGCCTGGCCCCGGAGCCGCACCGACCATATGCCGAACCAGTTCCGCCGCGGCACGTTCCGGCAGCGCGCCGAGTCGAATCACCGGCGCACCGCGGTGCGCCAGTTCCGCCGTCAACGCGGCCAACCCGGTGTCCCGGGGCAGCGGACGCGTCGCCAGCACCAGCAGCAGCGGCATATCGCCGGCAACCCCGCAGAGCAGGTACAGCACCGCCAGACTCTGCCGATCCGCCCAGTGCACATCGTCGATGACCAATGCGACCGGACCGGCGGCACACCAGGTATCGACCAGATCGAGGATCGCCTCGCTGATCGCGAACTCGTGCGTCGCCGCACCGTCACCCGCCCGATCCCCACTGCGCAGCAGCGCCCGCACCGGATCGGATCCTCGATCGCTGTCCAGCCAGGAGCACACCGCCGCGAACGGCACCTGCCGCTGCAATTCCTGCGCGGCGCCCCGACGCACGGTCAGACCGTCGGCGGCATATCCGGCGACGGCCGCATCGAGTAGCGCGGTCTTGCCGATACCCGGCTCGCCCTCGACTAGCACCACCGCCCCCTCCCCCGCGGCGGCACGGCGGCCCAGCGCGACAACACGCTCGACCTCTGCATCACGACCGACGAAGACCGAGGTAAGGGGACCCTGCACGGACAGAATCCTATGCCCCCGCATGAGCCAGTGCAGCATGCACATCGCCCGGTAGGAGCGATATCTCACCGACTGATGCGGATATTCCTACCCGCTATGACGGATGTTCCCGCTTCACGGCTGCCATAGGGTCCGATTACGGCGGCTCGTGACCGGCAAATCAGCCGGTAGAGCAGGTCCGATCGGCCGCCGAGCAAAGGAGAACCGTTGCAGTCCGAGGCACCCACGCGGCACCCCGCACTCGCCGTGGTGCGCGGATTTGCTCGAGTCGGTGGTCATATCGCGCGGGAAGCGGTTATCCGTCCACAGGCCATGCGTGCGGCCGATGTGCCGGTGACCGGACGAGAACTGACCACCGATTGGCTCACCGCCGTGCTGTGCTACGACCATCCGGGTGCGAAGGTCGAAGCGTTCGCTACCACGGATCGGAGCAGCGGTACCTCGACACGGTGGAAACTCACCGTCGGCTACAACGAGATCGGCCAGGTCGCGGGCCTGCCGGAGAACCTGTTCGCGAAGACTACCGCGGACTTCAAACAGCGGCTCACCCTCGGCCTGGCCGGCACCCTGCACGGCGAACCCGGCTTCTTCAAACATGTACGACCCAATCTGGAAATAGAGGCCCCGCGCGGATATCACAGCGCAGTCGACAGCCGGTCCGGGCGCTCGATCTCACTGCTCGAGGATGTCGTCAGCACCAAGGGCGCCAGCTTCTGCACACCTGGCACCCCGATCGGACGCGAGCAGATCGAGGATCTGTTGCGCACCATGGCGACCTGGCACGCCCGGTACTGGGACGACAAAGGGCTGCGGTTACACGGGTGGCTCGAAACGCCTCGCTCGCATTTCGCCGATCTCGACCGATTGATCGGCATGTCCAAGCGGGCGCGGGTCGGGGCCGGGCGCGCGCTTTCGGTGATTCCGGAAGCGCTACCCGCCCACCATGACCGGCTGTATCGCGCACTGGAACGCTCGCTCGAGATCGCGAGCACCGGACCGCAGACCTTCCTGCACGGCGACAGTCACATCGGCAATACCTATGTCACCGCGGCCGGCCGAATGGGTATCACCGACTGGCGGGTCGTACAGCGCGGCAGTTGGGCCTGTGACTTCGCATACCTGGTTGCCTCCGGTCTGGATGTGGCCGACCGGCGAGCCTGGGAACGCGAACTACTAACCGGTTACCTAGCACGTCTAGCGGCCTGCGGGGCGCCGGCACCCGACTTCGACACGGCCTGGCTGGCCTACCGCCAGCAGATGTTGTACCCGTATTTCAGGTGGCTCTCGACCATCAGCCACAGCGCCATCGCGCCCGAGTATCAGCCCGATGAGGTCTGCCTCGGCATCATCGAGCGCACCGCGACCGCCGTACTCGACCTCGATGCCACCAGAGCCGTCGAGTCGGCCGGATGAAGGACCAGAGGTAGCCGATGCGCATCGTCAGTAATCGTTGCCGCACGGTCGAATACACCGTGACGACAGCGAGCCCGTGCGCCATTGATATCGAACCGTCGGTGATCGGGGCACGCAGATGCTTCCACGACTGCCTGCTGCTGACGATCGGGGTGGACCGCGGCGACCGGGCACTTGCGGGCACCGCCGTGCAGCTGGTCCGGCGCATCGTCACCGAATCCGACGCCGGACCGATCGTCGTCGAGGGTTTCGCATGCCTGCCCCGCCCCGGCGAAAGAAATCGCACCCCAGCCGGATTCGATGTGCTCTCCGAACTCGCCGAGGCCATCGACGTGCTGACCGAAGTCGCCGAGCGGCTCGAGGAACGTGGTGAGCAGGTCCACCTGATGCCGTTCGGCTGGTTCAAGCATTGCCGCGTCGACCCGCTCGACGGTGCCGGGACACAGCATGTGATCCAGATGTCGGCCGACGACAACCGGCACTGCGACCCGGTGTTGCGCTGGCACGGTCCGCGCTCACAGTTCCTCGCCCATTCGGCGCTGGCCGCACGAGTCAGGAAGGTGTGCGTCACCCCCGAACGTGGTCGACGCTGAACACTGAGCATGAAGATCTTCAGTAGTCGTTGCCGCACCTTCGAGTACACCGTCACCACCGCAAGTCCGGCCGCCGTAGATCTCGAATCGGCGGCGATCGGCGTGCCCAATACCTTCTCCGACTGCCTACTGCTCATGGTCGGCGTGGAGCGCGGCGATTCGACCTCGTCGACGGCGGCCGCGAAGATCGTAAGGCGCATCGCATCCAAGACCGATGCGTCGCATATCGTCATCAACGGGTTCTCTCATCTGGCCACCCCCGGTGAACGATCCGATGTTCCAACGGCTTTGCATGTACTGACGAATCTCGCCGAATCCCTCCAGGCCCGCGGCGCCCACGTCCATCTCATGCCGTTCGGCTGGAACAAGCGCTGGCAGGCCGACGTTCTCGACGGCGAATGGGAACAGCGCGTCGTCCACCTGCCGATGTGAGGCGCGGCGGCCCGCATTCTCGCCCAACCCCTCCCGCTGCTGGAAATCACTCCTGCGCGACAAGCACTACGCTGTCCGACCGTGGCCGAACAGGTGGCTGGTGGTTGGGCACACCACCGCCGAAACTCGGTGCCGACCAGGGGAATTGGGCCGCCTCCGGCCTGTTTGCGCAGCGCGCTCCGGAGTCGGCTGCCGGGTGGACGATTCGAATCCGCCTGAGCGGAACCCCAGCACTACTCCCAGGAATGGGAAGACCGCCAGGAATGCGGAGGTTTCCGTAACGGTTCACTATTGATTGTGCCGTCAAATAGCGGCACAATAGACCTCATACAACCTGCATCCCCGGCACACCCACTTACCGACCAAGTCCGGGCTCGGCGGGACGAAGGAGATATCGGTAACCATGAACCTCAAGTCGAAGAAGGTCGTCATCGCCGGCGCGGTCGCCGGTGCACTGGTGATCACTCCGGCCGCCATGGCGATTCAGTCGACCATCGCGGCGCCCGGTAACCACAGCAACAGCAATGGCGGCGGCGCACGAGGCGGCGGGTACAGCAACAGCAACTCGGGCAACCGTCGCGTCGCCGATCAGGATCACGCCGCCACCGGAAACAACAACTCGAGCCGGGGCTCCTACAACAACAACACCAACGATGGTGGACGCTGGGTTTGGGTGCCCGCCGAGGGCAACAGCCGCTGATCCATTCCCCTTGCGGCTCTTCACATACGAATACGACCGCCGCTCCGACAGGAGCGGCGGTCGTATTCGTATGTGCGCAGCACCCGATGCGTCGCGCCAACCACTTCGGGAAGGCGGAATTGCACCGGGGTAGCCAGTTGCACTCCACCAGTAGCCAATTGACCGTCAATACAGACCGATGCCCTTCCAGACGGTGTGCGCTGAATTGCGCGACCGCCCGAAAGGGCATCAGCGGTAGGAAGATTCGCGGTGCTAACTCAGGTCAGATTGCCGTCGATACACAGGCTCGACGACCGCCACGACGGCCCCGGCCGGTTCGCGGCCATATCGAAGGTCCAGTTCGAAATCGGCCCGGCCGCACGCCAGTACAGCCCGCCTCGGCCGTCCGCGACGGCCTCGTACATATCCTCGCGGCCCTCGATCAGCTGACTGCCGACGCAGTAGTCCATGTAATCGGTGCCGGGCTGCTGCGCACCCGGGCTGAACTTGCCCGCGGGATTACCGTTGGTACCAGGGTTGTACACGCTGCTGCGACCGGGGGCGTAGCCCTCACGGGACCAGCGCGCGAAGCCGAAGAAATCGGATTGGCACCGGTACATCCAGCCGCCCGCGGCGACCGCCACACCCTGCTGAACAGCCTCACCGGCCCACAGACAGCGCACGCCGATATCGGCGTTGGCCGCAGGTGCCCCGGTGCCGAGGCCGAATCCGCCGACCGCCGCAGCGATCGCCGCGAGCATGGACAGTGCTCGGATCTTGTTGCGACCCTGGCCATTGCGTGCCGGGTCAGGACATTCGGTCGGTCTGGGTGCCTGTTCGCTGACGTTGATCATCGACGTCTCCTTCATCATTGTCTCGCCCGCCGGCCGACGTCGATACGGGCCGATGGGAGGTGCTGTTCCCGCTGCCTAATGTAACGCTATTTAACGGCACGTTAGACTAAGTGTCGCCACTCATGGGAACAACAGAGAAGGAAAGGCCTGGCCAGGGACATGCAGCAAAGAAAGAACGGCCGCAAGCCAGGCAAAAAATTGCGCGTCTCGGCGCGAGCCGATCGCGTCAGGCGTCGGGCAGCGACTCGGTGAGTTCGCTGTCCTGTTCGAGATACTTTGCGACAAAGCGGTTCACGAGCTCACCGGCCGCCTGCCCCGGACGGACCCGAGTCTCGGCCACCCGGTCGGCGAGCACGGCCTTGTCCGCGGGCGTGCGCCCAGAGTTCTGATATGGCTCCCACGCCGACCGGTGGAACAGATCGACGAAGCGGCGGGCGATCCGGTCGCAGTCGGCGCGCAACCGCTCCAATTCGCCGAGCAGCGCGTCGACCGGCATGCCCGCACCCTCCAACTGATCGAAGATGCGGATCAGCTGCGGATCGGCGATGCGGTAGGTCGCGGCGTCCACCGGTTCGTACAGACCGGCCGAGACCACGCGGGCCAAACCATGGGGAACATCGCGATAGCGCTGCTCGAGTTCGGTCGCCGCGATCGTATCGCCAGCAGGCGGCACGATGGACTGCGTCGCACCCGGCTCCGCGACGCCGAGGATATCGCCGAGATCGTCACCGCGGTCCCATGCCTCCAGCAGTTCCCGGATGCCGTTGAGCTTGATCCCCCGGTCCAGCAAACGGCTGATCGTCTGCACCCGATTGAGGTGATCCGGCCCGTAGAAGCCGGTGCGGCCCTTCACCTGTGGCGGGGGCAGGATGCCGCGCTCGGCGTAAACCCGCAGGCTGCGCACGGTCGTACCAGCCTCGCGCGCCAGCTCATCGATCGTGTACTCCACGTCCCCTGCCATATGTCTAGGAAACCACACAGAAACATTACTCATAGGTAAGCATACGTCAGTGATGCCGGGCCCCTATGGTTCGCGGCCCACCGTCAACCCCCAATGACACCCCCTAACTATTCCCGCCCTTGGCAATTCGTCCCATCCGATACAGAGGCGGCGGGGCCTATCCTTCCGATATGACCGAGGCGCAGGCTTCTCGAATTACCGTGACGGAACGAGAACGGGCGCTGGAGCAACTGTCGCACCACCTCGGTACCGGGCGATTGAGCCTGACCGAGTTCGACGAACGCAGCGCCATTGCCGCGGCGGCGACCACCAAAGGACAACTGGCGGAATTATTCGCCGACCTCCCCGGCGTCACACCGCCCGCACCGTCGGCACCCACCGTTAATGCGCTGCAGCGACTGCGGACGATCGCAGCGGTGATTTCGATCGTCGCGGTCGTGCTCGCGGTCGCCACCGGCAACTGGCTGTGGCTGCTGGCGGGCACCGGGACCATCGTCGCCTTCGTGGTGCAGCGAATGCGCTGAGTTCCCACCCCGTCGGCTCTCCGACTGCCGTCACCCACCGCCGCGGGCTTACCAACGGGTGCGCGGCCGAATGGAATTCGCCAGATCGACCAGCCGGTAGCGGTGCCAGCGATCCGGCGCGGTTCTGGCCAGGGCGCGCAGGCTGGTTTCGAGTCCCTGCCGCAGTCCGGCCGAAGTGACCGGAAAGCCGAGGATCGTCCGGCTCGGACTCCGTGGCCGCCCGCCGACCCGCAGCCACTCCAGGGCCGCCCCGACCACGATGACCTGCAATTGCAGCGTTCGCGCATCGTCGGGCAGCGCCTCCAACCGACCCGCCGCCGTACAGATATCCGCCTCGGTGATATCGGCGATCGGCCGCGAGACCAGCAGCAGACAACCCGTCGTATGCGCCACGCTGTGATGGCGGGAGGCGGCGGGTACCTGGTCGAGCACCGCGACCGCCTCGAGCAATTCGCCGTCCGCGGCGAGCCGACGGGCCAGGCCGAAGGCCGCGCTCACCACGCCGTGGTTGGTCCGCCATACCGCGCGGTAGTGCTCGGCCGCGGCCCGATGCCAGCGATCCGATTCGGCCGGGTCGTCCAGATGTTGCAGCACCAGTTCCGCGGTGGCGGCGAGGGCCAGTTCCGGGCCGATTTCGCCGGGCAGCATCGAGTGCACGGTCTCGAAATGCTGCCAAGCCCGGTCGTAATGGCCGTCTAGCAATGCGGCGACACCGACATACCATTCGATGCGCCAGTCCGCGCCGTAGTCCGGGCGCAGGTCCGCGAGCAGTTGGCAGGCTGGAACGGTTTCTCCGAGATCCAGATAGGCGCGGACCGCGGTCAGCGGCCCCTCCAGGTCGAAGGATTCCGGGGCGACAATCGTGCCCGCTCGAATGCGTTCGTGTGCCCGGCGCAGCGCGTCCAGCGCGTGCCGCGGTTCGCCGTGCAGCAGGGACGACAGCAGTTCGGCACTGGGATCCTCACTATCGATCAACGGCGTCGGCAGCGCCGCGACGACATCGCGTGCCTCGAGCACCGGCATGCGGTCCATCCCGTCGACGATGCCGTCGGTCTGGCCGATCAGCGTATCGATGCCGAAATCGTCTCGCATGGAGCTCAATTCGACCGACGGCTGGGGGTGTTCCAGGCCGGTATCGATCGCGAGCACCATGCGCAGCGCACCGGCGAGCTGACAGTACATCGAATACGCGGACGGGAAGCGGCGCTCCGGCTCCGGATCGGTGGCGCGCAACAGCAAGCGGTACAGGCACGAATAGCGCGCCAGCAGCGGATCCTCATCCGGTTCGGGTATTCCGCCGAGAAAGTGCCCGTCCCGGTCCCGCGGCAGATCCAGGGCAAGAGCCGCCAAGGTCCGGCCAACGGTATAGATATCCGAAACCACGGTCGGCCCGGTCTCGGTGATCTCCGGTGCCTGATAGCCGGGCGTGCCGTAAATGCTGCCATAGGAGTCCATGGCGGCGACCGCACCCAAATCGATGAGTTTGACCTCGTGCTCGCTGACCATGATGTTGTCGGGTTTCAGATCGTTGTACGCCAATCCGAAGGAATGCAGATAGTCCAGCGCCGGCAGGATTTCCATGATGTAGGCGATCGCCTCGACGACCGGAATGCGCTCCTTGCCGCGCAGATCGAGCATCTTCTTCAGCGATTGTCCGCCGACATATTCCATGACGATGTAGCCGTCCGGAATATCGCGGGCAGACCGATGTTTGACGAAGTTGTAAATCTTCACGACGCCGGGGTGGGCCACCTCGGATAGGAATTGTCGTTCGGCGAGCGCGACCACATGCGCCTCGAAGTCGAGTGGGTTCTGCAACCCCTTCAGCACGACCCAGCGGTCGCTGACATTGCGATCGACCGCGAGATAAATCCAACCGAGTCCGCCGTGCGCCAGCGACCCCTGCACCTCGTATTGATCGGCGACCAGTTCGCCGCGCTGCAAGGTGGGACGGAAGTTGAACGGCGAGCCACAGCGGCCGCATTCGCCGGTCACCGCACCCGGCTCTGTCGCGGTGCGACGGCCGACCGGTTCCTGACATTTCCAGCAGAACCGTTTGAGCTCGGGCACTTCCGGATCGTCGAGAATGGCGGCGCGGGGGTCGACCGGCGCCACCCGCGGCATCGGCACGAGACCGGCACCGAGGCGCCGCACGCTCGGCCGGGAGCGCCCGCTACGGCCGGAGACCGGCTCGTCGAGTTCGAGAGTCTGTTCGGCCCCCGTCACCGGATCGCTCACCGGCATCGTGTCGCCGGGCGCCGACGGCAGGGAGAACCGTTGCGACGGATTGCGTTCCACCGTGCTCGGCCCGGACCACGGATGCTGGCGGCGTTGCGACGGTTCGATTTTCGACATGCCGCGAGTTGCCCAGGGATGAGGCGTCCGTCGCGGAACCTCGGTACCGCGCATCCGCCGATTCGCCCATGGGTGCGGCAGCGGATTCTCGGAGGCGCTGGGTTGTTCCGGCATGGGAACCTTTCGAGCCCGGTGAATAGGGGACCTATTCTCTTCCGCCGCCCGCCGCCGCGCCCATGCCATATTCCCCACAATGGGAATAGCTCCGCCCCGGACATGTTGTCCGGGGCGGAGATCGGCTTGCTTACTCCTCGTCGGGCTTGTCGAGAACCACGACCGCATCACCCTCGCGGCGCGGCCGCTCGGCCAACACCGGGAACTGCCCGGTGATGCCCTCACGTTCCTGCGCGACCTGCAGCACCCGCTTGCGGGCCAGGAACCACCCGCCCACGAATGCCGGAACCACGACCACGGCCATGGCGATGACAGCACCGCGCTGCTCGATTTCGTGGCTGCATGCCATCAGCACGATGACCGCGACCAGGAACACCAGCGTGGCATAGCTGGTGTAGGGGGCACCGATCAGCCGGAACGACGGACGTTCGGCCAGACCCTTCTTCGACCAGCGGAACAGCTGCAGCTGGCAGATCACGATCGCGCCCCAGGCCGCGATGGTGCCGAGAGCGGACATGTTGAGCACGATCTCGAAGGCCTTGTCCGGCACCATCGCATTGAGTCCGACACCCACCAGCGCGATCGCGCCGGTGGCGAGGATGCCGACATAAGGCACACCGCCATTGGACATCCGCGAGGCGATCTTCGGCGCACTGCCGTTCATCGACATCGAGCGCAGGATGCGGCCGGTCGAATACAGACCCGCGTTGAGGCTGGAGAAGGCTGCGGTCAGCACCACCAGGTTCATGATCGAACCCGCACCACCGACACCGAGCTTGGAGAAGAAGGTGACGAACGGGCTTTCACCGGCCTTGAAGGCAACGTAGGGCAGCAGCAGTCCGAGCAGCACCAGCGATCCGACGTAGAACAGCGCGATGCGGGCGATGACCGAATTGATGGCCCGCGGCATGATCTTTTCCGGATTCTCCGCCTCACCGGCTGCGGTACCGATCAATTCCACTGCGGCGTAAGCGAATACAACACCGGTAGTGACGGTGACCAGCGGCAGCAACCCGGTCGGGAACAGGCCGCCGTTATCGGAGAGCACACTGAAACCGGTGGTCTCACCGTCGACCTTGAATCGGCCCGCCAGGAAGATGGTGCCGATGACCAGGAAGGCGACGAGCGCGACGACCTTGATCAGCGCGGCCCAGAACTCCAGCTCACCGAACCACTTCACCGAAATCAGGTTGATGCTGACCACGATGGCCAGTGCCACCAGCGCGATCAACCACTGCGGTATCGCCTCGGTGGCTCCCCAGAAATGGACATAGGTGGCGATCGCGGTGATGTCTACGATGCCGGTCATGCACCAGTGGAAGAAGTACATCCACCCGACCGCGAAAGCCAGCTTCTCGCCGTAGAACTCGCGCGCATAGGAGACGAACGATCCGGAGGACGGACGATGCAGCACCAGCTCGCCCAGCGCCCGCAGAATGAAGAACACGAAAATGCCGCAGACGGCGTAAACGAGGAACAGGCCGGGGCCGGCAGTGTGCAACCGACCACCCGCACCAAGGAACAGTCCGGTCCCGATCGCGCCCCCGATCGCGATCATCTGCAGCTGGCGCGGGCGCAACGCCTTGTGATAGCCCGCATCCTCAGCATGCAGAGCATCCGCGGGCGCCGGCACTTCCGCGGAGTGTTGAACGGTTGTCATGGTGGTGCCTTTCACGTGACGGCGATCATATCGCTGCTTAATGTAACGCTATTCAACGGTACGTTCAATAGGGAATCAAGAGTTGTAACCACGTGGAAACGTCGCGGAGCCGCTCCACCCGCCGTGACCTCGGTGTTGGTTGATCGTACCGCTGAACATCGGTACGCTGGATACGTTTACGGCTGATGGAGCGCGAGCATGGCATGGTTCGAACGGGAGTTCATCGCGGTCCCTGAGGACCGCAAGAATCAACTGGTCTACAAGTGGCCGGATGTCAACATCCGCCGCTACAGCCGTGCCATCGTCAATGCCGACGAGATCGCCCTGTTCGTCAAGTCAGGGCAGGTCGTAGCCGCCATGGGGCCCGGCCGGCATCGGATCGATGCCGATGAGCTGCCGGTCCTCGGCGCGCTCGTGGATACGTTGACCGGCAACAACTTCTACCGCGCCGAACTGTATTTCGTCTCCACCCGCGAGTTTCCCGGCATCAAGTTCGGCGGCCGCCTGGCCGATATCGCCGATCCGGTCAGCGAACAGGTCGTGACGCTGCGGGTCTTCGGGGAATTCGCACTGTCGGTACGGGATCCGGCCGAACTGGTCACCACACTGGCGGGCACCACCGACCTGAGCGTGCCCGCGACGGTAGAGTCCTGGAGCTCTGACCTGCTGCTGAAGTCCATGAAAGTCGCTGTCACACAGGGTATTTCCCGTGGCGACTGGCCAGTGCTCGGCCTGTCCGGTCAGTTGGAGCCGATCGAGGCCGCCGTATTGCGCCAGACCAATCTGACGCTCTACGAGTACGGCCTGCGCGTCCCGCGCCTGGGCAACTTCGATATCACTTTGGCGCCGGAGGATGCGGACCGCATCAAGCGACTGGCCAAGGATGTCACCTACATTCGACTGGCCGGAGACTTCCAGCGTTATGCCGCAGGTGAATTGGCCCTCGGCGCCGGACAGGGCTTCGCCCATGGCCACGGCGGCGGCGACGGATTCCTCGGCGCCGCACTCGGGTTGAACGCCATCCAACAGCACGCCCCGAGTAATCCGTGGCAGCGACAGTCGATTCCGACTGCCGAACAACCGCTTCCGGCCCCGACGCAGCCGGCATGCGCCAGCTGCGGAACCGACAACCCCGCGAATGCGCGATTCTGCATGAACTGCGGCGACCCACTGACCCCCCGCCCGCGCCACTGCACCGAATGCGGCGCAGACCTCACCGCTACAGCCAAGTTCTGCGGCAGCTGCGGCACCGCCGCCACCACCTGACCACCCTCCCCCGGATTCAGCCTCAGCGGGCCCCGACCTCAACCCCTGCCTGAACACCTTTCAGCGCCGACGCATACCTTCTACACGCTCGCACATCACCCCTCCGCGACACACCGATCCGAAGCCCGAAGCCGAACCCGATCGCCCATAGTCGCGCCTCGGGATTCTCCGACATACCGACAAACATACCGACATATGTGTACACATGTGGTGTACACCGGATGCATGACCGACCACGTGACCGTCCGCGAACTCCGCGCTGGACTAGCCAAAAGCCTGGACGCAGCAGAACACGGTGAAACCACCATCGTCACCCGCGACGGCCGTCCCGTCGCCGCCCTGGTCCCCGTCAGCATGCTGCAAGCCCTGGAAGATTGGGAAGACGAACAACTCGCCGAGATCGCCAAACACCGCTATGAACAGTACAAGGGTAATGGAGCGATCAACCTTACCGAGATGTTCGCTGAAATCCTGGACGAACCGAAGTGAAATACAGATTCGAGTTCACCCCGGAAGCACAACAAGACATTCGTAACATTCCCAAAACGGACGCAATCCGGCTCCTTCAGGAGCTCGCACAGTTGGGAGATCCTTATGCCCCGAACAATGCGATCAGACCGATGGCAGCCGAATACGCCGGTTTCTATCGGCTCCGCTCCGGTGACTATCGCGCCATCTACAGGATCGAGAACAACCGGCTGGTGATCCTGGTTATCGCGGCTGGCGGCAGAGACAACATCTATCGGTGAAGAAGCAGCGGACCATCCAACGGTAATGTCCGCGGAATCGTTGCCGGGTACCGAGCGGTTACGAAATCCCGCGTCCCTGCGAACACCGGGATTCGACACCTTCCACCAGCGGTATTTGGATTGGGGGGCGGCGAGTACGACCCCGTTATCTTCGCGGCCCTTGATCGAGGGCTACGGTCGCCAGGCCCGGTATGACTTATTGCCCCTGTCCCATCCATGATCCCGGGTGGTGTCGCCGGGACCTGGTGGCGTCGACGGACCGCTGATGGGGACAGGGCCGCTGGAGGTCTCTTCATAACGTGGGTGCCGGGCGTTGACGCCAGATCGGCGACCGGTCCGGGTTTCGACGCGATGAGGAACTGCGAAGTGGCACAGGCATTTGCCGTGTTCTGCGGCGTTGACGCTGGTAAAGGCGAACACCACGCGGTCGGTCTCGACACCGGCGGCAAGCGGCTGTTCGATAAGGCACTACCCAACGACGAAGCCCGGCTACGAGCAGTATTCGACAAACTCGCCGCGCACGGACCACTGCTGATCGTCGTCGACCAGCCGAATACGATCGGCGCACTGCCGGTCACCGACGCCCGCGCCTGCGGCCACGACGTCGCCTATCAGCCCGGCCTGTCGATGCGCCGCATCGCCGATCTCTATCCGAGACAAGCGAAAACCGACACCCGCGACGCCTACATCATCGCCGACGCGGCCCGCACGATGCCGTATACGCTGCGCCGGGTCGAGACCGGAGACGAAACCCTCACCGATCTCGGTGTTCTGGTCGGATTCGATGACGACCTGGCAGGGGAATTCACCCGCACCAGCAACCGCATCCGCGGCCTGCTCACCAGCATCCATCCAGCCCTCGAACGCGTTCTCGGCCCCCGCATCTCGTTGGCCGGCGCGCCGCGGCCGCCACCAATCGATGCCATCGCTGTCATCGGCCATGCGCCGAATCGGGTACGCGGTCGATTCCACTTGCGCGCCGGACGGATACAGAACGACCTCAGCTGCCGGGCCGCCCGATGGAACTGGTGGATCACGGCGTCGACCTAGAACGCGTCTAGTCCAGCCAGGGGCACCACGACACGCCCCGGCATCGCACCGGGGGCGGCGGTCGTGTGCTTGCTCAACCCGCGAGGACCTCCCACCGCTGATTCTCCGCCGACGCCGACGGTTTCCCACTCCAGAGATGTACCTGATATTCCGAGTCCCTGACCTTCGCCTCATTCTTGTAGGTCACGTCCATATCCCAGACGTACAGCACGAAAGGCCAAGCGCCGAGATCGGTCGACTTCAGCGCGGCGATCATGGTCGCGATCGGCCGCGGATCAGCCGCACTACTGGATCCCCTGACACACAGATCAATCGCGACCCCACCAAACCCACCTTGCCGCCCTGCGTACTCACTCGCCCGTCCGCCACCCGGACATTGGCCGGCAGTTTCAGGCCCGACACGAACGCCACGAGCTCGCTGTCATCGCTTACGAAAAGTACCTCCGCAGGGCACAACTCGCCCACCGGATATGCGCCCCCGGCCGGTACCGCGGCCACCGCCGCCGCACTCGGTGCTGCGTCCTTATCCGTAGTGGACCCGCACCCCGAGATGATCACGGTCACAACGACACCGGAGGAATCTGCCTTTCGAAAGGTGTTGCCGAGGCTGAGTCTTGACATAGCATTCTGAGTATGTGATCAGCACCTCATTCTGGCTCCGCTTCGGCAGACCTGACCGCTAAGGCGAAGATCCGCAACTCCGCCATCGCTCACTTCGCCCGTGAGGGCTTCCAGAAGGCGAATCTGCGGGCCATCGCGACAGCCGCAGGAGTCAGTGAGGCGTTGGTCTTTCACCACTTCGGCAGCAAGCACGGGCTGCGGACCGCCTGTGACGAGTACATGCTGAACGTCCTCGTCGAACGGACACGTGCCGCGGGAAGTCCTTCCGCACGGCGGGACTTGCTCGGGATCTACCTGTCGAATCCCGATGAGTACATGGTCTACGTGCAGTACATAGTCCGCGCGATCCACGACGACGCACCCGCCGCCAGCACGCTCGTCGACACGTTGGTCGAAGAGTCCGAAGCGATAGTCAGGGCCGGAGCCGCCGACGGCACGATGCGCCCCTCGGCGGACCCACGGGCACTGGCGGTGTTGAACGTCTTGATCAGCCTCGCCGTGCTGACCATGCCGCCAGCCCTGGCGCGTGCCCTGGGCAGTGAACGATTCGGTCCCGATGTGCTACAGCGCATTTCGGTGCCGACGTTCGAGCTGTTCACACGCGGGATTTACACCGACGACACCCTTGTTCAGGGTGCCCGGGACGCGTGGACTGCCGCGCGTTCACCACAACAGGAGGAGAACTGACAAGCATGGGCATTACGCTCCGGTGTTCACACCGGCACAGGAGAGCCTGTTCCTCACACTGGGGGGCAGGGCACTCGACAGCCGCCTGCCGCGCCCCTTTCTCGGCGACACCATGGCCGACGAGGTCTTAGGGAAGACCGGCTATGACCTCGGTAAGTTTCCCGGGCTGAGCCCCAAGATGAGCAAGGTCTTCGACATCGCGGTAAGGACAAAGAGATTGGACGAGGTGGTGCGCCGGTTCGTCGCCGATCACCCCGATGCGGTGGTGCTGGATCTCGGCGCCGGGTTGGACACCAGAATAATGCGCGTCGACCCGCCGCCCACTGTCGGCTGGTACGACATCGACTTCCCCGAGGTCGTTGTCGTCCGGCAACAGGTACTGCCAGAGCAGGTCAGCGCCCACAGCCTCGGCGCTGACCTGACCGATCCGAACTGGCTCCACGACGTCCCCACCGGCCGGCCGACCGTGATCGTCGGCGACGGCCTGGTCGGATTTCTGCCCCAGGAAGCCTTTGTGGCCCTGCTGAACCGGCTCACCGGTAACTTCCCCAGCGGGGAGCTGGCGTTCAACCACTACACCACCTACGCCGTCCGGGCGGTCAAGCGCATGCGCAGCACTGCCGTGATCGCTGGCGGGGTGGTTAATCCCGGCTTCAATGATCCCCATGAACCCGAACAGTGGGCTGCGCGCCTGAGGTTGGTCGAGGAGATTTTCCTCACCCGAGCACCCGAGGTTGCCGAGTGCTCATTGCTCGCACGGCTAGGGATTCAATCAATCGGGCGCAGCGCGGCCTTGTCCCGGATCATCGGCACGGTAGTGCTCCGCTACAGTTTCTAAGTCGTTTCCACACATCGCGTTCGCCCACCAGCACTCGCCGGAAGCCGTACACCGCCATGGTCGACATTGTCGCCGTCCACCCCGACCGGCGACTGTGCCGAACACTCGACCATGGCGGTGGGCGAATCCGACGCGGCTGTAGAGCTGTGGGTAGCAGGAGAAGGTTTTCTCGAGGCCAGCCATCCCGATGGTCCGGGCGAGCCCTGCCAGGCCCGAGGTTCGCCACCGCTGGGCCGATCCGGTCAACCCGCTGCCTGCCACGCCTCACCCCGCTTCTGCGTTCGCCTGCGCTGGCTGTAATTTCGATTCAGCGACCGTCAGATAGCGGTCGATCGTTGGACAGGTGACCCGAGCTCGGCAACGGCGCAAACCCCGACAGGTCGACATTGCCGCGTACACGGCAACCGTCACACAAAACGACGGTAGGAAGAACTGCGGGAATCCGCAGCGCCCCAAAGTATCTCACTAACGAACATTGATGCGATGACACTCGCGGGGTATCGGACGACGGGTGACGGCGTCGAGATAGAACCTGACGCGGCACAGGCTCGATAACGATGACCATCTAGTCCGCCTGCCTCGTACTGGGTCGAGCCACCAGCACGTCAGGCGACAATGAAGACGAACGAATACCATTCTCCGGAAAGCTTTTCGAACCGTCGAGCACCATTCTCTATTGGCTCGGCGCTGAGCGAGTAGCCCCAGCCGCATACGGTGGTGGAACCGACGAGCCCGTCGGCGTCATTGAACTAGACGCGCCCATCGGGCTCGCGGTGAACCAAGCTGATGCCGAGCCCACCGAGACTCTGGTCTCGGCGGGTGTTCGGCCCATCCTCGCGCAGCATCTCGACCGCGACTTCTTCCATTTCCCGGACATTCGCGGCCGAAGCTCGTTGGCTGAAAACCAACCTGTCTACCAGGGTGTTAGGACCGGCAGCCTTCAATATTCGAGTGATCGGTATTCCTCGCTCACCGTCCGATGGTCACCGGCTATGGTCGCGGGGTGTAGGTCTTCCGCGTTCCGTCGATGTCGGTGGAAGAACCCCCGAGCTCGGAGGCTGCTGATGTACTTGGGCGTAAAGCTGATCGAGGACATGGCCGGGCATTTCCCTGAGGTAGAGGAGTCCTATGCGTGTCATGTCGAGAACTTCGATGGCGAGGTGCTGCCTCACGTGTTCCTGTGGGATCTCATCGGGGAAATCGTCGAGTCCTCTCTGGTCGAGGACGACTGGCTCGTCGCATGGGGGCCGGTGCTCGACTTTTTGGAGGCCCGTGCGACGGAGGGCGATACCGAGGACATCAACGTTATCAGCCACTCGTTCCTGCTGAGCCTGCCGTATCCCGATAGCCCCGGATACAGCATCATCAACCACCTCGGGCCGTCCCTCGCGCAGCGACTTTCACAGATCCGGCCGAGCGGCTGAGTCAGGGCATGCGGTTCGTGGTTCTGATCCACGCGAGACCGAACCCGAAGCACGTCGGCCGTAAGCGGCATCACCTGGTTGAACATGCTCAACGACCAGTCCGCCGGCCCGGCGGGCAAGGCGGTGTCCAGGACGCCGCGGGACTCGCTGAACTTCATCGATATCGTGCAGCTCCAGCGGGGCGGAAAGGTACACGAGGCGATCATTACCGACACCCGGCTCTTACAGCGACATCGCGTTCGGGCTATCGGTGGCCAGGGCCATAATTGTTCCTCGACGCGGACAGACCACGAAGGGGCGGTTCAATGTCGGAATCGAAGACCTCCGATTCCACTAAAGGCTTTGGCGGGTCAAAGGTCTCGCGGGTTTACAGCGGTGGCAAGAGCTGGCCGAGCGTCTTGTTGGACTTCGGTTACCCTGCATCCATGTCATCGAATCCGACTGCTGGTTCTCCGGCACAGCGATTGACCGAGCTGGCTCACCGCGGGGCGGAGCTGCTCCGAGTGAACGGGCTCGCCTGGGGGCCCGCGGTGGCCACCGGCACGCAACTCACCATCGATGGCGCGCTCGCCAGGACAGCAGAGGTCCCAGGGGACGTGTACATCGTCGAGGATGTGTTCTCGTGGCGCTCGGGGCGCGGGTCGGTGCTGCCGGACGCGTTCGCCCCTGGTGCGAAGGAGGCTTGGGTCGATTATCTTGCACGGCTCGAGATCACCGACGCCCACTTACTCGATCAGTTCGGCACCGGCTGGGAACAGGTGCTCGACCTGAACACCGAGATCAACTCGATCCCGTTCGAGACGTGGTTTTCCCGTGCCGCGATGCTCATACCGGTGGATACCGAGCAACGCAATCACGCCTGGGCGGCCCTGCGCGACCACACACAGCAGCAGGGGCGGTATCGGCAATGGCGAGACACCATCGAACTGGCCACCCTCTATTTCCAGGCCTGCCTGCACTCCCCTGAGCATCGTCCCGCGGACCTGCACGCATTTGCGGCAGCTCAAATGATCGGTCGAGACGCCATGGCAGTCATCGCCCTCGCCGAACGCTCCCACGACCCCATACTCACCGCGCACCTGGACCAGCTGATCGCGCCGTGGCGCGCGCTGTCCGGATCGGAGGACGACCGGATCGCCTACGCCGCAGCCGCCCGACAAGCTGGCGCTATCGCCAGCGATCTACCCGCACCTGACTCCTACGACCCGGAACTCGACGACTACGACCTCAGTCTGGAAGACGCTGTCATCGACGACTGATTACCGATACCAGCGACGCTCACAGGGTGGGTACCCTGGCGTCGGGCCGGAGGGACGAGCGCAAAAGACCTCCGATACTCATAAGTGTCAAGCCGCGCCCGATTCGTGGGCGTGGGAGGGTAGTTGGCCGAAAGCCTTCACCGGGTCGTGGGTCTGCGGTGTCTGCAGCGAATCAACTGCTGACGTCTGGTTCTGAGCGAGGCCGACCGTCCCCGACTTGCTGGAAATTCCAGCCGGCGCGGGTACAGCAGTTGCAGATCGGAACACCCTTTGTCGGACACCCTCGCGTACTTGGCGAGGCTTCGCACCGACGTATGACCCGACAGTTTCATCAACACCGGCGTCGACGCGCCCTCCTCGGCTGCGTGCGTCAGCCGGGAGCGCGGCAACTGGTGCAGCGTGTACGGGCTGTCGTCGTAGTGCCCGGTGTGGGCTTCGAACACCGCGGCCGCACGGCGACAGCACAGCGGTGCCCGCCCCGTCGCCGGATCGCCAACAAGCTGATCGGGACCGATCGAGTTCTTCACGAACGGAACCCAGTCGAGGTGGCCCACAATACAACCACAACACCGACGACTACGTCCCGTCAGGACCGTAGCACCCAGCGCAGCGGCGGTGTCCTGTCCGTGCTCGGTCTGCCCATCATGAGCAGGTGATGTTTCGATCGAGGCCTCCTCATTCGATGACCGCGACCTGACGCCTGATCCGCGCTCTGCGATACCTCAACTGAGCTCTCCGGTCATCCTCGCCCACGCACGC
Organism: Nocardia sp. NPDC052112; assembly: GCF_040680135.1. NCBI lineage: Bacteria > Bacillati > Actinomycetota > Actinomycetes > Mycobacteriales > Nocardiaceae > Nocardia > Nocardia sp. NPDC052112. The sequence continues at coordinate 6,175 of NZ_JBFAWD010000036.1, read as the reverse complement.
AGCGAAACTGCCGGTCGGACTTCATACTTCGAGCGTCCCGGGACTCTGCGGATGCCGCTGTCGCTCAGGCATGGGGACAGGCTGAGGCGGCACAATCCCCTTGGGGACAGTCGGAAACTGCGGCACCAGCGGTGGGGTCCCGTCAAGACCCAATTCTGTCTGTGCACGGTTGACGACATCGTAAGCTTGCTTAAGTGTTCGCTCGACAGTGACGGCAAGCCTGTATTCGGCATACGACGCAAGACCACCACCGACAGAAGGGCGTTCGGTGTAGGAGGCAGGTACGGATTGGTCCAGGTTGGCCGCGGTCAACCTGTCCTGCAATCGATAGACCAGGTCCTGGAGTTGTCGCAAGGCCGTCGAACCCACGGTGGCGGCTCGTTGCGCGATGGTGACGGCCGCGCCGTCGGCGCCATGCCACACCGTCTGATGACCTTGCAGAAGATTCTGGGAGGTCGAATACGATTCGGCGGCGAATCCGGCAAGACCGGCCGCCGGCTCGGCGGCCAATAAGGGCGGGGTCACGGGCCGAGTAACCGGCGGGCCTGCCGCGTATTCCGGGGTACCTAGCGTATTCGCCAGATCCTGGAAAATGTCTCGGGCGTCGACTACATAGTCGGCTAGGGCTCTCGATGCCTGGGGTGGCGGGTCGAGCGCCACCTGCCAGCCCTTGGGCTCCGGCTGGGGGGTGTAGGCGACGGTCCCGGGGACGGCGCTGGCGTGGGATCGGCTGTTTCCTCCAACATGTTGATCTCCATCAAGCTACTGGTTGCAGACAGTCGAGGTCGAGGTTCTCAGCATCCCCCGAACCGCACCATGGACCTCCCAGCCAATCGGGACCGTACTGGTGAGATCCCGTAATCATTCGTGAGCTCCATTCGTGAGTTCGTGGTGACCGGCCAGGCGTCTCTGCACGACGGGCGCCGCCGCCCAGATCCCCGCGAAGCTGACGCGAATCATGCCGACCCGGCCAGCATTCCGCTGCGAAAAAGACTGTGCAGTTAATGGATCCTGAGTGCACGGCCTCCCGCAACTTGCCCGCGTCAACCGACGGTGTTCGACCGCCCCCGGCGGGACTCGCTCTTCGCGGCCAGGGTTTGCTCGGCGTCGTGGAAGTAGGCGAAATCATCGGACTTGCCCCACCGCGGCACACCCGGTCCGGCACCATCGGCCCTACGGCCGCCCTCCCTAGGCCACCATGCTTTATGCCCGATCATCGCCGTGAGGGCGGGTGTGAAGAACATCGCCATGACGAACGCGGCAATTCCGATACCGACCGAGATGGCGAAGCCCATTTGTGCGAGCGCGTTGTTGCCCGCGAGCATCATCGACGCGAACGTGCCCGCTAGAATCACGCCGGCGGCCGCGATGGTGGGCCCGGTATGCCGGACTGCTGATGCGGCGGCTTGTTTCGGTTCATTGCCCGCGTGTGCTTCTTCCCGCAGGCGAGCGACCATCAGGATGTTGTAGTCGGTGCCGAGGGCGACCACGAACAGGTACATGATCACCGGCAGGTGAAAGATCAGTCCCGAATTGCCTTGGAAGTGTTGGAAAACCAGTACCGCGGCACCGAGTGTCGCGGCGAAGCCGAGGAAGACCGAGGCCATCAGGTACCACGGTGCCACCAGACTGCGCAGCAACAGCGCGAGCACGATCATGATCAGAATCGCCGCCACCGGAAACACGATCGCGTAGTCGCGGGCCATCGCATCCTGGAAGTCGACGAAGATGGAGGTCGCCCCACCGACCGCCGCAGTGGTGCCAGTGGGTGCGGCCGAGTGCGCGACATCCCGCAGCGGCCCTTTGACGGTGTCCAGAGCAGCATCCGATTCCGGCACGTCGGTCAGCGTCACCACGAAATCGGCGATTCTATGGTCCGCGGACCGCTTCGGTTCGGCTACCTGCCCGACACCGGGCACCGCGGCCAGCGCGCCTCGGTAGGCGTTGAGCTGTTCGTCGGTCAACTCGCCACCGCCGGAACGCAGCAGGATATCCGAGGGCTGCGTCGTCCCCGCGGGCATACCCCTCACCAATTCCTTGCTGTAGATCATGGATTCGGATGTCTGCGAGGTCGAGCTGGTGCCGAGGTCGAAGGTCGGGTGGAAACCGAACGCGAACACCCCGAGCGCGACCAACACCCCACCGGAGATCACCGCGAAGGCGCCGGGCCGCCGACCGAGCGCGTTGCCGACGGCGGCGAAACGCGCACCTTTCGGCTCGGTCCGCCAAGCCTTGGACGGCCAGAACACCTTGGTACCCAGCAACGAAACCACAGCGGGCACCAGCGTCAGCCCAGCCACCAACGCGACCGCCACCGCGATCGCCAAGGCTGGCCCCAGCGCGCGAAACATGCCGAGCGTGGACAAAATCAGCGCCATGAACGCGATGACCACCGCACCCGCCGCAGAGGTGATGGCCTCACCGACGCGGGTGACTGCACTGACCATGGCGGTCTTCGGATCTTCGCCCGCACGCAGCCGCTCGCGGTAGCGGAACATCAAGAACAGGATGTAGTCGGTGCCGACGCCGAACAGCACGACCAGCAGGATGGCGTTGATGGAGGCATCGATCTGCAAGTCGAATACCTTGGCCACCATGGCGATAAACCCACCGACCATGCTGGAGATCGCGCCGATCACGACGACCGGCAGCAGTGCAATCACCGGACTGCGGAAGATGACCAACAGCAGCACCAGAATCAGCACGATGGTAACGACACCGATGATCTCCATGCCCTTTTCGCTGGATTCCTGCTGGTCCAGCGCCTGAGCCGCCTGACCGGTGATGCCCGCCTTCAGCTCGGTACCCGCCACGCGTTGCTGCAGTTCCGCGCGCAGCGCCTTGACCGCGTCGCGTTGGGTAGCGTCACTCGGATTGGCCACCTTGGTCATCTGCACCGCCAGGATCTGGATCAACCGGTTCTCCGATGGCGGCACCGGCTGGATCACGGTGACGTCGGCGATCCGCGCACCCAGCAGCTCGGTGCCGATCGCCGCCACTGACCCTGAATCACCCGCCGTCAGCGGCGTCCCGTCCTCTCGGGCGAACACAATGATCGCAGCAGGCGCCGAGCTCTGCGGAAACGCCTCCTGCTGCATCTCCAACGCCTGGATCGACTCGTAATGCGAAGGCAGAAAAGCAGATTGGTCGGTTGTTGATTTGAGCTCCGGCGCCAAGACCACCACCGCGAAGGCGAGTAGTGCCCACAGGCCGATCACCTTCCACGGGTTGTGGACCACCATGGCCCCAAGTCGTGCGAACATCTGCGCGAAATCCTTTCCGGATTCGTAATGAGCTGGGGCAATTCAGATTTCGAGGTCTCGCAAACTCGGGTTCGGTGACTTCGAACTGGAGGCTGACGGCCCGCACCGACGGGATTTCGCGATCAGAAGGCACAGAGTTGGGCACCACCCGCAGGTTGCAGATCCGGGCCGCGGCCGACGGGTCGAACGCAGGAGGGTTGCCAGCATTCGCACGGTGGATTCTCGCTCGAAGTGTTCGGTCCGCACAGGGCATGGACCTGGCCGACGAGCATCCACAATCCACTCCGTCCGTTACGGCGCCTGAGCTATATCGCCTGGTAAGTGCCGCGGCTTCGGTGACGGCCACCAAACCTCCATCTATTGTGAACAGCGTTCGCAGTTGCAGGGTAGATGTTTGCTAACACAGTTCGCAACTCCCGAGTAGTGGCATGCTGACTGGCATGACGACACCCAGGGCTTCCTCGACCTCGTTGTGGTTACGAGGCGACGACCCCAAACCGGGGCCGCGTCGCACCTACACCCTGGACCAGCTCGCCGACGTGTGTGTCCGTATTGCCGACGCGGAGGGGCTGCACGCACTATCGATGCGTCGCATCGCTGACGACCTCGGAACCGCCGCAGCCTCGCTCTATCGGTACGTCGACGGCAAAAACGACCTACTCGCGCTGATGGTGAACCAGGTCGCCGCGGAATACGACTACCCGGCCTTGACCGGGAACGTGTACACCGACATCTTCGCCATGCTGGACCAGGCACGAGCGTTGCTTCGACGGCACCCATGGCTGAGGGAGGGTTTAGGCGAGGTCAGTTCGTTGAACCTCGGTCCGAATTCGATGCGATACTTCGACCACATGGTCGGCGCCTTGGCCCAGGCGGAACTCGACGTCAACGCGACCATGATGGGAATCAGCCTGCTGTCGGGTTGGGTAAGCAACTTCGCCGGGCTGGAAGCAGCGGGGTTTTCCGCCTCCGCCATCGGTGAATCCGAGCACATTCCGACAATGCTGGCGCATGGTGACTACCCTCATCTGACCGCGCTGCTCGCCACTACGGAGTCCACGACCGCACCAGTCGACAATGATGCGATGTTCCGGGCAGGCATCGAAGCACTACTGTTCGGCATCATCCCAGGCGGCGGATGACCGAGCGCGGGCTAGGACACGCTATTCCGCTCTCGCCGTGCTCGCGTCTCCGGAACGCGATCACGCGGGTGGTCGATCGCGCTGCCGGGGGCGGTCACCAACGGAGCACTGGGCGATGGCGGGTTGTGGGTGGCACTCATGTGGTCATGGTTGTGGGCATTGATGGCTGCGGGACGACCGGCCTGGTGAACCAGCCGACGTACGTCAACAGCAGGCCGATCACGGCCATGACGCCGAAGAAGATGCGCGCCACCACCATCGCGGTCGGCGAGAGCATGGTGGCGTCGACGCCCGACTGAATTGCTTCGGGGTTGGCGACCAGGAGGAATCCCCGTAAGGCAACGAACCAGCCGAACAACGACACGGTTACCGCAAGTGGTCCGCGCCAACTGCGGTGACCGCCGATGATGATCAGCCCTCCGGCAAGCATCAGGGCGCCGAGGAAGAAAACCATGACGGGCTGAGCGAACAGGTCGTTGATAAGGTCCTCCAGCGCAGGCAGGCGGATCGCGTAGACGCTGGTGAAGGTTGCGACGTAGGGGCCGATGACGCGGGCGAACGCCCGGCTACGTTCCTGTGCTTCGATGCTGGCGGTTGACACTTTGTTTCTCCTTCTATCCCGGTCCGACCGGGCTATTGACTGTCCAAAACGGGAGGTTGCAGATGCGCGTCGGGCCGGTATCCGACCTGGTGGAGCACCGCACGCAGGAACCGCTCGACGTCCTCGGCCGTGTTGTTGTCCGGCCGGGTGACCAAGTGCTGCCAGACCGCGCCGGTGAGCAGGTCCAGCAGGATGTCAACGTCGGTGTCGGCGGGTAGTTGCCCGCGGCCGCGGGCCTGCTCGAACACGTCCTTGCGCACTCGGTCACGATGCTGGCCGAACAGGTCGCGGTAGGCATGAGCGAGCTCGGGATAGTCATCGATCGCGTCGTAGAGGCGCCGTAAGAGGCGGCGTTGGCGCGGGTTGGTGAGGACATATGCCCAACCGGCCAGCAAGTGCTCGATGTCGTGGATCTCCGGCGTTCGCGAAGGATCACCGTAGGCGGCCTCAACCGCAGCGATCAACAGCCGAGTCTTGTCCGGGAACCGCCGGTACACGGTTGCCCGGGTGACTCCAGCGCGCCGGGCGACCAGCTCGACGCTGGTCGCCTCCGTGCCGCGTTCGATCAGCAGCTCCAGCGCGGCGTTCAGGATAGCCGCATCGGCCTGCCTACTCCGAGGACGGCCGGGAGCACGATCGTCGACACCCATGCGATTTATAATACAGATCTGATCCGTATTGTAAACCAGGAAAGGCGCGCTGGTCGGTCTGCTCGGCGACCGCTCTCCCGATAGCGGTCAGCACCCGCTCGTCGGTCCGGCGCACACCGGTTGCCGGGTGGTTCCGTGGTCGACCGAACCCCGCAAGCCGTTTAGCTGATCCAGGGCCTGCGACTGCGCTGCGGGAGCAGAGACCAAGCACCACTGACAACTTGCGAACGTCGTTAACAAACAAGTATCGTGCGGAATTGCGAACATCGTTCACAATCAGAGGTCTTGGTGGCATGTCGTCGGCGCCGACGCATCGAGTTCTGCGGTGGGCACATCCGGTCCGTCGAGGCAACTACACCGTCCAGCCATCGAGATCACGTCGGACGGTCGAGCGACTGACGGAATCCAGCTGCATCGCTGAAACGCTTTGTCCTGCAACGATTTTGGGTTCGTCCCGTTGTTTCGAGGAGGGTTCAGATGGAAAAGGTCACTTTCACCGAGGAAAAGGCGACCATGCTC
>NZ_JBFAWD010000035.1:0-83731 GCF_040680135.1 Nocardia sp. NPDC052112 | reverse complement strand
TACTGCGGATCGCGATGGCCGTCCGGACTCGCGACCACGATCCGGCCACCGGTCGAGAGCGGGCCGAACAACTCCCACACCGACACGTCGAAGGTGGCAGGCGTCTTGAACAACACCACGTCGTCGGCACCGATGCCGTATTCACCAGTGATCCAACGGATCTGATTGACGACGGCGGCGTGTGGCACCGCCACACCCTTCGGCCGACCCGTCGAACCAGACGTGAAGATCACATACGCGGTGTTCTCCGACCGCAACGGCGCGGTCCGCTCCGCATCGGTAACCGGCGCGTCCGAATACTCGGACAGCTCCAGGGCATCGATGGAAAGCGTGGGCAGACCGCCGCTTTCGAAATTGTCATGCGAGGTCGTCAGCACACAGACCGGTGCCGCCGATTCGAGCACATAGCTGACCCGCTCGGTCGGCTGATCCAGGTCCAACGGCACATACCCGCCGCCCGCCTCCTGCACCGCGTACGCCGCGACCACCAGCTCGACCGAACGCCGCAGACCAAGGGCGACAAGCTTTTCCGGGCCGACGCCGGCCTCGATCAACCGTCGCGCCAGGCGGTGCACGCGGGCACCGAATTCGGCGTAGGTGAGCGAGGCCCCGGTGGCCGGATCCACGATCGCGACCGCATCCGGCGTGGCGGCAACCTGCGCGGCGAACTCGCCGACCAGGGTGAGCCCGCCGCTCTGGTGAATACCGGTGCGACGCGGGCTGCGGCCGGGCCGACGACGCGGAAGCAGATCGTGTTCGGTGTCGTTCCAGCCGACTACCGCGAGCGCCGTTTCCTGATCGTCGAGCAACACGATATCGCCGACCGGCACGGTCGGATCGGCGATGATGGCCGCCAGAATCCGATCCAGGCGCCGCGCGAAGGCCGCCACCGTATCCTCGTCGAAAAGATCTAGGGCATAGGAGATTTCGGCCGACATACCGGCGGCCTGGCCCGCTTCCTGGGTCTCCTGCATGGTCAGCTGCAGATCGAATTTGGCCAGTCGCGCGTCGTAGTCGATGCCGTTGACCGAAAGCCCGGGCAATTCGAGGTTGGCCTGCTTGACGTTCTGGAACGCCAGCATCACCTGGAACAGCGGATTGCGCGCCTGCGAACGGGCCGGATTGAGAATTTCGACCAGGCGCTCGAACGGCAGATCCGAATGCGCGAACGCCTGCAGGTCGGTTTCCCTGGCCTGGGCGAGCAGATCGGCGAAACTCGCCGAACCGGCGACATCGGTGCGCAATACGAGGGTATTGACGAACATGCCGATCAGGTCGTCCAGCGCGGCCTCACCGCGACCGGCGGCCGGGGTGCCGATGACGATGTCGCTGGTACCGCTGGCCCGCGCCAGCAGCACCGCGAGCGCGCTGTGCATGACCATGAACAGCGACGCATTGTGCTTGCGCCCCAGATCGATCAGCGCGCGCTGGGTTTCGGCGGAGATCACGAAGGCGTAGGTGCCACCACGGTAGGAGGCGATCGCCGGACGCGGGCGGTCCGACGGCAGCACCAATTCGTCGGGCAGATCGGCGAGTTCCTCGGTCCAATACCGGATCTGGCTGGAGATCAGCGACTCCGGATCGTCCTCGGCGCCGAGCACCTCGCGCTGCCACAGCGCATAGTCCGCGTACTGTACCGGCAGCGCGGCCCAGGCGGGCGACTCCCATGAGGTGCGCGCCGCGTATGCCACCATGACATCGCGCGCCAGCGGCCCCATCGACCAACCGTCGGCCGAGATGTGGTGCACCACCATGCCGAGCACGAATTCGGACTCGCTGATCTCGAAAAGCCTGGCGTGCAACGGCACTTCATCGGTGACGTCGAAGGCCATGGAGGCCAGGTCGATCAGATGCTCGACCAGGGTCTCCTCGGTGACCCGGTACGGGGTCAGGTCGGGCACGATCTGCGCCGCGTCGAGCACGACCTGAACCGGACCGTTCTTGGTCTCCGGGAAGACGGTGCGCAGCGATTCGTGGCGGTCGATCACGTCGATCACCGCGACCTGCAGTGCGGCGACATCGAGATCACCGGAGAGCCGGATCGCGACCGGAATATTGTTGACAGCCGATGCGGTATCGAACCGGTTGAGGAACCACATGCGCTGCTGCGCGAGCGAGAGCGGCACCGACTCGGGCCGCTCCCGCGCGACCAGCGCACTGCGGGCACCGGCACCGGCATGCGATTCCACCCTGGCCGCGAGCGCGGCCACGGTGGACGCCTCGAACACCATCCGGATCGGTACCCGGGTATCGAGTGCGGTGCCGATGCGTGAGGCGACCTGGGTAGCGATCAGCGAGTTGCCGCCGAGGTCGAAGAAGTCGTCGTCCACGCCGACGCGGGGCAGGTCGAGCACCTCGCCGAAGATCTGGGCGACGATCTCCTCGATGGGCGTGCTCGGCGCACGGAAGGTGTGTACCTCGAAGACCGGTTTGGGCAGGGCGCGCCGATCGAGCTTGCCGTTCGCATTGAGCGGCATGGCCTCGAGTGTCACGAAGGCCGCGGGCACCATGTAGGTGGGCACCATGGCCGCCAGGTGCGTGCGCAGCGCGGCATCGAATCCGGCCTCGGGCTCCGCCTCGGTCGGCACCACATAGCCGACCAACTGGTCACCGAGCCGGCTGTCGGAACGGACCAGTGCGACCGCCTGCGCCACCGCGGGATGGGCGCGCAAGGCGGATTCGATCTCGCCGAGCTCGATCCGGACACCGCGCAGCTTCACCTGGAAGTCGGTGCGACCGCTGTAGACGATCTGTCCGGCGGCATCGCGGGTCACGAGATCGCCGGTGCGGTACATGCGAGAACCGCTGGGGCCGAACGGATTTGCGACGAAGCGGTCGGCCGTCATATCCGGGCGGGTGAGATAGCCGCGCGCCAGCTGGGGACCCGACAGATACAACTCACCCGCGACACCCGGCGGCACCGGATGCAGCCGCGCGTCCAGCACGTAGGCCTGGGTGTTCCAGACCGGCTCGCCGATCGGCGCCGCGCCGCGCACCACTTCGCCGACGACCGCATGCGTGGCGTTGACGGTGAATTCCGTTGGGCCGTACAGGTTGATCAGCGTGATATCGGGGCGACCGAGCTTGCGGAACGCCTCCACCGCCTCACCGGAGAACGCCTCACCACCGACCAGCAGCATGCGCACCGAGCTCAGTGCCGCCGGATCGACGGCACCGGCGAACACGGTCAGCAGCGACGGCACGAACGAGGCGATGGTGACCTGTTCGGCGGCGATCACCTCGGTCAGATACTGGATGTCGCGGTAGCCGTCGTGGGTGGCGATCACGGTGCGAGCGCCGGTCAGCAAGGGCGCCAACGGCTCCCACACCGACGCGTCGAAGGTGGCCGGAGTCTTGTACAGCGCGATATCGTCGGCGCCGATGCCGAATTCGGTGATGAGCCAGCGCATCTGGTGTACGAGCGCGGCGTGGGAAACCCCGACGCCCTTCGGGCGACCGGTGGAACCCGAGGTGAAGATCGCGTACGCCAGATGCTCCGGTCGCAACGGCGAGATGCGCTCGGCATCGGTCACCGGGGCATCGGAGATCTCGGACAGCTCGAGCTCGTCGACAACCAGCGTCGGCAGCTCGGGCGGCGTGAACCGATCCCGGGACGTGGTCAGCACATAGGCCGGCGCCGCGGTATCGAGCACATGGGCGATGCGTTCGGCAGGCTGATCGAGATCGAGCGGCACATAGGTGCCACCGGCCTCGAGCACCGCGTGGATCGCGATCATCAGTTCGAGCGAGCGCCGCATACCGAGTGCGACCGGGACATCCGGACCGACGCCGGCCTGGATCAGCCAGCGCGCGAGCGCGTGCACCCGAGAGCCGAACTCCGAATACGTCAGCGTCGCGGAGCGACTCGATGCGGGGTCGTGGTCGGCGAGCGACGCGCCGAGGGCCGGGGTGAAGCCATCGACGGATCGGTCGACCACCGCGATCGCATCCGGTGTCGCAGCCACTTGGCGGGTGAACAGATCGCTGACCGTCCCCGCCGCCTCGAGCGCACGCGGCGCGCCGTGCCAGCCGTCGCGGGCCAGCTCGACCTCGCGTTCGTCGAGCAGATCGATATCGCCGACGATCGCCGCCGGATCCGCGGTGACCCCGCGCAGAATCCGCACCAGCCGATCGGCGAACGACGACACCGTCGCCTCGTCGAACAGGTCCGTGGCGTAGGAGACGACAACCGAAACGCCCGCGGGCTCACCCTGGCTGCCGCGCTGTTCGGTCAGCGTCCAGAGCAGATCGAATTTGGCGATGTGGACTTCGAGTTCGGCGGCCGATACCGACAGTCCGGGCAGTTCCAGTGTGCCGTGCGACATCTCCTGGAACGACAGCATCACCTGGAACAGCGGATGCCGCGCCTGCGAGCGCGCCGGTTTGACCACCTCGACGAGACGTTCGAACGGCACGTCGCTGTATGCGAACGCCGCGAGGTCGACTTCCCTGGTGCGCGCGAGGAATTCGGTGAAGGACCGAGCCGGATCGACCTCCGAGCGCAACACGAGCGTATTGACGAACATGCCGATCAGGTCGTCGAGGGCCTGTTCGCCGCGTCCGGCGATCGGGGTACCGATGGCGATGTCGGTGGTGCCGGACAGCCGGGCCAGCAGCAGTGCCAGCGCGGCGTGCAGCACCATGAACGGGGTCGCGCCCTCGGCGCGGGCCAGTGCGCTCAGCTGGGTGTGTAGTTCGGCATCGATCTCGAAACCGAACTGCGCGCCGCGGAAACTCTGCACCGGTGGACGCTGCCGGTCGGTGGGCAGAGCCAGCTGATCCGGCAGTCCGGCCAGCGCGTCGCGCCAGTAGGCGATCTCGCGGGCGGCCATGGACTCGGGATCGCTTTCGGCGCCGAGCAATTCGCGCTGCCACAGGGTGTAGTCGCGGTACTGCACCGGCAGGGGTGCCCAGGCGGGCGGTTCCCCGGCCGCGCGGGCCAGATATGCGGTGGTGACGTCACGCGCGAGCGGCCCGAACGAGAAGCCGTCCGCCGCGATATGGTGCACGACGAAGGCAAGCGCGTATTCGGGGATGTCATCGGAGGCCGCACCGGTGATCTGGTACAGGCGCACCCGAATGGGCAGTTCGGTGGAGACATCGAAGCCGACGGAGGCGAATTCGGTGAGCACCTCGACCAGTTCGGATGCCGCGAGTGGCTGCACCGCGATATCGAGGTCGACCTCCTCGATCGGCAGCACCTGTTGATAGGCGCCGTCGCCCGAGTTGGGGAAGATGGTGCGCAGCGATTCCTGGCGGATCAGCACATCGGCGAGCGCGGCCCGCATGGCGTCGAAATCGACATGACCGCCCACCCGCACCACGAACGGCAGGTTGTAGGTCGGCACGGTGGAGTCGAATTGGTTGATGAACCACATCCGCTGCTGTGCCAGCGACAGCGGCACCTGCTCGGGCAGTTGCTGAGCCACCAGGGCCGGGCGCGGCCGCTCGGTGGGCGGCGCCGATTCGGCGCGGGCGGCGAGACCGGCCACGGTCGGGGTCTCGAACAGCGCGCGCACCCCGATCCGGGTGCCGAATGCCGCGCCGATCCGGGCCACCACCTGGGTGGCGACCAGCGAGTTGCCACCCAGATCGAAGAAGTTGTCATCGATGCCGATCCGCTCCTGGCTGAGCACATCGGCGAAGATCGCCGCCACGATCTGCTCGGCCGGGGTACGCGGAGCCCGGAATCCGGCCGCGTCCACGCTGAACACCGGCTCCGGCAAAGCCTTTCGATCCAGCTTGCCGGAGGTATTGAGCGGGAAGGCGTCCAACACCGTGATCGCGGCGGGCACCATGTAGCTCGGCAGCTTCTCCGCGACGAAACGGGTGAGTTCGATCGGTTCGATCGACTGGCCGGGCACGGGCACGACATACGCGACCAACTGCTGACCGGTGGCGGTATCGACCACGAGCACCGCGGACTGGCTGACCGCGCTATGGGCGAGGAGTTCGGTTTCGATCTCACCGAGTTCGATGCGCTGACCGCGGAATTTCACCTGGAAGTCGGTGCGGCCGATGTATTCCAAGGTGCCCGCGGCATTCCAGCGCACCAGGTCACCGGTGCGGTACATGCGCTCGCCGGGGACGCCGAACGGGTTGGCGACGAACCGATCCGAGGTCAGATCCGGACGACCGCGGTAACCGCGCGCCAGCTGACGCCCGCTCAGATACAGCTCACCCGGTGCGCCGACCGCCGCCGGGCGCAGCCGCGAATCCAGCACGTAGACCTGGACATTCCACTCCGGAATACCGATCGGCACCGTGACGGTGTCGGCGGCGGTGGCCTCCCAGTAGGTGACCGAAACCGCGGCCTCGGTGGGGCCGTACAGGTTGTGCAGACCGGCCGAGGTGATCGCACGGAATCCCGCGGCGGTCTCCGGCGGCAGTGCCTCACCGATGACGAAAACCGCACGCAGCGTGGCACATTGAGCGGCGGTGGCATGGGCGGCGAAGACCGTCAGCATGGACGGCACGAAGTCGGTGACGGTGACCCTGTGCCGCTCGATCATGTCGGCGACATACAGCGGATCGCGGTGCCCGTCCGGGGTCGCGACAACAAGTTTCGCGCCGACCATCAGCGGCAGGAAGTAACCCCACAGCGATACGTCGAAGGTGGTCGCGGTCTTCTGCAGGTACACATCCTCGGCGGTGAGGCGGTACTCGTCGAGCATCCACAGCTGCTGGTTGACGATCGCGTGATGGGTTACCGCAACACCTTTCGGGCGTCCGGTCGAACCCGAGGTGTAGATCACATAGGCGGTGTTGTCCGGACGCAGCGGCGCGCGCCGCTGCGCATCCGTCACCGGAGCGGCGTCGTACGCCGATACGTCGAGGGTGTCGATCTCGACCCGACGCACCGATTCCGGCAGCTCGAGTTCGTCGCCGGAGACCGTCAGCACACAGACCGGTGCCGCGGACTCGAGAATGTAGGCGGTGCGCTCGGCCGGATGATCCGGATCGATCGGCACATACGCGCCACCGGCCTTCAGCACCGCGTGCATGCCGACGACCAGATCCAGCGAACGTCGCATACCGAGTGCGACCAGCGACTCCGGGCCGACGCCATCGGCGATCAGGAACCGGGCCAGCCGATTGACCCGTGCGGCGAACTCCGCATAGGTCAGCGTCGCGGAGCGACTCGATGAGGGGTGGTGGTCGGGCGACGGGTGGGCCAGCTGATCGCCCTCGAATTCGAGGGCGACATTGTCCGGGGTCAGCTGAATCTGCGCATCCAGCAGGGCCGCCAGGGTGGTTTCCGGGACGTCCTGCTCGGAGTCGTTCCACTCCAGCAGCGTCAGGTCGCGCTCTTCTTCGCTGGTGGTGGGCAGCTCCCACACCACGTCGTCGGCATCGGCGGCCAGGAAGCGGCCGAAAAACTCGAGGAACCGCGAATGATGCTGCGCGCCTTCGGTCTCGGTGTAGAGGTTCGGATTGGTCTCGAAGTCGATATGCGTGCGGGTGCCCGCGACAGACTGGTAGAAATTGACGCCGAGGTCCTCGATGCTGCCGGTGGAGAGCACATTGAACTGACTCACCATGTCGCCGAACACGACCTCGTTGTGGAACAGCATGATATTGACCCACGGACCGAAGAACTCCGTGGTGACCACACCGTCACCGGCCGCATCACGGCGAATGTCCTCGTGCCGGTAGCGCTGATGCCGCAGCGCCCCCGACACCTCCACCTGCACCTGCTTCAGCAACTCCGCGACCGTGGTATCGAAGCCGACGCGCATGCGCAGCGGCACGATATTCGACGTCACACCACCAGAGCGGCGCATCGCCGCCGTGGTGCGCGCGGTCACCGGCAGGCTCAAGATCACTTCTTCGGCGCCGGTCCATTGCGCCAGATACGCCGCGAACCCCGCGATCAGCAGACCCGCGGGCGAGTTGTCGTGCCGCGCGACCGCCTCGGCCAGCAGCGTGTCCTGCTCCGACGACAGCACCGCGCTTGCCACATTGTTGAACGGGGCCGGCGGCGCGGAACGGCCGGCCAGGCTCGTCCCGTCCTCCAGACCCGCGACCCGCTGGGCCCAATGCTCTTTGTCGGCCTGGAATCGGGTGCTGTCCCGATAGGCGATCTCCTGCTCATACAGCGTGCGCAGCGAGTCGGCCTTGGCGGGCGATGGGTCGGTGCCGGTCACCGCCGCCGTGTACAGCTCGGCGATCCGCTTCATGTAGGTCATCGCACCGAACCCGTCGAGCACGATGTGATGAATCCTGGAGAAGAGGAACCAGCGCTGGTCCGCCAACCGCAAGATGGCATTCCAGAACAGGCGATCGTTGATGATGTCCAGCGGGCGGCTGTACTCCGCCCGCATCCATTCCATCGCCGCCGCCTGCGGGTCGTCGGCGTCGCGCAGGTCCAGATACGTGTAATCGGTCGACAGTGAGGTGTCGACCGCCTGCATCGGCTGACCATCGCGCTCGACGATCCGCAGCCAGCCCGACTGCGACTCGTTCCCCGCGTCGATAGCGGCCTGCCGAATCACGTCGAGATCGAGATCACCTCGCAGCTCGAGGTACTGCGCGATGTTGATCGGAACCTGCGGGTCCATGTGCTGCGCGTACCAAATGCCCAGCTGTGCGGGCGACAGCGGAAAGTACTCCGCGGCATCCTGCGTAGCGTCCGCCCGTGTGTCACCAGTTTCGCCGTTTCCGCCGAAATCCAGCCGGTCCAACCGTAACCTCGCTTCCGGAACACCACACGAGCGCTCCCCGACGAACGCCGGGACGCGGACGCGCACCTATGCGAGCGTGGCGCCTGTGTTCCCGCGTTCAGTTCTCATCAATCGATCAAAATGTTCATTGGCACTATCTGCCCGCCAGGCCGACCTCGTTACATCGGCGCGACCATGCCCGCTACCCACCGACCGGCTCCGCCGGGAAGTTCAATGCAGATCACCGAAACAATCTACCGTCGCTCTCGCCACCCGACCAATCAGGTCCCATAGCCGAAGAACATCACACCAGGCAGGGGGATCATCGCAAGTTTGCTGGGTGACTGTCACCGATCTCACACTGCTTGCGAAGGTCGGTGACGATCGCGGGCCGGATCGTAGAGATGGGACTGAGTGCAGGACAGATTCGGGGTCAAGGCGCGGCCGACGAGAACGACGGCGGCCTGGCGCAGACCCGCGGATTCGACCTGGTCGGCGATATCGGCGAGGGTGCCGCGCAAGACCAGTTGCTCGGGTTGGCTGGCCCGGTGCACCACGGCGGTCGGGCAGTCCGCGCCGTAGGCCGGGATCAGCTCGGCGGCCAGGGTGCGGATCCGGGTAATGGCCAAATGCAGGACGAGGGTAGCGCCGGTCTCGGCGAAGTTGGTGAGCGCTTCGGACTCCGGCATCTTCGTGGAACGGGCCCGAGTGCGGGTCAGCACCACCGATTGCACCAACTCGGGAACAGTGAGTTCGGTGCCGAGCAGGGCGGCCGCCGCGGCATAGGCGGGGACGCCGGGGGTGACGTCCCACGCGATGTTGTGCGCATCCAGGCGGCGGGTCTGTTCGGTGAGGGCCGAATATATAGAGGGATCGCCGGAGCAGAGGCGGGCGACATCCTTACCGGCCGCGTCGGCGCGCACCAGATGCCCGGTGATCTGGTCGATATCCAGGTGCTGGGTGTCGATCAGTTCGGTATCGGGTGCACAGTGCGCGAGCACCTCGGGGTCCAGGTAGGTGCCCGCGTAGAGGCAGACCGGGACGGTGCGCAGCAGCTCGACCGCGCGGACGGTCAGCAGGTCCGCGGCGCCCGGCCCGGCCCCGATGAAGTGCACGGTCATGCGGGTGAGTCTAGGGAGGGCTCAGGCCGTCGCGTCGAAGTGGGCGATCACCTTGGTCGGGCGCAGCCGGACCACCAGTTCGCCCGGGACACCGTTGCGCTTGCCGAATTCCTCGGCACGGTCCGCGCCCATATAGCGGCCACCGATCTCGGTGGCCGTGCGCAGGAGTTCGTCGGGATCCTCGGACAAGGTGACGGTGCCCCGGAGCTGAATGGACGAGTACGGCGCTTCCTCGAGGTCGACCACCAGCGCGATGCGCGGATCGCTGGCGAAGGCCTTGCCCTTGGCCGAGGCCTTGCCGGTATTGAAGACCAGTTCGTCATCCTCGAGGACGAACCACACCGGCGTCACGATCGGGCGTCCGTCGGAGGCCACGAATGCGACCTTCGCGGTTCGGGTGCCGTGGGAGAGGAATTCGCGCACTGCGGGATCCGAGAGTGAGGCCATGGCTCAACCCTAGGTCCACACCCACCGCCCGACGGGTCGCGCATCGCCGAATACCGACCGGTGGCTGTTCAGATGGCGCCTTGTTCGCGGGCGCGGGCGACGGCGGAGGTGCGCGAGCGGACGCCGAGTTTGGCATAGATGTGCACGAGGTGGGACTTGACAGTGGTTTCGCTGAGGAAGAGTTCCTTGGCGATCTCCCGGTTCGAGCTGCCGTCGGCCACCAGGCGCAGCACTTCGATTTCGCGCGGGCTCAGGGTGGTATCGGCGCGGCGCACCCGGATCATCAGTTTGGAGGCCACGGCGGGCGACAGCACACTCTCCCCCGCGGCCGCCGACCGCACCGCCGCGAGCAGTTCCACCGGTGGGGTGTCCTTGAGGATGTAGCCGCAGGCTCCGGCCTCGATGGCGCTGAGAATGTCGGCATCGGTGTCGTAGTTGGTGACCACCAGGACGTGGGGTGGTCGCGCGAGCGCACGCAATTCGGCGGTCGCGTCGACGCCGGAGCGGCCGGGGCCGAAGCTGAGATCCATCAACACCAGATCGACCGGGGTGGTGGTGCAGAAGGCGACAGCGGCCTCGGCCGTCGGTGCGTCGCCGACGACGGTGATGTCGGCATTGCTCTCCAGCAGTGCGCGTAGGCCCGCACGCACGATGGCGTGGTCGTCGGCGAGCAGCAGGCGGATCATGTGTGTTTCTCCGGACCGGTCGAATTCGGTTCGATCGGGTCTGATTCCGGTGCCTGCCCAGAATTCGTGGTGACCGAGCGGGATTCCACCGAAGCGGGCTGAAGCGGAAACGAGACGGTGACTGCGGTGTGGCCGGGCTCGGACTCCACCGCCATCGTGCCGCCCTGCTGTACTACCCGACTGCGCATCGCGGCCAATCCGAAGGTGCCGGACGGCGCGCGGTCCAGTACCGCGGGGTCGATGCCCGTACCGTCGTCCACAACATCGAGGTACACCTCGGTATCGGCGTAGGTCAGGGTCAACCGCATCCGGCTCGCACCCGCGTGGCGCACCACGTTCGAAACCGCCCCCTGCGCGATCCGAACGAGTGCCGCCTCGACGGGCATCGGCAGCCGCTCCGGGGCGCCCTCGACGACCAGCTGGGTCAGCAGTCCCGGAGTCTCGGCGCGGCGGCAGATGCGCTCGAGCGCCTGCGCGAGGCTCTGCCCGTGCAGCGCGGCGGGGGTCAATTCCGCTATCAGCCTTCGGGTTTCGGCCAGATTCTCCGCCGCCGTCTCGCGGGCCAGCCGAATCTGTTGCAGCGCGGGATGATCCGGTGTCGACTGCTCCGCGGCGTGCAGCAGCAGCTGGATGCTGCTCAACCCCTGCGCGACGGTGTCGTGGATCTCCTGCGCCAGCCTTTCGCGCTCGGCCAACTTTCCCGCCGTGCGCTCCTGCTCCGCGAGAGTTGCCCGGGTACTGAGCAATTCGTCGATCAGGCGCTGGCGTTCGGCGGATTCGCGGAACAGTGCCTCGTAGCCGAGCCCGATCCCGACCGCGACGGCCGCGCCGAGCATCGGCCCGATCGCACCCGCCACCGACCAGCCACGATGCACCCCGAAACCGATCACCGCCACCACCGTGGCCGCGCCGACCGCGAGCAGACTCCACGGCCGTGGCAGCAGGTGCAGGTAGAGGAAGAACAGGCCGAACGCGAGGTATCCGGCATCGGGTGCGAGTACCACGAGACCGAGCCACAGCACCGTCAGCGCCGTCAGCCAGATACGAATGCCCGCCGGGCGGCGGCCGACCAGGGCACCGGCGAAGTACACGGCCAGGAACACCGCGGTCAGCGTGACGACGCCGAGCGGATGTCCGGCGCCCGGCAGCAGTGCGCGCACCACGACCACCACCGCCAGCGTCGTCACCAGCACGTGCAGCCCCAACCGCAGCGCGGTGAAGACGGGGGTGAGCGGCGACGAATGCACGTTGCCAGCTTATGTGCGGCTATCCGGGCGGCATCCATCGAAAGGCGTAAAACACCGACCAACCTTCGATCGGTGCGCATTCCTCCGCGCGCGCGATGGCGCGGGCGGCGCCGCGCGGCAGGGTGATGGCATGTTCGTCGCACTCCGGGATCTGCGGGCCGCACGCGGCCGCTTTCTGCTCATCACACTGGTCGTCACCCTGGTGGCGCTGCTGGTGAGTTTCCTCAGCGGTCTCACCGCCGGACTCGCGCACCAGAACATCTCGGCCATCGAGGCGATCCACGCCGATGCCCTGGTCTTCGCCGATAACGGCGCGGATCCCGCCTTCGATACCTCCGCGCTGACCGAGCAGCAGGTCGATACCTGGCAGGCGGTCGCGGGATCGACCGGCACCGTGGATCCGATCGGCATCAGCCGGGCGGAGGGTGCGGTCGCGGGACAGGGTGCGACCAAGCCCGCCCAGGTCGCACTGTTCGGTACCGCAGGAACCGCATTCGGCAACCATGCCGCAACCGATGCCGGCACCATCGTGCTCAGCACCGGCGCGGCCAAGGCACTCGATGCCATCGCCGGTGACACCGTCACGCTCGGCACAAACACCTTCCGAGTGGCCACGGTGCGGGGCGACGATTGGTACAGCCATACGCCCGTCGTCTGGATGACGCTCGCCGACTGGCAATCGGTGAGTCCGCGCGGCGGTGCCGCCACGGTGCTCGCGGTATCCGCCGTCCCGGATACGTTCTCCGTCGACGCCGCTGCGCATACCACCTCGATCAGTGTGGCCGGATCGCTATCGGCTTTGAGTTCCTATCGAGCCGAAAACGGTTCGCTGACACTGATGACGGTGCTGCTGTTCGCCATCTCGGCCTTGGTGATCGGCGCCTTCTTCACCGTGTGGACGGTGCAGCGCATGCCCGATATCGCGACCTTGAAGGCACTCGGCGCGACATCCGGCGCGCTGGTCCGCGACGCCCTCGCCCAAGCGACGATCGTGCTGACCGCGGGTGTCGCGGTCGGACTCGGAATCACCGTCGCCGCAGCCATATTCATGGGGGACACGCTGCCCTTCGTGCTCAGCGTTTCGACGACGCTGCTCCCCGCGACGGCCCTGATCGTCCTCGGTCTGCTCGGCGCCGCCGTCGCCCTGCGCTTCCTGTTCACCACCGACCCGCTGACCGCACTCGGCGCGGCCCGCTGACCTCCGGAGATCCGTATGACCACCGCGACCATGACGAAAACCGCGCTCACCGTCAGCGAAACAACCCTGACCTATCCGGACGGCACGGGCCGGCTCACCGCACTGAACCGGGTGAACATGCACGTCACCGGCGGCACCATCGCCGCGATCACGGGTCCGTCCGGCTCCGGAAAATCCAGCCTGCTCGCCGTGGTCTCTACGCTGATCCGTCCCGATTCGGGCCGCATAACCCTCGAAACCCTCGACGGCACAATCGATCTCGCCACCCGCAGCCGCCGCGAAGCCGCCGCCCTGCGCCGCTCGTCCATCGGCATCGTCTTCCAACAGCCCAACCTCATCCCCGCCCTGACCGCCGTCGAACAGCTGGAAGCCATGTCCCACCTCGGCCAGCACCTCTTCACCTCGCCCACCCGATGCCGCGAAACCCGAACCAAGGCAATGGAATTACTCGACGCCGTCGGCCTGGCCGAGCACCACGCCAAACGCCCCGCCCAACTCTCCGGCGGCCAACGCCAACGCGTCAACATAGCCCGCGCCCTGATGAACGACCCGGCCCTGCTGGTCATCGACGAACCGACCAGCGCCCTCGACACCGAACGCGGCGCCGCCATAATCGACCTGATCCGCACCGTGGTCCGCACCCACAATGCCGCCACCCTGCTGGTAACCCACGACCAGACCCACCTCCACCAGATGAACGCCGTCTACCGCATGATCGACGGCACCCTCACCCCGATCCCCTGAAACCTGCTCGTCCGCTTGGATTTTCATGTCAGTGGCTGCCGATAGCGTGCAGGTATGCCCAGCGTCCTGCACGAAGTGGTGATCGATCTGTTCCGGCAACGCCCCCAACTGGCCGCCGAATTACTAGAGCTCGTGCTGGACAACCCGCT
This sequence comes from Nocardia sp. NPDC052112, assembly GCF_040680135.1. Classification (NCBI taxonomy): domain Bacteria; kingdom Bacillati; phylum Actinomycetota; class Actinomycetes; order Mycobacteriales; family Nocardiaceae; genus Nocardia; species Nocardia sp. NPDC052112. The sequence continues at coordinate 69,476 of NZ_JBFAWD010000035.1, read as the reverse complement.
ACCCGAATTCGACCATGCACGTCTGGAATCCGGTGACTTCCCCGATATCGACCCGACCGAGTACCGCGCCGACTCGGTAGTTGTGCTCGCCACCGGCACAACCCCGGTACTGGCTGTCGTCGTCGAGGTCCAACTCCAACCGGATTCCGACAAGTCCTGGAGCTGGCCCGTCTACCTGACCACACTGCGTGCCCGACTCCACTGCCTCACGATCCTGCTCGTCCTGTGCCCGAATGAGCGAACCGCCAACTATTGCCGCAAACCGATCACCGTCGCCCCCGAGTTCACGCTCAGACCTGTGGTACTGAGCCCGAAAGACGTCCCGATAGTCACCGAGCCCGAGGTCGCCACCGACAATCCAGAACTCGCGGTCCTGTCGGCCATCGCCCACCGCAACCACCCCGAACGAAACGCCATCCTGACCACCCTCGCTACGAGCGTGTTCCCCGCGCCCCGCGGCGAGATGTACATTGACCTGGTAGCAGCCATCTTGCCCAAGGCGGCCCGGCACTTCTTGGAGAGCCTCATGACGACCGGCACCTACGAATACAAGAGTGAGTTCGCGCGGCGTTACTTCTCCCAGGGCGAAGCCAAGGTGTTGCTCCGGATTCTCGCCCAGCGGGGTTTCGAAGTCTCCGAAGCCCTCGAGGCCCGCATCAAAGCCTGCACCGACGTCGACCAGTTCGACAATTGGGTCGATCGCTCACTCACCGCCAACCACATCGACGAGATCTTCCCGAAATAGCCGCAAACCTGATCATGTCGCAGTTGGCGACGACGTCTTCATCGAATTGCGCTGCGGTGGTCGTGCCACCGGCCGAACCCGTTGCGGCGAGGGCGAGCAGCGCCGTCGCGACAATTTTCTTCGATCTCATGCCGGACCGTTTCATCGCAGACCACTCTGCCCCGCACCCACCCCCACAATGCGATCATGAAGGCTATCAATCGATTACGCCGATAAACCGAGCAGAACATTGCGCTGTTCGCGCACCCGAACCTGAATCGCGTCGACAACCGCCGCCACCTCGGGCCTGCGCAATGTCTCGGTGCGGATGACGAGCCAATAGGGGAGCCGAACGGAGACTTCCTTCCGAAGTACTCGAATCAGATCGTCGTGACGATCGGCCATAAAGCAGGGCAGCAAACCGAGGCCCGCGTCCGCGCGAGTCGCTTCGACATGTACGAAAACATTGGTGGAAGTGACCGATTCGCGCATCGCGGGCGCGAAACTCGAGGCCAGGTCCAAATCGTCCACCTGCAGCATCGAATCAATGAAATAGACCAGCGAGTGGCGCGCGAGATCCTCGATGGCCGTTGGTGTGCCGTGTTCCCGGAGGTAGTCGCGCGAACCGTAGAGCCCGAGGCAGTAATCGGCCAGTCGAATCGCCCTGGCGCGGTGCACTTGCGGTTCACCGACGACAACTTCGATATCCAGCCCCGAACGCTGCTGGGACGCCCGGCGGGTCGCCGCGACGATCTCGACGGAGATCTTCGGATGCCGCCGCTGCACCTCGGCCGCGGCCGGCGCGGCCATATAGGCACTGAATCCGTCGGTCGCCGAAATCCGAACCACACCCTCGAGCACCCGGGTGCCGTCGGCATCGGTAGCCAGTGACTTGACCGCGGACTCCACCGCCTCGGCCGCCGCCAATGCCTCCCGCCCGAGATCGGTCAATTCCCAACCGCCGGTCACCCGGGTAAGCACCCGCCCGCCCAGCGTCTGCTCCAGTGCGGCAATGCGGCGCGAGATGGTGGTGTGGTTGATCCCGAGCTCCTCAGCGGCGGATACAAAGCGTCCGGATCGCCCGACGGCGAGCAGAACCAGCAGATCATCCGCGCTGGGGCGACTGGGACCCGAGGCGGCCGAGCTCATATCTGCATTCTTGCAGACGCGTACTGCACAACTGGTCATTGCGACCGAAGATATGTGCACGAATACTCGTTCTGACCACGCAATGTGGGGGCCGTCACATCTTTTTGCCAGATGTGGCCCCGGTCATGAAGGAGAAGTTCGATGAGTGTGCGCGATGCGATGCGGCCGACGGGAAACGACCCCGGCGGGATACCGGCCGGACTGAAGCGGGTGGTGGCCGCGTCCATGGCGGGCACCGTCGTCGAGTGGTACGAATTCTTCCTCTACGGCACGGCCGCGACACTCGTCTTCAGCAAGGTGTTCTTCGCCAAGGGCACCAGCGATCTCGACGCGATCCTCGCCGCCTTCATCACCTACGCCGTCGGATTCGCCGCACGCCCGCTGGGCGGTGTCGTCTTCGGACATTTCGGTGACAAATACGGCCGCAAAAAGCTGCTGCAATTCAGTCTGGTGCTCGTCGGCAGCGCGACCTTCCTCATGGGCTGTCTGCCGACCTTCGCCCAGATCGGTTATTGGGCACCGACCTTGTTGGTCGTCCTGCGCTTCATCCAGGGCTTCGCGGTCGGTGGCGAATGGGGTGGTGCGGTCCTGCTCGTAGCCGAACACAGTCCGAACCGGAGCCGCGGTTTCTGGGCGAGCTGGCCGCAGGCCGGGGTGCCGGTGGGCAATATGTTGGCGACGGTCGCGCTGCTGGCATTGACCTCGACGCTGTCCGACGCCGCCTTCCTCAGCTGGGGTTGGCGCGTGGCGTTCTGGCTGTCCGCGGTGGTCGTGCTGGTCGGCTACTACATCCGCACCAAGGTCACCGACGCGCCGATTTTCGTCGCGGCACAGCAGGAAATCGAACAGATCAAGGCCGATTCGCTCAGTGTCGTCGAGGTGCTGCGGCGCTACCCGCGCGGCGTATGCACCGCCATGGGACTGCGCTTCGGCGAGAACATCCTCTACTACCTGGTGGTCACCTTCACCATCACCTATCTCAAGGTGCATGTGCACGTCGACACCAAGGTCATCCTCTGGTGGCTGCTCGCCGCACACGCCGTGCACTTGGTCGTGATCCCGTTGGCGGGCATGCTCTCCGATCGCTTCGGTAGGCGGCCGGTGTACCTGGTCGGCGCGCTCACCGCGGGCACGTGGGGCTTTTTCGCCTTTCCCATGATGGACAGCGGCCACAACGCGATCATCATGTCCGCGATCATCATCGGCCTGGTGTTCCACGCTTTGATGTATGCGGGCCAGCCCGCGATCATGGCCGAGATGTTCCCGACCCGGATGCGGTATTCCGGTGTCTCCCTCGGTTATCAGGTCACCTCGATCGTGGCCGGATCGCTCGCCCCGATCATCGCGGTCCGCTTGCTCAATACCTACGGATCAGCGGTACCGATCGCCGTGTATCTGGCCGCGGCCGCGGTGATCACCGCGATCGCGGTCCTGTTCGCCCGCGAAACGAAAGGTATCGCACTGGAGAGCATCGACAACGCCGACGTGGAAACCCTCGCCACGCAATCGGCACCCACCCCGGCGGCGCCCGTTGCACCGGCCGACGCCCTACGAGCGGAGCTCACATGAGTGATCTGATCGGACGTTCCGCCCTGATCACCGGCGGCGCCAGCGGCATCGGCGCCGCCTGCGCCCGCGAACTCGCGGCACGCGGCGCCACCGTCACCATCGCCGATATCGATGACATCGGCGCGAAGGCACTCGCGGGCGAACTCGACGGAAAAGCCTGGGCCATAGACCTTCTCGACGTCGCGGCACTGGAACAACTCACCCTGGATGTGGACATCCTGGTGAACAACGCCGGTGTGCAGAGCATCAACCCGATCGAGGACTTCCCGCCGGAGCGATTCCGGAACCTGATGACCCTCATGGTCGAAGCGCCGTTCCTGCTCATCCGCGCGGCATTGCCGCAGATGTATCGGCGGGGCTTCGGCCGGATCATCAATCTGTCCTCGGTGCACGGGCTGCGCGCGTCCGAATACAAGGTCGCGTATGTGACGGCCAAGCATGCCCTGGAGGGCCTGTCCAAGGTGACCGCGCTCGAGGGCGGCCGCCATGGCGTGACGAGCAATTGCGTCAATCCGGGCTATGTCCGAACGCCGTTGGTGGACAAGCAGATCGCCGATCAGGCCAAGGCGCACGGCATCGACGAACAGGAGGTGCTGGAGCGGGTGCTGCTCACCGAGAGTGCGATCAAGCGCCTGGTGGAGCCGGAAGAGGTCGCGTCACTGGTGGGTTGGCTCGCCTCGCCGAATGCGGGCATGGTCACCGGCGCGTCCTACACCATGGACGGCGGGTGGACCGCACGGTGATGGTGTGTTGATTTTGCTCGTAGGACCCGCTCCGTCGGGGCTGGCAGAGGCTTGAAAAGCGGCGGGCGATCAGCCCAGTTCGGCCTGACCCAGTGCGTTCTGACCCAGTGCGGACAGCGCCATGCGACGCAGTATCGGCCGGGCCCGGGTGGCGGTGGCGGTGGTGGCACTGTGCGGCGTGGAGTTCATCAGGCCGAAGCCGGCATGGGCCTGCACCCGCGCGGTTTCCTCCGGCAGCTCCGGATACAGCTCCCGCAGCACCGCCACCCAGATCTCGACGTAGTGACGCTGGGTGCGCCGCAGTTCGCGCCTGGGACCGGCCGGCACGTTCTCGAGGTCGCGGTCCTGGATCCGGATGAGTTCGGGCTCGCCGAGCGCGAAGTCCAGATGGAAATCGACCAGCCCGGACAGTGCCTCGCGCGCCGACCCGGTCCGCGCCACCACTGCCTTGCCACCGTCGAGCAGCCGCTGGCTGACCCCGATGAGCAGTTCGACCAGCAGCGCCTCCTTATTCGGGAAGTGCCGGTAGACCGCGGGCCCGCTGATCCCGACGGCCGCGCCCAGGTCGTCCAGGCGCATGCCGAGGAAGCCGCGATCGGCGATGAGCCGGGCGCCCGCATCGAGCAGCTGCGCCCTTCGCTGCAGCTTCAATTGCTCCCTGCGGGTGGGTGCGACGGGGTCGGTGCTGGTCACACGCGCTCCTTTCAGCACACCTGGACATCTCGGTTAATCAACATTAACCTGAATTCCAGTTATCGGCGACTAACCGGATGGCAGGACGGCGTGATGACGGTGACCGAACAGGTCGAGGTCGACAACCGCACGGCGCATGGGGCGCTACTGGAGGATCTGCGCGCCCGGCTGGCCGCTGCGGCGCTCGGCGGGCCCGCGAAGGCACGCGAGCGGCATGTGGCCCGCGGCAAGCTGCTCCCACGGCAGCGGGTGGATCAACTGCTCGATCCGGGCAGCCCATTCCTCGAACTCTCACCGCTGGCCGCGATCGGCATGTACGACGACGAATCTCCCGGCGCCGGAATCATCACCGGTATCGGCCGGATCGCCGGGCGGGAATGTGTGATCGTGGCCAATGACGCCACGGTCAAGGGCGGCACCTACTACCCGATGACGGTGAAGAAGCATCTGCGCGCCCAAGAGGTCGCATTGCAGAACCAATTGCCGTGTGTATATCTCGTCGACTCCGGCGGCGCGTTCCTGCCACGGCAGGACGAGGTCTTCCCGGATCGGGAGCACTTCGGGCGCATCTTCTACAACCAGGCGACCATGAGCGCCAAGGGCATTGCGCAGATCGCCGCCGTACTCGGTTCCTGCACCGCCGGTGGCGCATACGTGCCCGCGATGAGCGACGAGGCGGTGATCGTGCGCAATCAGGGCACGATCTTCCTCGGCGGGCCGCCGCTGGTGCAGGCCGCGACCGGTGAGGTGGTCACCGCCGAGGAGCTGGGCGGCGGCGAATTACATTCGCGCACTTCGGGAGTCACCGATCATCTGGCCGAGGACGACCAGGATGCGCTGCGCATCGTGCGCCGCATCGTGGCCACGCTCGGCCCGCGCCCCGCCGCACCGTGGGAGGTGACGCCGACCGTCGCGACCGCGAAGCCGGAGTCCGAACTGTACGACGTGGTCCCCGTCGATCTGCGCACCCCATATGACGTACGCGAGGTCATCCACCGACTGGTCGACGGTGGCACCGACGCGGACAGTGGATTCCACGAATTCAAGTCCGAATACGGCAAGACGCTCGTCACCGGATTCGCCCGCATCCACGGCCATCCGGTCGGCATCGTCGCCAATAACGGCGTGCTGTTCAGCGAATCCGCCATGAAGGGCGCGCATTTCATCGAACTGTGCGATAAACGCAAGATTCCCCTGCTGTTCCTGCAGAACATCACCGGCTTCATGGTCGGGCGCGATTACGAGGCGGGTGGTATCGCCAAACACGGCGCCAAGATGGTCACCGCCGTGGCCTGCGCACGAGTGCCGAAGCTCACCGTGGTGATCGGCGGATCGTATGGCGCGGGCAACTATTCGATGTGCGGGCGCGCGTATTCGCCGCGCTTCCTGTGGATGTGGCCCAATGCGCGAATTTCGGTCATGGGAGGCGAACAGGCCGCCTCGGTGCTTTCGACGGTGCGCGGAGATCAACTCGACAGCAGCGGACAGCCGTGGTCGGCCGCGGACGAGGAGGCATTCAAGGCGCCGATCCGGGAACAGTACGAACATCAGGGCAATCCGTACTACTCGACCGCGCGGCTCTGGGATGACGGCGTGATCGACCCCGCCGATACCAGAACCGTACTCGGACTTGCCCTTTCGGTGTGTGCGCAGGCACCGCTCGAACCCGTTTCCTACGGCGTCTTCCGGATGTGAGCGCGATGATGAACAATTCCCATCCCATTGGTTTCGACACCGTGCTCGTCGCCAACCGCGGCGAGATCGCGGTGCGCGTCATTCGCACCTTGCGCACCATGGGGATTCGCTCCGTCGCGGTTTACAGCGATGCGGACGCGCAGGCCAGGCACGTGCACGAGGCCGATACCGCCGTGCGGCTCGGTCCGGCACCGGCGCGGGAAAGCTATCTCGATATCGAGAAAGTGGTCGCCGCGGCGGTGCGCACCGGCGCCGAGGCCGTGCATCCCGGCTACGGATTCCTCTCCGAGAATGCCGCTTTCGCCGCCGCGCTGGCCGAGGCGGGCATCGTCTTCCTCGGACCGCCCGCCGAGGCGATCGAGATCATGGGCGACAAGATCGCGGCGAAGAACACCGTCGCCACCTTCGATGTGCCCGTAGTCCCCGGTATCGCGCGTCCGGGCCTTACCGACGCCGAATTGATCGACGCCGCAACCGATATCGGCTATCCGGTACTGGTCAAGCCGTCGGCGGGAGGTGGCGGCAAGGGTATGCGGCTGGTCGAGGAGCCATCGGCATTGCCCGCCGCGCTGGTCAGCGCCCGGCGTGAGGCGGCCGCGGCATTCGGTGACGACACCCTCTTCCTGGAGCGATTCGTCACCCGGCCACGCCATATCGAGGTGCAGATCCTGGCCGACCAATTCGGCCACGTGATCCACCTCGGTGAACGCGAGTGCAGTCTGCAGCGGCGGCATCAGAAGGTCATCGAGGAGGCACCGTCACCGCTGCTGGACGCGGCGACGAGGGCGCGCATCGGCGCGGCCGCGTGCAATACCGCGCGCAGCGTCGACTATGTCGGTGCGGGCACGGTCGAATTCATCGTGTCCGCCGATCGGCCGGACGAATTCTTCTTCATGGAGATGAATACCCGGCTGCAGGTGGAACATCCGGTCACCGAACTGGTCACCGGGATCGACCTGGTGGAGTGCCAGGTGCGGATCGCGGCCGGGCAGAAGCTCGCGGTCGACCAGGATGAGCTGAAGCTCGTCGGACATGCGATCGAAGCCCGTGTCTACGCCGAGGATCCCGGCCGCGGCTTCCTGCCCACCGGCGGCACGGTGCTCGACCTGTCCGAGCCCGAAGGTAGCGGCGTGCGGGTGGATTCGGGCCTGCGTATCGGCACCGTCGTCGGCAGCGATTACGACCCGATGCTCTCGAAGGTCATCGTGCACGGCGCCGATCGCCGTACCGCACTCGCGAAACTCGATCGGGCACTGAGCGATACCGTGCTGCTCGGCGTCACCAGCAATATCGAGTTCCTGCGCTTCCTGCTGGCCGACCAGGATGTGGTCGCGGGGAAACTCGATACCGGACTGCTGGATCGCCGGGTCGGCGACTTCCGACCCACCGCCGTCGGCGCGGACGAATTCATCGCCGCCGCCGCCTATCACTGGCTGCGGCGCTGGCCCGCGACGGCGAGCGATCCGTGGGACATCCCGTCCGGGTGGCGCATCGGCACACCCGCACCGACCACCATCCGGCTCGCCGGTGGTGACCGCACCGAGCACGTCTACCTGACCGGTACGCCCGATGCCGCCGAGGCGCACCTCAACAGCGGCGAATCGGTCACGGTCACTGCCGATTTCACCGACGGAATGCTCGTCCTGACGCTGGACGGCCTGCGCCGGGAGTACCGCGTCGCCGAGCACGACGGACAGCTCTGGGTGGCCGGACCGTCCGGTGTCGCGGTGCTGCGCGAGGTGGCCGAGGTAAATGTCCGCGGCGGCGCCGAACACGTCGGTGACGCCGAAATCCGCAGCCCCATGCCGGGTTCGGTGATCGCGGTACCGGTCGCCGATGGTGCCACCGTCGCCGTCGGGGCCCCGGTCGTGGTGGTCGAGGCCATGAAGATGGAGCACACGCTCACCGCACCGGTGGCGGGCACCGTCGAGGTCCTGGTCCAACCGGGCGCCCAGGTCCGCCTGGACCAGCCGCTGGTGCGGATCATCGCGGCCGCCACCGAACCCGAAACCGTCGAGCGAGAAGGAATTTCCGCATGAGTGAGCGAAGCGAACGAACAATGAACACAGCCGACCTGTCGGGCATGACGGAGCCGAGCGTCAGCGAGGCGCGGTCATGACCGACTTTTTGTCCACCGGCACACTGCCCGAGGACTATCGCGACCTCGCACTGACGGTGCGGGATTTCGCGAAGTCGGTGGTCGCCCCGGTCGCCGCCGAACACGATGCGAACCATACGTTTCCGTACGAGGTCGTCGCGGGTATGGCCGAGATGGGTCTATTCGGTCTGCCGTTCCCGGAGGAGTACGGCGGCATGGGCGGCGACTACTTCGCACTGTGCCTGGCGCTGGAGGAACTCGGCAAGGTCGATCAGAGCGTGGCGATCACACTCGAGGCCGGTGTTTCGCTCGGTGCCATGCCCATCTACCGCTTCGGCAATGATAAGCAGAAGCAGGAATGGCTGCCGCAGTTGACAAGTGGCCGCAATCTCGCCGCCTTCGGCCTCACCGAACCCGGTGCGGGCAGCGATGCGGGCGGCACCAGGACCACCGCGGTCGCCGACAGCGGCGAATGGGTCATCAATGGCAGCAAGCAGTTCATCACCAACTCCGGCACCGATATCACCAGACTGGTGACCGTGACCGCGGTGACCGGGCAGTCGGGTGGCAAGAAGGAGATCTCGACCATCCTGGTGCCCACCGACACCCCCGGATTCGTAGCCGAACCCGCCTACAACAAGGTCGGCTGGAATGCCTCTGATACCCATCCGTTGAGCTTCACCGACGTCCGAGTGCCGGAGGAGAATCTGCTCGGCGAGCGCGGTCGCGGCTACGCCAACTTCCTGCGCATTCTCGACGAGGGCCGGATTGCCATCGCGGCGCTGTCGGTGGGCGCGGCCCAGGGCTGTGTCGACGAGAGCGTGCGCTACGCCAAGGAGCGCGAGGCCTTCGGTCAGGCCATCGGCCGCAATCAGGCCATTGCCTTCAAGATCGCCCGCATGGCGGCACGCGCCCATGCCGCGCGTACCGCCTACTATGACGCCGCCGCACTCATGCTGTCGGGCAAACCCTTCAAGAAGGAAGCCTCCATCGCGAAGCTGGTGGCCAGCGAGGCCGCCATGGACAATGCCCGCGACGCCACCCAGATCTTCGGTGGCTACGGCTTCATGAACGAATACGCGGTGGCCAGGCACTATCGCGACAGCAAGATCCTGGAGATCGGCGAGGGCACAACGGAGGTGCAGTTGATGCTGATCGGACGGGAGCTGGGCCTGTGACGGAGACGGACGCCCCACGCCGGGTGGTGCAGCGCGGCCTGTGGTTCGAGGAGTTCGAGACCGGTGTGGTGTACGAGCACCGGCCGGGCCGGACCATTACCGAGGCCGACAATGTCCTGTTCACCACGCTGACCATGAATACCCAGGCGCTGCACCTGGACGCGGCCTTCAGCGATCAGCTGCCGCCGTTCCACCAGCGTCTGGTGAATTCGATGTTCACCCTGTCCACCCTGATCGGTCTCTCGGTCGCGCAGCTGACCCAGGGCACGATCGTCGCCAATCTGGGGTTCTCGGAGATCGCCTTCCCGAAGCCGCTGTTCCACGGCGACACCATGTACGCCGAAACCGTGGTCACCGACAAGCGCGAATCGAAGAGCCGTCCCGGCGAGGGCATCGTCACCTTTTCGCATACGGCCCGCAATCAGCACGGCGATATCGTGGCCACAGCGGTACGCCAGACGCTGGTACGCAAGGAACCGAGGTCCGCATGAGTTGGCAACTGCCCGGACCGGCCTGGCTGTTCTGCCCGGCCGACCGCCCCGAACGCTTCGAAAAGGCCGCCGCGGCAGCCGATGTGGTGATCATCGATCTCGAGGACGGGGTCGCCGCCGGAGATAAGGCGGCCGGGCGCAATGCGCTCGTCGAAACCCCACTCGATCCCGAGACCACCGTGGTGCGGATCAATGCCGTCGGCACCGATGAGCACGAGCTGGATCTCGCGGCGCTGGCGCGCACCGAATATCGGCGGATCATGCTGGCGAAGGCCGAATCCGCCGAACAACTCGGCTCACTCGCCGACTACGAGGTGATCGCGCTGATCGAATCGCCGCTCGGCGCCATGGCGGTCGGGCGAGCGGTATTGGCGCGCAATGCGATCGGGGTCATGTGGGGTGCGGAGGATCTGGTCGCCGGGCTCGGCGGCAACTCCAGTCGGCATGCCGATGGCAGCTATCGCGATGTGGCCCGCCATGTTCGCTCGACCACCCTGCTCGCGGCCAAGGCGTACGGCAAATTCGCGCTCGACTCGGTGTATCTGAACATCCGCGATCTCGACGGATTGCGCGCCGAAGCGCTCGACGCGGTCGCGGTCGGCTTCGACGCCAAGGTGGCGATCCATCCGAGCCAGGTGCCGGTCATCCGGGCGGCCTACGCGCCGTCGGAGGACGAAATCGACTGGGCACGCAGGGTGCTCGATGAGGTCCCGAACCATCGGGGTGTCTTCGCATTCGAGGGCCGCATGGTGGATGCCCCGGTGCTACGGCATGCCGAGCAGATCGTGCGGCGCGCGAACCACACCTGATTTTCGAAGACTCAGCCAGGAGGTAATGCGGTGCAACCACAATGGGTGCCGACCGAATCAGATATCGCGGCGGCGCGCATCACCGACTTCGCCCGGTTCGCGGCTGCCCGCACCGGAGGGTCGACGCCGGACTACCGATCGCTGTGGCAGTGGTCGGTCGACGATCTGCCCGGTTTCTGGGGTGCGCTGTGGGATTACTTCGAGCTCGGCCCGATCGCGGGCAAGGTGCTGGCGAGCGCCGAAATGCCGGACGCGCAGTGGTTTCCGGGCACCCGGCTGAACTATGTCGATCAGGTGGTACGGCAGTTCCGCACCGACCGGCCCGCCATCATCGCGGTGACCGAGGACGCTGCGGTGCGCGAGGTGTCCTGGAGCGAATTGATCGACAGCACCGCGGCATTCGCGCGCACACTGCGCTCGCTCGGTGTGCGCCCAGGTGATCGGGTCGCCGGATACTTGCCGAATATTCCGGAGGCGGTGATCGCCTTTCTGGCCACCGCGAGCATCGGTGCGGTGTGGAGCGCTTGTGGTCAGGACTATTCGCCCAAGGCGGCGTTGGACCGGCTCGGCCAGCTCGAACCCACCGTGCTGATCACCGCCGACGGCTACCGATTCGGTGGCAAGACGCACGACAAACGCGACGATATCGCGGCGCTGCGGGCCGGGCTCGACACCGTGCAGACGACGGTCGCCGTCTCCCAGCTCGGCCTGCCGGTTCCGGACGCTCTGGCCTGGACCGAGGCGGCCACCGATGTCGAGACCGCTGTCATCGAGACCGAGACGGTCGATTTCGATCATCCGTTGTGGATCGTCTTCTCCTCCGGCACCACCGGACTGCCCAAGGGCATCGTGCACGGGCACGGCGGCGTGGTGTTGGAACATCTCAAAGCCGTTGCGCTGCAGGCCGATATCGGCCCCGAGGACACCTTCTTCTGGTACACCAGCCCGAGCTGGATGATGTGGAACTTCCAGGTCGCCGGGCTGCTGGTCGGTGCGACCATCGTCTGCTACGACGGCAGTCCCACCTTTCCGGCCCCGGATGCGCTGTGGCACATTGCATCCCAGGTCGGCGCGACCGTCCTCGGCACGAGTCCCGGCTATGTGCTCGCCTGTATCAAGGCGGGTGCGGTGCCACGCACCGACCACGATCTCACCGCGCTGCGGCAGGTGGGCATCACCGGTTCGGCACTGCCGCCCGCGTCGGCGGTGTGGTTGGGCGACAATGTCGGTGACCATGTGCAGGTCGCCTCGATCAGCGGCGGCACCGATGTGGTCTCCGCCTTCATCGGCGGCGCGCGGACCGTACCGACCTGGCCGGGCGAGCTTTCCGCGCCCTACCTGGGTGTCGCACTGGAGGCCTTCGACGCCGACGGCAAGCCGGTCCGCGACGAGGTCGGCGAACTCGTCATCACCAAACCCATGCCGTCCATGCCGGTGCGTTTCTGGCACGATCCGGACGGAATCCGGTACCACGACGCGTATTTCGACATGTTCCCCGGCGTCTGGCGGCACGGCGACTGGATCACCATCACCGATCGCGGCAGTATCGTGGTGCACGGTCGCTCCGACTCCACCCTCAACCGGCACGGCATCCGCATGGGCAGCGCCGATATCTACCAGTCCGTCGAGCGCCTCCCCGAAATCACCGAGGCCCTGGTCATCGGCGCTGAACAACCAGACGGCGGCTACTGGATGCCGCTGTTCGTCACTCTCACCCCCGGCACCGACCTGACCGACGACCTGAAAACCCGCATCAACACCACCATCCGCACCGAGGTCTCCCCCCGCCACGTTCCCGACGAAATCATCGTCGCCCCCGGCATTCCCCACACCCGCACCGGCAAGAAACTCGAGGTCCCGATCAAGAAACTCTTCCAGGGCGCCGACCCCACCCGCGTCGTCGAACGCAGCGCGGTCGACAATCCGGAACTCCTCGACTGGTACGCCGCCGTTCGCCCGGCCGAGAAGTGAACCAGCGCACCGGCCGTGGATGCACGGTCGGATATCTGATCCGGATACGGCTGAGGAGAGGGCTATCCGGATCGAGTTTCGATAGCCTTCCGAATAAGCGTCCGCGCCGCTTCACCCGTTGCGGATTGCCTAGCGAGAATATCGAACGCACGACCATAGAGAGAAATCTGCCGGGGCTGGGTAATGGTGATGCCAGCCGTATGGCCTTCAACCTTTACCATTCGGTTGTCGAACATAAAGAAGTTATCCACCACAACCAAGCCTTCGGCAGTATGTGGAACAATCCCCAAAGTCACCCGAGGCATCCCGATTACCGAATACAAGCGGTCCAGCTGGCCAATCATCACCTCATCGTTCCCAAAGGTGGTATAGAGCGATTGTTCAGCCATCAGTATGTGGAATCGTTTACCCTTTTGATAAAGGACACGTTGCCGCTCCATTCGCTTTGAAACGGCTTCGTCTAAATCGTCGGGAATCTGATAGAACGCTATAACGTTTCTCATGATCGCTGTTGCGTAATCGGCCGTTTGGAGCAAACCCGACACAACGGCTGACTCCCAGTTTCGAATGAACGTAGCTTGTGATTCGACCTTCATCGTCTGCTGTTGCCGACGCTTCATGCCCGTACCGAGCAGTTGACGCCACTCAACATATGCACTGTCGATGTTGTGCAGTGTGGCTAGGAGGTCTTCGAGCTGGTCATTGGCATCACAGTGACGGCAGTAAGCGCGGACGACGATATCTGACACATTCAGTCGCGCGTACTCGTACTTGCTGACCTTCGACTCGTGCCAGCCCTCGAGGCGGGCGAGCTCTCGGCCGGACATTCCGGCGCGTCGCCGAATTTCCCGTAGACGTTTACCGAGAGCTTCCCGGGCTTCCTGAACCGAGCTGGTCACTGGATAGAAATCATCCGCGCATACTCGTCATACGGCGTCGCCGAATTCCAGAGTCGATCCTTGACACCCCGACAGTAGGAGACAATCGCTGGATCGTCGGTTACCGCCGACCCGCCAACCGCCCGGCCGTCCTTATCGGAAAGGTTGAATGCCACGGTTTCATAGTCGATCAACCACCAATCGTCTTTTGGCACTTCCCCGGCAAGGTGACGTGGAAGATAACGAATCTCCTCGCCAGCTTCTACGTTGAACGCCGCCATAGTCAGTGACCAGCGCTGGTAGTCGCTGTGCGGAACAGTGACTACGCGAACCCGTTTGAACGATACTCCGTGTGCCACAAGTTCCTGAACAAAATTAGACCAGCCCTCGTACCATTTCCGATAATCGAATGGCTCGTTGGTCAAGAACTTTTGGAAAGGCTCGTCTTCCGATGGCACTCCGTACGAGTCCCGGACCTCCAAATGGAATGCTTCGTGTCTGGATTCTGCCAGAATTTCACGAGTCGGCCGGAATTCCAAAATAGATCCTCTCTGCCTTCGGAACCTCGATAGCTGTTTCGTAGTCTTCCATGGTCATCTGATCCAACGTGTCCTGGTCGATGACCAGTCGGCCGGACAGAGTGAAGGTGCCGCGTCCGGTATCCCTCATCGGTGCCCCGATGTATGTGCGAGGTTCAGCGAACCCGACCAAGAGGTGCGGGATCTCCACAGTTTCCGGCTGATCGGTCCGCCATCCGAGGACGACGTAGGAGCCTTCGTCGGTGGCGAACAGCGTCGGACAGCCGTCATGATTCGATCCACCCTTGCCGAGGTAACGCAAGCGCATGGCCGCAACTCCTGTCTATGAATGTGCTGCTCTTTGCAGCACATCCGACTATGTTCCCTTCTCCCAGAACAGCATGCACCCAAATCGCATAGACATTGGCAAGTATTGGCACACTTCTGACGTCCGCCGGTCGGCCTTTCGTAGCGTCGGAGTCGGCCCCGTGACATGTGACGCCAACCGGTCACGGGGTGCCTACCAAGGACGCGGCCGAGCCGAGGAGAGCACGCGTGTTGAACAGACGACAGTCACAGCCTGATTGTGTTCTGCCGCACCGAAACCCGTTCGTCGGCCCACCACGGCCCGAGGGTCAAGGCCGGTGGCAACCGCCTCCCACCGAAGTGATCGAACTGTTCGTCGTTGCGGTCAATCAGTGGAGTTACCAGGCCGACCCTGATGAATCGTCCCGGCGCCGGGGTTTGGCGTCCCCCGACATCGGGCGCACCAACAGGGAGGCGTGATGCGCCGAGTCGAGTTGCGGACCGCGCGAACCGAGGACGGTCACAAGGTCGCGGTGTGGCAGTTGGTAGCGCGTATGCCGCGTGTCCTGCGCGTGCAGTTTCCTACGGAGCATTTCACCGCTTACCGAGTGCCGTCCAAGACACCGCTCTACGGAGCGCAACTCGGCACGATCGGATTCGACGCGTATCCGGATTTGGCCGACGCCCGAGAGCTGCTTCCGCAGCACGAAGACCTGTGGAACGTCCTGCGCGATGACTATTGGGCGGTGCTGCTCAGTACAGCGGATCATCCAAATCCGTTGAGGGCGTGAAAATGCCATCCGATCTCGATCCGTCTCGTTCGCGGGAGACAACTCCTTCCGTACGGGCGTTGCTCGCGCAGTTCCACGAAGAGACCCTGCAGAAGCTCGCCATTGCTCCGACCGATAGCGACCCGATCTACCAGGCCGCAGACGGCTCGCTGAGCCGGGTCGAGGACAGCTGGATATCCGACTCGGACGCCGAAATCGACAAAGCCGATGCGGCCACGATCCAGCCGACCAGCGGTCGCGCGGTTCCGCGCGCCGGTGAATCCGCTGGAGACCAAACCGGCCGCGGCCGTTATGGATAGCGATGAACCGCCGGACCATCGATGCGACCGGTCGTGAATGCGCTGTCGGATGACCTAGCTGCCGAAGAGGATGACCCGCATCAGGTGTGCGACCCGCTGCTGCGAGCACAGCGGGTTATCGGGTCCGAGCCACTGGCCGAGGTCGACCACCAATGCCAGCGCGGCATGTACCAATACCCGCGCCTCGGCCGGGGACAACTTCGGCCGGACCCCGATGAGCAGTTTGGCCCACTCTTCGACATTGAGCCGCTGGATATTTCGCAGTACGGTGCGGTCCTCCGGGGGCACATTGCTGATCTCCGCGTAGTAGACGAAGGTCAGGTCGCGCTCGGCGAAGGAGCCCTGCACATAGAGCTCGATCAGGGTGCTCAGTGCCTGTTCCGGAGTATCCGATGCGGCGATGGCGGGACCGATGGCCGCCGAAACCCGGTCCGCGGCACGGCGGAACGCGGCCGCGAGCAGGTCGCCCTTGCTGCGGTAGAAGCGATACACCGCCGACGATGCGGGTAGGCCCGCCGCATTGGCGATATCCTCGACGCTCACATTGGGATATCCGTGTTCATGGAACAGCTCGATGGCCCGCACCAGCAGCAGCTCGTGTTTGAAGGTGAGCGGAACCTCCTTCGCGCCAAGGGTTTCGGTGTCATCGCCGGATGCGGGCAGATCAGCGGCGATCACCGCATGGCAGGCCGAGCGCAGCAGGGCCGCCAATGCGCGCACGGGCACCGCGACGTGATGATCGGAGATGCTGCCGATGACGCTCATCGCGGCGGCCGACAGTACCGCCCGGTCTCGGTCGGGCAACTCGGGGCGGGTCTCGGCGAGCAGTTCGCGGGCAGCCGAATCGGTGGTGATCAGGTGATCGATGAGGATCTGGCGGTCGGCTTCCGCCAGATAGCGGTTCTGCCAGCGCAGCAGTGCGGCGCTGCGGCGATTGGCGATGGAGGCCGCGATCAGGGCATCGAGTATGTGGTCCAAGCGCTCGGCGGCGGGCCGGTCACGCAGTCGCTCGGGCAGGCGCACGGCCTCGGTGCTCAGTCCGGCCAATCGCAGCGCCTCCTCCCGGAACAGGGCGTATTTGCTCGGATAGTGCCGATACAGTGCGGTAGAGCTGATATCGAGGCGCGAGGCGATGTCCTCCATGCTCACGCCGTGGTAGCCGAACGAACCGAAGGCCTCCGCGGAGGCGGCGGCGATCTGCGCCCGTCGGTTGCGCGGGCGGCGGCGCACCTCACGCGATGGCGCGGTGCGGTCTGCGGTCGCGTCCTCCGTTGCGCGACGATCCTCGGCATCCATCCCGCGATGTTAGCCCAACCGGACGCTTGCTCGACGCCTCTTCCCAGTGCTGAAATCGTGTTGAATGCAAGATCACAAAAGGATATAGAATTAGGCTATTACGTGGATGACTTCCGGCGTATGAACAAAGAATGATCGATAACATAATGCGACCCGACGATGGGTCGCACAGCCAAGTGCGGGCGCAGACTACGCGCGGGCCGGGCGGCCGAACAGGACCAGCTGCATAAGCAACCGCACTCGGGCCGGGGCGGCGATCGGTTCGGTGCTGAAGGTCCGCCCCAGATCGACCACCAACGCGAAGGCGGCATGGATGAGGAAGCGGGCCTCGGCAGGTGAGAGCTCCGGGCGCACATCGCGCAGCAGCCGCGCCCACTCTTCGACGCTGAGCCGCTGGATATTTCGCAGCACGGTGCGCTCGTCGCTCGGAACATGCTGGAACTCTGTGTAATACACGAAGGTCAGTGCGCGTTCGGAGAACGAGCCCTCGACGTACTGTTCGATCAGCGTGGTCAGCGCCGCTTCCGAGTCGGCCGCCGCCGCCACCGCCGGGCCGATCGCACCGGAAACCCGGTCGGCCGCCCGTCTGAACGCGGCCGCGAGCAGATCGCTCTTGCCCCGATAGAACCGGTACACCGCCGATGCGGCGGAAAGCCCTGCGGCAGTGGCGATTTCCTCGACGCTGACATTCGGATAGCCGCGATCGTGAAAGAGTTCGACGGCCTTGCGCAGCAACAGCTCATGTTTGAACGAATCCGGAATCTCCGCCGCCACCGGCAGTTCGGCATCCGCTTCGACCGCGGGCAGCTCGGCGGGCACGATCGACCAGCAGGCCGAACTCAATAGCCGGGCAAGGGATTTCGCGGGCAGGTTGGCATGGTGATCGGCGATGCTGGTGATCACGCTGAGCAGGGCGGCACGCAACACCCGCAGTTCGTCATCGGCGAGTTCCGGTCGCAATGCGGCCAATTGCACACCGATCGCACCCACGACGGCGAGCTGCTGGTCGGTCAGGACAGCCAGATCCTCCGGTTCGAGATAGCGGCCCTCCCAGCGCACCAGCGTGACGGTCGGCCGATTCTCGATCGTGACGCCGATCAGAGCGTCGAGTACTTGGCGCAGCCGCCGCTCCGGCGTCCAGGGCTTACCCACCCCGCCGACTCCGTCGGCTGCCATCCCCCGGCTCGCGGCGGCCTCGGGCAGCTCGACCGAGTCCGTCATGGCCCGGCCCACCCGCAGCAATTCCGCTCGGAACAGCGCGTACTTGCTCGGATAGTGCCGGTACAGCGCCGCCGAGCTGATGCCGAGCCCGGAGGCGATGTCCTCCATGCTCACGCCGTGATAACCCAGCGCGCCGAACGCGGCCGCCGAGGCCGCCGCGATCTGGGCCCGCCGATTCTTCGGCCTGCGCCGAATCTCCCGCGGTGCCGAGTCGCCGCTGACCGCCTTGCGCGCCGTACGGCGATTGTCGACACTCATGCGGCCATGGTATCGACCCTCCGACCACCCCAACTGTCTAGGTCGGTCTGATTTGCCCAGGTGGGACAAGCAGTCGAAGTCTCCCATGCGTATTGCTTCAAGTATCTCACTGTATATATTCTTGGATATATGAAGACAATGATCGACGTGAATGACGAAGCCCTGGCCTTGGCGGCCAAGGAGCTGGGGACAACCACAAAGAAGGACACGGTGAACGCGGCCTTGGAGTTCGTCGCGGAACGCCGACGCCGGATCGACCAGGTACTGAACGATCCGTATGGATTCGGCGTCGGACCGGATATCGGTGACGCGGAGGTCATGGACCAGGCGCGCCGTTGAGCGAAACCACTCCCCTCCGGCTGCACCTCATCGATACCTCCGCAAGCGCTCGACTCAGACATGAGGGGGTGCGAGTTGTGCTGGCCGGCCTCATCGCCGATCGTGCTGCGGCGACCTGCGTCACTGTCGACCTGGAAGCCGGCTACTCGGGCCGCAATCTTGCTGACGTGCAGAACATTGCGCAACGCCGACGCGGTCTCTATGTCAATCTCCCCATCAACGAAACCATTGCCGACCGCGCGCGTGAGGTACAGCAATTGATGGCGCGCAAGAGTCAGCATCGAGCCACTGGCATCGTGGATCTGATGACAGCGGCCGTCGCCGAGTTCCATGGTGCGGTCTTGGTGCATTACGACGCTGACTTCGAACACATTGCCGCGGTTACGAGGCAACCGCATGTTTGGGTGGTGCCGCAAGGAAGCCTCGATAAGACGTGAGACTACGGGTGCCCTGTCACCTCGGCTCAGCCATATTGTCAGGGCGCGTCGGCGGCGTGTCGGGCAGCAACAGGGCGAAGGCGATGCCGATGGCATTGGCGGCAACGGCCCACCAGAACGTGCTGGCATAGGCATTGCTCAGTGCGGCGGGCGTGCGTTCGGCGGCGGCGATGTGTTGGGCGAGGATGACCGCCATCAGGGCGGCACCGAGTGTTCCGCCGACGCGCGAGAGGATCTGTAGCACGCTGCTGGCATGACCGGCCGCGGTAGACGGCAGATTGCGGTAACCGGCCGCCATCGCAGGCATCATGGTCGCGCCGAAACCGAGGCCACGGACGGCGAGGACACCGGCCAGCAGCCAGTAGGACGTAGTTGTCGAAACCTGGGTCAGCGCAAGCGCACTCAGCGTTGTCAGGATGCTGCCCGCGAGGACAACGCGCCGTGGTCCGTAGGCGTCGGTGAGCTTGCCCGCGATGGGCATGGCCAATGCGGTGCCGACTCCCTGTGGGGCCATGAGCAATCCGGCCAGCAGTGCGCTCTCGGCTCGAACCTGTTGGTAGTACAGCGGAATCAGCAGCATTACGCCGAAGATCGTGAGGCCGAGCGATAGCGAAACCACGCTCGCGCCGGTGAACGCCCGGTCACGGAAGTAGCCGAGCGGAATGAGGGCCCGCTCGCCGTGGCCGACGGCGTACCGACCGAACAGGGCCATCAGCGCGATACCGCCGAGCATGGTGAGCCACACTTCGGCGGGTGCGAAGCTGCCGTCCTCACCTGCCCGCGACAACCCGTAGACGAGCAGCGCGAGTCCGGGGCCGAGCAGCGCCAACCCGCGAAAGTCGAACGGCTGCGAGCGCTTCGACACCGCATCCGTAGGCAGCAGTCGCATGCTGAGGAGTACCGACACCGCGCCCACCGGAACATTGATCAAGAAGATCCACCGCCACGAGACATTGTCGATCAGCGCGCCGCCCAATACCGGCCCGAGGATCGGGGCCAGCATGGCGGGCACACCGACCACGGTCATCGCCCGGCCCATTCGGTGGGGTCCCGCGGCCCGCGCCAGAATCGTCTGCGCCACCGGCATGAGCAACGCACCGGCGGCACCCTGGGCGATGCGAAAGGCGATGAGGCTGTCGGCATTCCACGCGGCCGCACACAGTCCCGACGTAATCGTGAAAGCGGCGGTGGCCAGCACGAACACCTGTTTCCCGCCGAACCGTTCGGTCAGCCAACCGGTGGTCGGGATGACCACGGCGAGCGCGAGCAGGTAACCGGTGACGATCCATTGGATCGTCGGCAATCCGGCATCGAGCTCACGCCCGAGTGTGCGCAGTGCGACATTGACGATCGTGGTGTCCAGCATGCTCATGAAGACGCCGACCACCACGACCAGGCCGAGTCGGATCAGTTGGGGATCGAGACGTTCTTCGGATGTTTGTTCGGCTCGCATGGCTCGACGCTAGAAGGCTAAGTGGGTCGCATGTGTAACACTTAAGTGGTGAGCGAATCCGTTCGCCGTCGCGGACCACGCAGTGACGCGCAGCGCAATGACGAGCACATTCTGCGCACCGCGGCGCGGGTGCTCGCCGACGATCCGCACGCCACCATCCAGCGCATCGCCGACGAGGCCGAGGTCGCCCGGATGACCATCTACCGGCGCTACCGCAACCGCGATGCCATTCGACGCGCCATTCATGACACCGCCGCCATCGAGGCCCAGCGGGTCATCAGCGACGCGCGCGACCGCGAACTCGATCCGCGCACCGCACTGCGCGAACTCATCATCGAAATGGCCGCGATCATCCAGCGCTATCCGATGTTGTCGGTGAACACCGCCTGGCAGCCACTCCCCGCCGACACCCACCGGCCCTCACCGCCACCGGCCGCCCGACGCATGCACCAGGCGGTCTTCGAACTCGTCGAACGCGGCCAAGCCGAGGGCGTCCTCCGCTCGGACCTGCCACCGGAGCTGTTGCCCCAGGCCATCGTCGGCACCCTGCACATCGTCACCCGCTTCGCCCGCAGCCGCCGCGCCGATCCGTCCGAACTCGGCGTCCAGGTGGCCGAACTGCTGCTCACCGGTTTCTCCATCCGGTGAAATAGCAAGTGCCGGTCACGGTTTCGCGTAGCCGGAGGCAGGAGCGCGGGTTCAGGTGGCGGGTGGAGTGCGCGGCTGTCCACTGGGCAGGTGCGGCGCGATGCGGACGAGATCGATCCCGGCGAGGAATTGCTCGCGGCCGTCGTGCTCGCGCAGCTGGTTCGCGACGGCCCGGGTGAACGGGTAGTCGTCTGGGTCGAGCTCTTCCCATGCCGTCGACACAGCGCCCAGGAACTCGGCGCGGTCGACGTCCGGCCCGAGTACGCGGGCATTCGCAGTGTTCGCCCGATGAGCCGCTCGTCTTATCGCAGCCGTCCCGGGGCTAGGACCGGGGTGGCGTGGCGAGCGGTGAGTTCACCTTGTCGACCAGCCAGCGGCCGTCCACCTTTGCCAACCGCATCACCATGGACAGCTGACCGGGGGCCGGCTTGCCCTGGGTGCCCATGCTGGTGATGGTCTGGCCGATGACGACAATGGCTTCGGCGGAGGTGGTGTCGCCGGATTTGATCGCGCACTGGACGTCGTTGACCTTCGAGACCACCTCGCCTTGGGTGAGGACGTCGCGTAATTCCGTGCTGGTGCTGTCGAATTGCCTTTTCCAGTCGCCGGTGGCGCCGTCCAGGACTGCGGCGAAGTATTTGTCCAGGTTCTTGGCGTCGTAGTCGGCGAGTACGGGCGCGTATCGGCAGGCGGCGAGGCGGGCGTCCTCGTGGGCGGTGACGATGGCCTTGTTGTCCTTGTTCTGGAGGTAGAAGAACACCGTGGACGCGAGCGCGGCGACGAGCAGCGAGGCGGTAGCGGCGCGGTAGGCGAACGCGGTGCGCTGACTGGGCGCCCGGAGGAACGCATACCGTTCGGCCGCAGTCGCTTTCGCGCTCGCATCGGGTGCGGCACTCGTGTTCGCGTCGATATCCTGATCGAGCGAACCTGTTTCCTCGGGCGCAGCGGCATCGGCCTGCGCGTTCTCGTTGTCACTCATATTTCTCGTTCCTATCTGCCGGGTACGGGTCGGGAGAGTTCATTGCCGGTGACGCCGGGCGGCGGGCCGGAGCCGTTGTCCGGCACATCCGGCCGTGGCGCGTTCGCCGAACCACGAATCTGCAGCGCGGGATCGGTGGTGACGCAGTAGTTGTAGAGCCGCACCCTGGTATCGACGGTCTTCTCGGTCGGCACCACCGGGATCGTCTGGTAATCGCAGGTCGGCCGCGGCCATGGATCGACCATCGTGTTATAGGCATTGTCGTGCGCCGGAATCCCGATGGCCTCCGAACCCGCTCGCAGCGCCGGGAACAGTGCTTCGATGGCCGGTTGGCGAAGTTTGGCCGCCTTGGTGATGGCGACGAAGTTGGTGATCAGATTGGTCATCGGATCCTGTGTGTCGTGCACGATGCCGCCGAGGGTGGCCAATTGATCGGGCCCGAGTTCGAGGAATCTGCGCACTTCCTGATCAGCCGCGGTCAACTGTTGGAACAGTGCGCTCGAGCCGGTGGTCAGCGTGGTCAGATCGGGTTGGGCGTGGGTGGTGGTTTCGGCGATAACCTGCAAGTTCTCGATGAGTCGCTGGGTCTGCGGCAGCAGATCGGTCAGGCCGGACATGGCCCGGCTGATGCCGGCGACCATATTGCGCAACCGATCCGGACCACCGGCCAGCGCCTTGTCGAGTTCATCGATGATCACAGTGAGCCGGGCCGGATTCATGCCGCCGACCAGCCCGCTCATATTCGTGAGCACCGACTGGACCGTCACCGGTGTGCTCGTCGCCGATCGCTCGACGATCGAACCGTCGGACAGATACGGTCCGCTATCGGAATCGGGGCGGAAATCCAGGTACTGCTCCCCCGCCGCCGAGAGCCGGCCGACGGCGACGGTACCGCCCACCGGAATCCTTGCGGTGTCGTCGATTTCGGCAATGGCGGCCACACCGTCACCGGATACCCGAACGTCGAGCACCTTGCCGACCCGACTGCCACGAAAGGTGACGTCATTGTTCGGCGCGAGTCCACCGGAACTCTTCAGCTCGACCCGGACCCGATAGGTGCTCGGCAGCGGATTGATCCGCAGGACGGCCGCACCGAGATAGGACATGCCGAGCACGAGCACGACGATCAACCCGATATCGGCCACGGCGATCCGATGCCGAACCAGCCAGTGCCACAGCGGAATATTCATCGTCCACCGCCCTGCAGTCGTCCGATGACCTTCTGCATCACCTCGGCGAGACTGCCGATAAATGCTGGTACGTCACCGATTTCCGGCCAGCGGCTGCCCTTCGGATCGGTGAGCGCGCCGATATCGAGATAGGAGACCGTCGCGGCGACGGCAAGCACCGGTCCGTCGTAGCTGGCCATGACATTCGGATAGATGGCATGCAGGCCGTCCAGCGTGCCTGCCAGATTGTCGCCCATCTGGGTGAATCCGGACATCAGCCGCTGGATGCTGTCGAACAGGCTCAGGAATTCCGGACCGGTGGTATCGGTGAAATCACCGAGCGCGGACATGGTGACCGAGACCTTGGCGACGAGTTCGGCAATGCTCCTGTTGTTTTCGGCGACCAATCCGATCAGCGGCGGAAAGGTATCCGCGGCCGCCCCCAATTCCGCTTTACGCCTGGCCAATTCGCCGGTGAGCACATTCAGTCCGGAGAGCACGCTGTCGACATCGGCGGTGCGCGCGTTCAGTGCCGCGAGCACATCGGTCAGCTCGGTGATCAGATGTGCGAGCTGCGGTGCGCGCCCGGCGAACATCGAATTCATTTCGGTGGTTATCCGCGCAACCTGATTGAGCCCACCACCATTGAGCAGCATCGAGATCGACATCATCAGCTGTTCGACCGATGCGCCGGTGCCGGTGTGGTCGGGTGCGATGGTATCGCCGGGCCGCAGCATCTCGGCACTGCCCTGGTCAGCGGGCAGGGTCATGGCGACGAACATGTCACCGAGCGGGGTGGCCTGGCGCAGTTCCGCGGTGGTACCGCGAGGCAGCTGAATGTCCTGCCGAATCCGCATTTCGACATCGGCGAGGAAGTTCGTGGTGCTGATCTCGGAGACCATGCCGATTTCGGTGCCGCCGATCTTCACGTGCGCATTCGCCGGCAGGTTGAGCGCGTCTTCGAATACGGCGTGCAGCTCATATCCGGGACCGCCGATGCCCGGCTTCGGCAGCGGCACGTTATCGACGGTCACGGCACACCCGGCCGCGGCCACGACAACCGTTGCCGCGACGAAAGCCGCACGCGCCGCACTCATTCGGTGATCCCGAGCAGCGCGGCGGTCAACCCGAAGTCGGGCCCGAAGTCCTGGATCTTCCCGGTGCGGCAACCATCGAGGCGCAGCTGGATGCGCTCACAGAACAGCGAAAGCGCCTCGCCGTCCAGCACAGCCTTGTCCAACAGACCGTGCAGGCGCAGTGCCTGGTTCTCCCGGCTCACGGCATTCGAGAAGTTCTCGAAGAACAGCGGCGCCAGATCGGTGATTTCGGTGAGCCCACGGGCATTGGCCCGCATCTGCGCGGTCAATGTCGTGAATCGGGTGAGCGCGCCGAGCAGTTGTTCCCGGTTCTGGCCGACCACGGTCGCGGTATTGGTGACGAAGTCGTCGAGCTGGGTGATCACCGCCTGCAGTCCCGGCGCCTGCTCCCCCATCAGCTGCACGAGTTCGGTGAGCCGACCGCTGAAATCCCGTACCGTCTGGTCGTTCTGGGCGATTATCTCGGTGATCTCATTGAGTTTTACGATGGTATTCGAGATCTGATCACCATTGGCAAGGGTGACCTCGAATGCGGAGGACAGATCGTCCAGCGTTTCGCGCAGCTTGTCGCCGTTGCCGTTCAGCAGCGGGAACAGCACCCGACTCGCCATCGGTCCGGTTTCGTTGTCGCCCTTCAATGCCGCGCCGAGTTGATCGAACGTTTCGAGAATGCGGTCGAGTTCGACCGGGGTACGGGTCCGGGCCAGCGGAATGTGCTGGCCGTCGGTCAGCACCGGACCATTGCCCGCATAGGCGGGAGCGAGTTCCACATGCCGATTGGTGATCAGCTGTGGTGAGACCAGCGCCGCGATGGCGTCGGTGGGGATGCGCACGCTCTTGTCGATGGACATGGTGACTTCGACGTAGCTGCCCTTGGGGGTCACGGTATCGACCCGGCCGACCGGAACGCCGAGCACCGCGACGTCGTTGCCCGCGTAGAGACCGGCGACATTCTCGAAATCGGCACTGATCTGCAGGTGTTCACCGAGATATCGACCGGGCAGTGCGGTGAGGCTGTCGGGCAGCAGCGAACAGCCGGTCGCCACCGTCACGGCCAGGCCGAGCACCGTCGATTTCAGTAAGGTCCGCATCTTCATCAGTTGCACCCCGGTACGGCTCGGGCGAAGCACAGCCAGTTGTCCGGAAATACCCATGGCGCCCACACATCGCCGTACGGGCCGTTGCCGAGGGCATTGTTGAACTGCCGCAATGCGACCGGCATGATTTCATAGAGCGAATCGAGGTTGTCCCGGTTCTTTTCCAGGCCCTCGGACATGGTGTTCAGATTCTGGATGAGCGGGCCGAGTTGATCCTGGTTCTCCAGGCCCATCTGCTGCAGCAGCCGCGACAGGCTCGCGACATTGTCGAGCAGTTGCTTCAGCAGGTTCTGCCGCAGCGCGACCGCATTGCCGATGGCCTCGCCGCGGGTCAGTAGCAGCAGCACGCTATTGCGGTTGTCGGAGGCGAGTTGGGCCACCTGATCCATGCTCTTCAGCAGCGTATCCACCTCGTCGCGGCGGTCATTGATCACCTTGGCCAGGGCGCCGATGCTGTTCAGCGCCTCGACGGTGAGCTGCGGGGAGTCCCCCATCTGCTGACTGAGCACATCCAGTGACTGCCGCAATTTCGCCGGATCCAGGCGTTCGATGCGCTCGAAGGACGATGTGTAGGTCGGATCCCGAACAACCTTGCCGAGGTTGTACGGCACCGAGGTCTGTGTCAACGGAATTCGGTTGTCCGGCAGTCCTTTTCCATTGCCCGGCACCAATTCGACATGCAGTTTGCCGAGAATGGTCGCCATCTCGATGGCGGCCGAGGCATCCGGCCCGAGACGAAGATCCTTGCGCACCTTCAGATCCACGACGACCTTCGCGCCATCGAGTCGCACGGCACGCACCGAACCGACCTCGATGCCGGAGATATCCACCGATGCTCCCGAGCGCAGACCCGCCGCCTGTGCGAATTCGGCGTGAATCGTCTTCTCGCCCAGATGCGCCTGCGATAGCGCACTCGAGCCGACCAGCAGCACGACGACCGAACCGGCCGCGAGCAGTCCGAGCCACAGCAGGCGATTGCGCACCGGACGCACCCGCCCCAGTAATGCCATCATCGGCAGACCTCCGAATGAGAATTGCCGCCCACCTGCGAGAACAGCCCGGGTGGCAGCAATACGCCCCACAGCGAAACATCCAGCGAGCAGAGGTAGGCGTTGGCATATGCGCCATAGCTGGTGAACCGGGCGAGACCATTGAGGACGGTCGGCAGCTCGACCGCCGACTGATCCAAGGACGCGCCATTGAGGATCAGCAGGGCGACACCACTGCTGGCATCGTTTTGTGCCCGAGCCAGATTCGGCTTCACCTGAGCAATCAGTGCCGCCAGCGAATCGGTGGATCGAGCCACGGTATCGACCGACGATTTCAGCGACTCGCCCTGTGCGTACAGCGATTCCACCAGCGAACGCGCCTGCGTGATAAGGGTTTCCAGCTCGCCGCCGCGATGGGCCAGACCCGCGATCACACTGCTGAGATTGCTGATGACATCGCCGAGAATCCGGTCCCGCTGACCGAAGGTGCCCGCGAGTTCGGCGGCCTGGGTGATCAGGGCACTGAGCGAGACATTGTTGCCCTGCAGGGCCTGGATCAAGGTCTCCGACAGCGAATTGACCTGATCCGGTTGCAGCACACTGAACAGCGGTTCGAATCCCGACAGCAGCGATGACACATCGAAGGAGGGTTCGGTGCGCTCGACGGGAATCACCGCCCCGGCGGCCAGCACCGTGCCCTCGTCCTTGCCGGGAACCAGGGCGATATAACGCTGACCGATCAGATTCTGGTAGCGCACCAGGGCTTTCGTGGTCGTGGTCAGCCGTTGATTGTGCTGGATGCGGAAGTCGACGCGCGCCTGGTAATCGCCGTCGAAGTAGATGGCGTCGACCCGCCCGACCCGCACACCCGCCATCCTGATGTCATCGCCGACGCGCAGGCCCAGCACGTCGGTGAAGGTGGCGGAGTACGAATCGGTATCGCCGGTTACCGAACGTTGCAGCGTCGACCAGATCGTGTACGTCAGCAGGACGGCGACCACGGCGAACAGACTGAATCCGGTCAGTGCTTTTCCTGATTTCATGTCCTCACCGCCCTGCATCCGCTGCGGTGTCGGACACGGTGACCGAGCCACCGGCCAATACCGGAGCCAAGAGCAGGTACTGCGCGGTGGTCGGTCGGCCGCCGACGATTGCCGCGGCGGCATCGAGACCGCGCAGCTCCGAATTCGGCTGGGCAGGTCGATCGGTCGCGGCGGCTGGTGCGGCCGTGCCTGGAATCATCGCCAGCCCTGGAAAACTCGGCAGACCGGGAAGACTCGGCAGACCGGAAATACCCGGTAGCCCCGGCGCGGGAGCACTGGGCGCTGGACCCGCGGTCGCCAACCGCTTCGGCATGAGCTGCGGCGGAAACTCCTGCGGCGGTGCGACATCCGGCACCGTAGTGCCGCCACAGCGCGGACCGGCCATGGTGCCGTAGTGCGGACAGTCCTTGGCCGTGTACTGCTGGAACGGCGTAAAACTGACATCCATCTTCCACACCATCTGCCGACTAGGCCCGAATCCGAAGGTGGTGCGCACCCGTTGCAGCGCGGCATTGAAGTTGGCGGCGGTATCCGGGATGGCCTGCGGATCCCTGGCCAGGCCACCGAACAGGCCGTCGAGCCCGACGACCAGGTCCTTGCCGGAGTCCGGATTCCGCGCGAACAAGGCATTGACCGAATCGACCGCACCGCTGGCATTGGTCAGCAAGGCGACGAGGCTGTCGCGCCGCTCGGTGAGTGTGCGCGCGGTGGTCACCGAATCCGAGAGCACGCCGACCAGATCCGGCGCCGAAACGCTCAGCGCTGTCGCGGCCCGGCCGAGGTTGCCGAGCAGATCGCCGATGCCGGGAATCGCGTGCATCTGGGTCAGCCAGGTATCGAGGCGTTCGATGGTGGAACCCGGCACCCGCGCGGCGGGATCGAGTGCGTCGGCTAGCGTCGCGAGCACCCGGCCCAGTTTCTCCGGCTGGATGTGGTCGAGCACATCGCGCAGCACGCTGAGCGTGGTCTGCAACTGCACGGTGGCGTCGCTGGTGTCCTCGGGAATGCGGGCGCCCGCGCGCAGGGTTTCGGTGGCGTGCCCGTTGTCGACGAGTTCGATGGCGGTCACGCCGAAGATATTGTCGGGGATCACGCGAGCGGTGACATTCGCCGGAATCAGGCCCGCTACAGCGGGTTTCAGCTCGAGGGCGGCATCCTGACGCTCGCCCTGGGCAACGACATCGACACCGGCGACCGAACCGACGACCATGCCGCGGAACTTCACATCGGCATGGGTCGGCAGCCCGTCGCCGGTGCTGGTGAGCACCGCGACGACCGACACCTTGCCCTGGAAATAGCCGGTATAGCGCAGGCCGAGCAGGTACAGCAGCAAGGCCGTCGCCGTGGCCATGGCGATTCCGGCGAGAGTGAGTTGACGTGCGGTGGGTCCACGCCCACTGGGATCGAGCAGCATCGCCACCTACCCGGAAATCCGGAATCCGGGGTCTATACCCCAGATCGCAAGGGTCAGAAACAGATTCACGAACACCATGACGACGATCACCATCTTGATCGCGCGCCCGGCCGCGTGGCCGACGCCTTCCGGGCCGCCGGTGGCGATATAGCCGTAGTAGCACTGGAGGAAGGTCGAAATGAGAACGAACACCACGACTTTGACGACCGAGAACAAGACATCGATGCCGTTGAGGAACTGGAAGAAGTAGTGGTCGTAGGTGCCCGCGGAGGTGCCGCCGAGAAACAGCACGGCCAGTTTCGTCATCAGATACGCGACGGCGAGTCCAACACTGTAGAGCGGGACGATGGTCAGTGTGGCGGCGATCATGCGCGTGGTGACGAGATACGGAAGCGGTCGTATGGCAATGGATTCCAGCGCATCGATCTCCTCGGATATCCGCATCGCACCCAGCTGCGCGGTGAACCGGCAGCCCGCTTGAATGGCGAAGGCGAGCGTCGCCAGAATCGGACCGATTTCGCGCGTCGTCGCGAAACCGGAGATCGCGCCGGTCAGCGGATTCATGGTGAGTAGGTTCAGGGCGGTATAGGACTCCATGCCGACGGTGATTCCGCCGAATCCGCACAGGATGACGACCACACCGACCGTGCCGCCGCCGACGATGAGCGAGCCATTGCCCCAGCCCACATCGGCGGTCAGCCGCAGCACTTCCTTGCGATAGTGCCTGAGCACGTAGGGAATTGCCGCCACGGCTTGACCGAAGGTGATCGTCTGATGGCCGAGTCGTCGGTTGGCCTGAACCGGAAATGTGGCGACCGCGGCCGCCGCACGAAGCGGCTTCAGCGCGGGCGGGGTGTATCGAGTGCCCATCTCAGATCACCTTCGCCGGGAAGAGCGTGTTGTAGATCTGGGTGATGATGATGTTCGTCGCGAACAGCATCAGCGCCGAGTTGACCACCGCCGCGTTCACCGAGTTGGCGACTCCGCCGGGACCGCCCTTGGTGTGCAAGCCGATATCGCAGGCGATGATTGCCGTGAGCGCACCGAAAACGGCGGCCTTGACCAGTGCGATCACCAGATCGTTCGCCACCGCGAAGGAGGCGAAGGTGCTGATGAACGAACCCGCCGTGCCGCCCTGGGCGTACACATTGAACAGGTAGCCGGTGGCGAAGCCGACGAAGACCACGAATCCGCACAGCAGGATGCTGACCAGGATCGCGGCCAGCAGGCGCGGCCCGACCAGGCGGCGCACCGGATCGACACCCATCACCATCATGGCGTCGATCTCCTCGCGAATGGTGCGGGAGCCGAAATCGGCGCAGATTGCCGAGCCGACCGCACCCGCGATCATCAGTGAGGTAACCAGCGGCGCACCCTGCCGGATGATGCCGAGCCCACTCACCGCGCCGATAAAGGTCGTCGCACCGACCTGATTGACGAGTGCACCGACCTGGATCGAGACGACAACGGCGACCGGGATCGCGACGAATACGGTCGGGGCGGCGGAAACGCCGGCCATGAACGCGCACTGCTTGATGAACTCGTGGAATGGGAAGCGGCGCACGAATATCGCACGCAGTATCTCGACGAAGGCATCGCGCATGAGCCGAACCTGTCGACCCAGTGTCTCCAGCGACCGCTGCGGATGCCGTTGCCACAGCCCCTGCAGATCCGCGACGGCCCGCTCCAGATCCGTTGGTTCAGTGGACCGTTCCGTGCGATGCGTATTCATGCCGACCCGCTGAGTCGATGCTGCAGCAGGACGAGGAGATAACCGAGCACGGTGATACCGGCGACGGCGGTGCTGAGCACGGCGAGCCATAGCCCGAACCGCAGCACCGGATCGACTTTCCTACGCCCCCCGAGGATCTTGACGCCGATCACCAAGATGTCGATGAGCCAAACCAAGATCATCATCAGGTCATGCACACATTCGAGAAGGTGAGCACCGGCCAGCACACGATCGAGCCGAGGAAGGATATGACCACGTCGATGCCGTGCATGCGGTGCAGATGGCTGGTGTGGGTCAGCGTCCAGATGAGGCCGACGAGCCCGTACGGGATGGCGAGAATGATGATGGTGCCGAGGAATTCGGAGACCTTCATCTCGTAGCTGAATATTCGATCCAGCTTCTCGAGCATGCGCCTGCGTCCTTTCCCCCGCCGCCCGAGCGGCACGGCGGGATACGCACCGGGCGAGACTTCGCTGCGGCGCGAGTGCGGCCGATCACGCTGCGATCGGACGGGTATGGATGCGTATGTTACGCACGATTCCTTCTGTTATGGAAGAACTTACGACCACTTAGTTCTACAAATCTCGACAGAGAAGCCGGTACAGCCGCCTATACTGTGTACTACACAGGAGGAATCATCATTAACATAATTGAAGGTCGGCCTGCTCGGGGCCGGTTTGACGCAGGAGGATCCGATGACGAGCAAGCGAGTGAGCGCGGACGCACGCGGGTATAGGGAGACAGCGGATCCGGGCGACCGTGATCCGGCCCAGCAATGGCGACGACCCGCTCACGAGTGCCGGTGTCGGGGTGAACGCACAGGTCGTTACTCGATATCGGTGCGGTCGTCGAGGGATCGGCGGATACGTAGCGCGGCAGGTCACCGACCGGACGCAGTGTGATTCAGCCCCAGCGGTATTCGCGTTTCCGCGCGCCGAGACCGGCTGAGATCCGGTACCGGGCGTCGACCGAAGCGCGGAGCCGACGGGGCACCATGGTGGCGCTCGGCTTCGGGGTGGACGACGGTCGTGCGCCCTTGGTGCCACCGGGCCGGTACCCCGACCAGCCCGGCCTGGTGTCACAAACCGCCCGGCGTAGTAGTCGAAATTGCCGAAATAGCTTGCAGGACGATGAAATACATTGCCCTGTCAACTCGATCGGTCGTGCCACATCTGGCCGATCATCGCGTCGATACCGGAACATGCTGGTACCCAACCTAATTGGCGCGATGCCTTGGTTGGGTCGCTGACCAGTGAACTCGGCTCCGACGCCGCGGGGCGATGGGTGAGCGCCACGTGGCGCCCCGATATCTGTTCGACGGCGGCAATCACCTGTCGGACGCTGGTGCCCCGGCCGCTACCGATGACGTACCGTTCGGTCGTGCCCGGCGCCGGCAGGTGTTCGAGTCCGGCCACGAATGCCCGCGCGGCATCGGACACGTGCACATAGTCACGGACGGTCGTGCCGTCGCCGTTGACCTCCAACGGCTCGTTCCGCGCGGCCGCGCCGAGCACCCGCGGCATGAGCCGGGTGGGGTCCGGATCGCGGCCACCCGCCACATTCGACAGTCGAAGGACAACCGCGGCGGCATCGTGGGTTTCGATGGCCGATTCCGCAGCGAGCTTGCTGCTCGCGTAGGGATGGGGCGGGTTGTCGGGCAGTTCCTCGGTGATCGGTCGGCCGCCGACATCGCCGTAGATCGCGCAGGTCGAGGCGAATACGAGCCGCGGCACCTCGGCGGCCGCCATGGCATCGAGCAGGGCGATGGTGCCGACGGTGTTGACCCCGAAGTACCGGAGCGGGTCGGCCATCGACTCCCGCACCCGGGTCAGCCCGGCCAGATGACATACCGCGTCCACGCCGTCCACGGCTCGTCGGAGTGCCGCGGAGTCGAGCAGGTCGGCAGCTCGAATCTCCTTGGCATTCGTCATGTTCGACCGCTGCGAGTGCACCATGGCGACCGCCTCGTGCCCGGCCTCGGTCAAGGCCGAAAGGACGGCTCGGCCCAGGTAACCCGCCGCTCCCGTGACAAGTACGCGCATGACGCGAGCCTAGGAAAGGCCCTGGTCGGCTATCGGATCGGGTACCGGCGATCGATGATGTCGAACATATTGGGTCGGCCTGCTCGGTAGAGCTCGCGGTCGACGAGTTTGATCGGTTCCCAGAGCGGCATGGTGAAGCGCGGGGTGATGGTAGCGAGTCCGGCCGACGAGCCGGAAGCGTGCAGGATGGCATTGGCGGCCAGGCGGCCGCCTTCGTTCGCGCCCTCCATACAGGCGACATTCATGCCGGTCTTGATCCAGTCGCCCGCGAGGAAGAGGTTGTCGATCGCGGTGTAGGCGTCGGGGCGGTCGGACCACGAGCCCGGATTCTGGATGAAAATGGCATCGTCATAAGCGATTTCGGCGGTGCCGGGGTCGGTGAGCGCCGGATCGATCAGCCAGGAGTGCAGCATATCGTCGGTGAGCTGGATATCCCCGTCGTCATTGACGTGCGCCTTGATCTGCGCCCAGGTTTCGCGGGCGATCTCCTCGGGGGTGCACTGCTTGGCGGTCTTGCGGTTGAAGGTGCCCGGCTCTTCCCATTCGGAGATGATGGCGGACAACACATCCCGGACGGCGCCGTCACCGTAGGTGGTCAGCGGCCGTCGCCAGAACTGGGCCTCGCTGATCGAGGTCAGGCCCCAGGGCGCATCGTTGTAGCCGACGTGGCCGTTGGCCAGATCCACACGTGCGCGCAGGAAGAATTGGATGCCGACCATCCAGGCGGCCTGCAGGTTTCGGATGCGCTCGAGATTCGGATCGGCCGCCGCCATCGCGTCGGTGAGTACATCGGGGAACTTGTCGAGCGGGATCGCGGACAGGTAGTGGTCCGCCGCCACCTGGTGGCGCGTGCCGCCCTGGTCGGTCACGGTGGCCGAGGTCAGATGCGCGCCGTCGCTGTCGAAGCCGGAAAGACGCTGACCGAGTTGGAAAGTCACGCCGATCGAGCGCAGATAGTCGATCCACGGATTGATCCACGCCTCGGTGGTCGGACCGTTGAGCACGCGGTCATTGCCCTTGCCATCGCTGTCGTTGTTCAGGTTGAGCAGCGACCAGACATACTCCTCGCCGACCAGGCCGATCGAATGTGCGCTGCAGTTGCGGGATTTGGTGGCGACGAGTTCGCGGATGAAGCCGTCGCCGAGGAAGCGGTTGTATTCCGGCGACGAGTTGTCCAGGCGCGCGAAATCGGTCCAGGTCATCCGCTCCCACTGCCCCAACTTGCGCTCGGTGCTGCTGGAGACGTACACGGCCAAGCGCTCCGCGGCGAAGACCGCCTCGTGCAGCGGCAGCCGGAACAGCGATTCGAAGACCGATGCGACGGAATCGATGAATCCCTTGGCGGTCATCGGGAATTGCGGCAACGGCAGTGGAAATGGCAGCGGGACGGTGAGATTGCGCCGGCCCATGCCCGCGATCATGGCCGCATTGAGTCGGACCAGGTTGTCCCACACCCCGTTCGCATTGCCGGGGAAGGGGATTCGGCGCAGCGTATCGGGCAGATTGTGATAGAAGCCGAAGAAGCTGCGGAAGCCGTGTTCGCCGGGGAGGTCGTCGGCGTAGATGCTGCGGGTCTTGCCGCCGAAGGCGCCGAGCTTCTCGTACACCGTGACCGCGAAGCCGCGTTCGGCGAGTTCGTGCGCGGCGGTCAGACCCGCGGGACCGGCACCGAAGATCGCCACGGACCGGCCCGGCTCAGCGCTCACGCGGCCGGTGGGCGCCAATGTCATGGCGGCGGCGACACCACCGGCCATGGCGGCGTTCCTCATGAATGTTCGTCGCGACTGCTTGGTCCGCATGCTGATTCTCCCGACCATCTGGCCTGCCACGTCACTGTGACTTGCGCGCAGGCGCTTGCGATGTCGCAAGATGTTACTGATTATTCTTCGTTCATGTGACGGTTTCGATGATGTAGCGCCGAGCGCAATCATGCTCGAATGTTCCAAGATCACTCGTTCACGGCCGTCGCTCCGCCGCCATGATGTTGCTATCGATTCTCTTTCACTGACAGAGAGCGTGCGAGAGTACGGTCGTCAGATCGGGCGTGTCTTTCGGCGACTTGGTGTAGGCGTAGGTCACCGCACGACCATCCGGTGTCGCACCGGAGACCGTGAGGAATCCGTAGATGCCCCCGGTGTGCCCGACATACTCCGCGCCGCAGGGCAGATGTGTGGAGGCGATGCCGAGTCCGTAGTCCATATCCGCCCGCCCCATCGGCACACCGGTCCGCATCTCCCGCAGTTCGGCGGCCGGGACCACCCGTCCGGCCAGCAGCGCCTGATAGAAGCGATTCAGATCGTTGCCGGTGGCGACCATTCCGCCCGCACCCCACGGCACCGACGGTTCGATGCGTGACACATCGGTGACCACGCCATCGATATCGGCGTACCCCTCGGGATGCGGCCCGCGGATATCGAGCTCGCCCGGCCCCGGCAAGTAGGTGTCATCGAGCCGCAACGGCTGCAGGATCCGCCGGTTCAGCTCATCGACATACGGTGCGCCCGTGACCCGTTCGATGAGCACGCCGGCCACGATATAGTTGGAGTTGCTGTACTCGAACCGCGAACCGGGCGCGAAATCCGCTGGCCTGCTGAGGATTATCGCGATCTCTTCCGCGGGCGTCATGATCCGCCCCGCCAGGCCCGCCCGATATTCGTCGGCGCGTGGGTCATCGGTGAGCTCCGGCAAACCGCTCTGGTGCCGCAGGATCTGACGCACCGTAATCATCCGCCCATCGATCCCCTCGCCCCGCAACAGCCCCGGCAGATACGTATCGACCGGCTCATCGAGCCGAATCTTGCCCTCCGCAACCAACTGCAACACCACCGCGCTGGTGAACGTCTTGCTGATACTGCCGATCCGCACCCGTTGCGGCGGCTCGGGCGGGATGGGCGCTCGGGTCTCGGCATCGGCAACCCCGCTGGTGAGCGTCACCGTCTGCCCGTTCTCGGTCAATGTCGCGATCATCCCCGTGGTGCCGCCCCGCACCGCCTGATCGATATCCGACTGCACCACCCGAATCCGGTCCGCCGAAACCCCCACGGGTGCGGCGGGCTCCTTCGCACATCCCGCCAGCAGGGCAACCACACCAACAGCAATACAGACCGTCACAAGGCGCATACCTCGACGCTAGGAACCAACCCACCCTCACACAACAGGGTCCTACCCCGAGATTCACCTGATTCCGGCATCGGGGAGCTGACCCGGGGGTTGAGGGACGGTCGCCGAGATCCGGCGCTGAGCAGTTCCGGCGGCGCGCCCCGTCGAAACGACCGAACCAGGGCGAGAACATTCGCGCGGGATCCGGCGCTGCGGTGTACGACGACGGCCCCTGTACCTTGCACCAGCCGCGGCACTCGCGGTTGACCCACGCTGCGGAGAAGGACGCGTCCACGCCGGTGCTGATGAAGCTGTCCGGGCATACGTCGGTTCGCAGCCTCGCGAAGTACGCGCGGGTGTCCGATGAAGGTCTCCTGAACTTCCAGGCCGACACCGATCCCGCCGCGCGTCGTCATGGCCAGTGGTCGGGCGAATAGTGGGGCCGGGGGGAACGTGGATGAGTATTGAGACATCTATCCCGTTGCACGGCGCGGCATTCTTATGCCCTGCCCTCATGGAGTTGGCCCGCTGCCGACGCTATGACCTGGGGTGGGACGTCCTCGATGGCAGAACGAGCGTGTGAGCGCACCGGCGCAGGTGGTCCGTTCGACGTTCTATTGTGCGAACCGGCATTTTATGGCCGCTCCGGCAGGCCAATAGCGTCGGATTCATGGATCGGAATTTTCAGTCGGCGGAAGAACTCGCGGCTGCCTTGCATGCTGGTGAAGTGACATCGGTGGAACTGACCGATGACGCGATCGCGCGTATCGAGCGGGACGACAAGGTAATCAACGCGATCTGTGTACCGGATTTCGACCGCGCGCGGGCCGCCGCGCGCCGCGCCGACGAGGCGCGCGCCCGCGGCGAGGATCGGCCGCTGCTCGGCATTCCGGTGACGGTCAAGGAGTCCTACAACATGGCCGGGCTGCCCACGACCTGGGGCATGCCACTGCAGCGGAACTATGTGCCGTCCGAGGACGCGGTACAGGTGTCGCGGCTGAAGGCGGCCGGCGCGGTGCTGCTCGGGAAGACCAATGTGCCGTTGATGCTGCGAGATATCCAGAGCTTCAACGAGATCTACGGCACCACCAACAATCCGTGGGATCACGGCCGCACGTCGGGAGGATCGTCCGGCGGTTCGGCCGCGGCCCTGGCGGCCGGATTCGGCGCGCTGTCCATCGGCTCCGACCTCGCCGGTTCGCTGCGCACCCCCGCACATTTCTGCGGCATCTACGCGCACAAGCCGACACTCGGGCTGGCGGCGACCCGCGGCATGGTCGCGCCGCCCGCGCCCGCCTCGCCGATCGACCTCGACCTCGCCGTCGTCGGTCCGATGGCGCGCACCGCCCGCGACCTCACCCTCCTGCTCGACGTGATGGCCGGACCGGACCCGCTGACCCACGGCGTCGCCTGCGACGTCGCACTGCCGCCCGCGCGCCACGAGCGGCTGGCGGACTTCCGTGTCCTGATCATCGAGGACCATCCGCTCATTCCGACCGGATCGGCGGTGCGGGCGGGGGTGAACCGGGTCGCCGAGGCGCTCGTCGACGCGGGCGCCCGCGTCGAACGGCGCAGCCCGCTGCTGCCCGATCCGACCGAGGCGGCGACGCTCTACATGCTGCTGATGCTGTCGAACGCCGCCACAAGTCTTTCCGTCGACGTGTACGAACAGCTGCAGACTCACGCCGCCGCCCTGAGCGCGGACGACCGGAGTCTCGACGCCGCGCGGCTGCGCGGCATGGTGCTCAGCCACCGCGACTGGGTCGAGGCGAACAACCGTCGCGAGCGCCACCGCCACGGCTGGCGACAGCTCTTCGCCGAGTTCGACGCCGTGGTGTGCCCGATCACCCCCACTCCCGCCTTCCCGCACGACCACCACGGAGGTCTGGAGGACCGGCACATCGACATCGACGGCGTCGAGTACCCGTACTTCGACCAGCTCGTCTGGGCCGGTGTGGCCACCATGCCCGGCCTACCCGCCACCGCCATACCTACCGGCCGGTCCCCCGAGGGCCTGCCGGTGGGAGTGCAGCTCATCGGTCCGATGTTCGAGGACCGCACCTCGCTGCGGCTGGCCGAACTACTCGAGCAGCAGCTCGGCGGCTTCCAAGCACCGCAGTAGGGCCCACTACCGGGTGTCCGTCGAGGACGAGGTGCGGTTGCAGAACGACAAGCTGGTCGCACAGCGCACGGTCGATGACGTCGACTGGTAGACCCGCACCACCGACGGCGACAAGGCCGTGACGATCCTGGCTCGACGCAGATCGACCAGGCTCGGCGGGTCCGGCACCGCGACCAGCGCGGCAACGCGCAGTTCGCCGTTCTCGTCGATGGTGGCGGGGGTATCGGAGTCCAACCGGGAGGCGACTTCCCGGTGCATCTCGTCCAGCCTGGCCGCGTGCTCGGACCGCAACCCGCCCGGCTCTACCGGGAGGTCCAACGCGTTCATGCCCGGCGTCGCGGGCGGTCTCCCACACTCGAAGGACGGTCTACACCATCCTGCTGCGGTCGGCGGAATACGGGCTGGTCGATATTTCGACACGACCTTCCGAAGTCGGCCCGCCGCGCAATTTTCACGCACTCGACGATGCGGGACGCGGCAAAGGAGTGCTCGTTCTCGGCCTGCTGCTGCGGTCAGTGCACCTTGATCGAGTCGATGATCTTATTCAGTTCGGTGTCCGCGAGCGTGCCCTGCTGGGCATCTATTCGAACTGCAAACGTCTGATCCGTCGAGTCGAGTCCGGTGAGGATCACACCGTTCACGCGGGTGCCCTCGGGTGGGGTCTGCTGCTTCCCGGACGATGTGAACGCGAAGTCGACACGGCGGGCGTCGGGGGCGCCATTCAGTGCGATTTTCGTGGTGCCCGTCAGGGTGGCACCCAGTTGCACGCCGGCCTCCGCACCGATGGCGGCCTGGTCGGCCGTGTGGGCCCTGGTGAAGTCCAGCTGCACAGTGATAGTGGAGACCTTGCGGCCATTCTCGGTGCGGACCGCGGCGGCGGCGTTGTACTTGCTGCGCTCCGACACGCTTTCCTCGGTGTATCCGCCTGACGAAGACTTCGGGTACGAAACGTCGACGCCCTCCGTCGTCAGAGTGGCCCACCCGTCCGGTACCTCGCCCAGCGAGCTGGACTGCGGGCTTTCGCACCCGGACAGCGCCGGCATGACGGCGATGCACAGGCTTGTGGCCACGATCCAGGCGCGGCGTGCCCGCGATTTGGGGGCCGGCAGGTCCAAAACGGACAGCGTTGACGGTGCCGTGCGGTGGGTAATCTCGGCCATGAGCTGGCTCCTGTGTTCACTTCTGTCGTCCGGCGACTCCGCCTGCAGATCGACCCTATTCCCAAAAGTAAAGTTACCGGGCACTTCTCGCGGAGATCGGCTAGTGCGCGACTGGCGATTCAGCTGCCCTGCAGGGTCGGGAACACTTCACCGCACCTGCGGGCTACGCCATGTCCGGGAAGCGCTGCAATGGGCGTCATTGGTCACCGTCGAACTCGAGGCGGAAGGGGACGCGGCGCTGCTGTCGTGGACCGAGCAGGCGGTCTTCGTCAGCACCGCCTCGGATCCCAGCCATGATCTGGCCCATCTGCGCGGTGGTGCCCGTCTGCGGCTGAATGGGTTGACAGCAACTGTGGGCCGCATTGCCTGAACGGGATCCGACCGTCAAGCCGGATCGCCTTTCCGCTGCTGGTTCTCGCCGATATCGGCTCGCCGACGCGGCGGGCTGGATCGGATTGCCTCGGCGGGGATCAAGGCGTGGCCAGCGAAAGTGCGGGATACGGATGATCTGACATTGCGTGCCGTGCGGCACGGTGATCGGTTGGTGTCGGTCGATCCAGGCTGGCAGGACACCGCCCCGGAGGTGATGCCGCCATCCGAGGTGCCCCTCGGTGGCTGAATGATCGGCGGGTACGGCGTTCCGGGTCCGTTCGACCCCAATCCGAGCTACGTCCCTGCCGACGAGGCGCTGCCGACCGATCCCCTCGATGCCGTGCTGATGAGGCTGGTCGCCGACGGCGACCACGGCGGAGGTGACGAGATCATCGCTGCGTTGCGCGACGCGGTGGTGAAGATCGGGTGCGACGACCAGAACGAACTCGCTCGGGGCAGACTCCGGACGGAGTTCAGCACCGCGAGCGCGCCCGGATGACGATTCCGGCAGCACCGCAAGCACATTCGCTTGCCTGTGCGCCCTCGGCGAACTCATAGGATACGGTCGCCCGCTGCTGGCGCGCTTCGGAATATACCTGGGCGGCAACGCTTTCCCCACCAGTACGGGTCGATGTGGCGACCTTGTCATCGATATCGTCGAGATGATCGTAGATAACCGGCAAGACGGGACAGCCGGGCCACGGATCGACCGAGAATTCACGCACGGCAATCCGCCCTCGAAGTGTTGGACGCATTGCTCCCATCGCGAGCCTGATATGTCGCGGCATGCCGTGCACAGTGTTTCGGCCAGTTCATGGACGTACCCACCGACCGCACGAACCTACTCGGGCACGACAACGAGCCACTGGCCGGAGGCTGATTTTCGCAATCCGGATTTCGGCAGCGCAGGGAAGCCACGACCGCCAGGGCCAGGCACTGAACTCGCGCGCCGCTTGTAGGCGGATCAACCGGCCGGTACGGTCGAACCAACTGAACAGGGGGCGGGAGCTGGGCCGGCCCTGATCGATGCCGTCGACACCGCAGGCGACCAGGAGGAATGGATGATCAGCAGGGGGAAGACACTGGTCGGCGCCGCGTTGGGGGTTGGTGCTGTGGTTCTGTTGTCCGGGTGTGGGTCATCGACTGACGGAGATGCTAAGCCCGCCACCGCCACCTCGACCAGTGCAGGACCGTCGCTGGCCGCAGCTGCGCCGAACAGCTACGACCCATGCAAGGACGTTCCACAAAGCGTGCTGGATTCGGAAAAGCTGCATGGCAAGGACCCTGACAACAGCGATGCAAGCGGTGGGGTCGAATGGCGCGGGTGCATGTGGGTGCGATCGAATGGCTATGGCGTGAGCATCCGCACCACGAACCTCACCATCGATCTCATTCGTAGCCGCAACTTCCCCGAGGCCACCGAGTTCACTATCAATGGAAGGCGAGCGATCTCGACACGCCAGTTCGACGGCCCCTATATCAAAGAAGCATGCACCGTGGACGTGGAAATGAAGGGGGGCAGCCTCGAGTTCAATCTGAACAATCCGCCGTCGAACCGCGATACCGGCAGCATCGACTCATGCGTGCTCGCTCGGGGGTTGGCGGAGAAAGTTGTGCCCAGCTTGCCCGCCACTGCTTGATCAATGCTAAACAGATCAACTTGGGAGGGACGAAATGGCTGACGACGACAAGGCTACCTCGAGTCCGTTGACGAACCTGATCACCGAGGCACGCGAGGGCCGACTCACGATTCGGATGGATCTCGAGAAGTTCGTCTACGTCGACCGCGACTGCGAATACTTCAAGGACCAGATCCGGAAGATCCAAACAAAGATGACCGAGGTCTCTCAACTGCAGAAGTGGGGTCTCGGTGACACTTTCGCCCCGCAGGGCGACCGAGACCTGATCTCCGCCAAGACGATGGTCAAGCGGTGGCGAGAAAAATCCCGAGGCTCGCAAAACGGTGTCTACGAAGTGATGGAGTCGCACTACAAGGTCATCGAAGACTTCCAGACCCTGTTTCGCACCGTCCGCGAGCGCATCACCGGTGTCGACACCGAGCAGGCGACGAAATACCAAGACCTGGAAGCGAATCTGCCGCAACAGGCACCCGCGCAAGCCAAGATCTTCTCTTGGCCAGGACTATAGGATTCTGAGTTCGCGCACATCTCCGACACCGATCACACATCGTCTCTCCGCATGCCGCGCCGGTCGAAAGGCAGAAGCTCTGCGCGAGTTCGGATTTAACCGAGGTTGAGACAATTTAACCGAGGTTGAGACAACAGACGGCCCCATCGCGACATTTTGGGGTCGTCAGGATGGGGCTGCTGCGGTGCTTGGTTTGCGCGAGGCTCAGGCGTGGCGGTCGAACTCTCCATCCGTGACACCTGTTGTGAAGGCATCCCATTCGGCGGGTGTGAAGACCAATGCCGCGCCCGTCGGGTTCTTACTGTCGCGCATTCCGACCATCCCGTGGTCAAGGAAGGCGACTTCGACGCATTCCCCAGTCTGGGTGCTGTAGCTGCTCTTGAACCACTCGGTGTTCACCGAGGTAACTCCTTCACGATCTTGGACAAGTAAGCGCGAGTCTTGGCGGCGCTCAACGTGGACCGCTCTATGTCAGCCCAAGAGTGACGATACCGGGCGACCTG
This sequence comes from Nocardia sp. NPDC052112, assembly GCF_040680135.1. NCBI lineage: Bacteria > Bacillati > Actinomycetota > Actinomycetes > Mycobacteriales > Nocardiaceae > Nocardia > Nocardia sp. NPDC052112. The sequence goes on along the minus strand of NZ_JBFAWD010000035.1, from coordinate 26,946 downwards.
TTCGGGCTTCTCGAAGTACAGGTCGCTCCCGACTCCAGCTTCGATATACACAACCGGAGGTTCCGGTTCGAGGTCGGCCGTCTCGGCGAATTCGAGGATGATGAACGGGCCGGCCTCGGTACCGCGATAGATGCCTACGGCGAAGGGAACGAGCCGAATTCTGACATTGGACAGCGCGGAGACTTCGATGATGCGGCGCACCTGGCCGGCGGCAAGGTCTGGCGCACCGAGCGGTCGACGGATCACGCTCTCATCGAGTATCACATCCAACTTCGGCTGGGATTCGGTGAGAACGGCTTGTCGGTCCATCCGGACCTGGACATGGCGTTCAACCTCCTCGGGTGTCAGGTCAGGGCTGGTGCGGAGCAAGGCGCGGGCGTAGTCCTCGGTTTGCAGCAGACCGGGGATACGGGCGCTCTGGTACATCGCGAGGGAACTGGCAGTTCCCTCGAGGGCGATGTATGTACTCAGCTTGTCCGTCGAATCAGTGTCACTGAAGGCATGCCACCACCCCCGAGCCGATTCAGCCTCTGCGGCAAGGGTCTTCACGTTCGCCCTGGTCTCAGGTGTCGCTCGGTAGATATCGCAGAGCTTATCGAGGTAGATCGGCTTGAGCTTGCACGGCTGCCCCTTGAGCATCTTCGTCACCGTGACGTGATGCAGATTGACCTGCTCCGCCACGTCTTTGATGTAGAGCCCGGACTCTCGATGCAGCTTGGACAGGATGCGTGCCACCTGACGGCGAGGGACCGATGGGGCGGCAGGCTGTGCGGGCATGCGATGACCTCCTTGGCTTGACCAGGCAAAACTCTCGTCCGCGGCCAGGCTACTCCGTTTTTTCGAAGTGAACTATTTTCCCCATTTAGATTGTGAACTTCTCTTCAAGGGTGTGAGCTGAACATGCGCTTCGAGAGTGACTACCGAAGGTGCACCAGCCGCACGGCAAAGCTCCTCATACCCATCGACTACTACATCAGCCAGGTTCTGGGGGAACCATGAAAGCGACGCGCTCTTTCGCCTTAACATCACCAAACACATTGGGCGACAAGACAAAAGCCATTGGGCTCGTTCGCAGTGACGTGTCCGGTCCAGACGCGCCACGCCATGCCATCGAGGTACAGCGGCACGCTCACACGCTCGGATATCAGTACCTCTACACGGTACGGCCACCGGCCGACATCGATGATCCGATCACGTACGCACTCGGCATAGCGGACGGTCTCGACGTCCAAGTGATCGTCGTGTTCGACCTCGGTCAGGTCGACTGCCGTCCCGCGTTGATCTGCGACGCCGGTTTCGACTTGGAAACCGTTTGCCCGCGAGGTACTTGGGTGCGCTCAGCGCGGCCTGTGCCTGGAGCCGAGACGGAGGCGTGATGTACGAAGACGCGCTGCTCGACCCGCCGAATATCTGTGGCATCGCCGAGGTCGAATTGGCGCATGCGCAGATGCGCCGACACCGGGCATGCCGGATCCAGCGATGTGCGTGGAAGCGGGTCGCCTATTACACACTCGTGCGCCACGGCCGGATCGCACCACCGAAGTCCAGCCCGCGCGAACGCGCCCGACAGCGCGGTATCGACTTTCCTGTCGACACCACCGACCACCCGCTGACCGAGGGCATACCCGAACTCCGGACACTGCACCAAGTGCTCGACGGTCTCGCCCGACTTGCACTACCGCCGACCTCCTCCGGCGATGGCGGCGAGAGCTGAACGGCCGTGGGCGCGTGGCAGATAGCGCACAGCGTCGTCGCGGTCGTCGGAGGCTGCGTGTTCGCGACGGTCGGGGTGGCGTGTGTGTGGCCGATCGACCAGCCACGCCGCGACCGGCCGGCCCGACGGCACTGCCGATTACGTCCAGTCGAATGGCCGAAGGCGTGGACATGCGGCCCACCGGATCAGCCGTTCACCCTCGACGATGCCCATGTGGCGATGCAACTGCACCGCGAGCACGACTGTGCGCGCAAGCACGCGGCCTTCGATGCACTGGTCGCGGCCGGCCGCATCCATCCCGATTCGACACGGCGACACCGACTCTGGGGCAAACCCTGGTGAACCGACACAAGAGGCACCAACGCCCGCTGTCCAAGCTGGATTCGACTGCCGCGCAGTGGCGTTCGCTCGATGCACGTGCTGGCGGATCTCATGGGGTCACTGATGCTGTGGCGGCCCGCCGGACGCATCCATCCCGATTCGACACGGCGACACCGACTCTGGGGCAAACCCTGGTGAACCGACACAAGAGGCACCAACGCCCGCTGTCCAAGCCGGATTCGACTGCCGCGCAGTGGCATTCGCTCGATGCACGTGCTGGCGGATCTCATGGGGTCACTGATGCCGCGGCGGCCCGCCGGACGCATCCATCCCGATTCGACACGGCGACACCCACTCTGGGGCAAACCCTGGTGAACCGACACAAGAGGCACCAACGCCCGCTGTCCAAGCCGGATTCGACTGCCGCGCAGTGGCATTCGCTGGATGCATGTGCTGGCGATCTCATGGGGTCACTGATGCCGCGGCGGGCCCGACAGCCAGTGCCCACGCCCGCGAATGGTCGATGCGGTCGGATCGGCACTCAACCGAAAGTCACTCGTCGGCTGGGCTGTTGGTGGTGGGGCCGGTTGTGTGCCTGCACGGATCGGCGCCAGCTGTCGAGATCCGCACTCCTCAGGGCGCTCGTGAAGGTGTGCATTCCGTGCGCGCACCGCCGATCGCCGGAGCAAGCGGGCCGGATACCGGCTGACCCGTAACGAGCATCCACGATACGGCTGCAGGCTGCGCTGGCCGCCGAAGGCGATGCATGCTGTCCGTTCCGCTTCAACCTTGCGGACGGCGGCACGCTGACCTGCTCGCCGCAAGGTAGGTCCGAACAGTTCGGCGGCCGGTTGTTCGGACCTTCCTTGCGGATTCGACGGATCGCGCCGCCGGAGCGGCTGCGCGTATACATCTGGGGCATCTATACCCACAGGTCCCTCACTCACCCCCGCAACCTTTGTCCGCACTCCGCAACCACCCCCGCAAACTAACCCCGAACTCCGCAACCTATACCCGAACAGAACACATGCGTCTGCGGCGGCGGCCGGGACCGGATCGACATCTCGGTCGACACCGCCGCCACCGCTCTCCGGATGTACCGGAGCGCTCGCATTCCCGGCCTGCTGCAAACCGAGGATCATGCCCGCTCCCTGCTCTGCACCAGCCGGAACCCGACATCAGCGGGGCGCATGTCCAGGTGTGGTTGATGTCGTAGGGCGTGCGCGCGCCAGTGCATCGTGCGGCCCGGCGACCACCGAGCGGCGGAACAAAAGACTCACGACTAACTTGAACGGAGCCTGTCAATGGCCGAATGGACTTGGGAACCAGACGATTTCGCCGCGCTCTGGTTCGGTCCCGAAATCAACCGATTCCCCAATCCACTCCGCTTCACCAGCCGGTTTCCCCACCGCGCCGACTTCGACGCCCACCGGGTCACCGTGCGCGAACGCTACTCCCGCGATGAAGAAGTCCGACTCGCCCTCCGCACGCTGACCACCTGCACCGTCCGGATCCAAATCTTCGGCGGCACAACCCAACACAAGGACCCCCGCGGTGGCGTCCACGTCTACCGTGTCGTGGGCGCGAGCAACGGAGACCACGCGATGTCGTTGGCCCAAACCACCTTCGGCGACGCCAACGGCCCGATCCGCTGCCGCCTGTTCCCCACCGACCACCTGCCCACACAACTCGCCGACAGTCTTCCGCCCTGCACACCCGGCAAGCGGGCTGCCGAAGACCGCAGCGACCGACCCGACAGCGACACCGCGCTCGACAGCTACCGTAGGCTGCTGCAGCGCCCCGCCGACGGCGGTGGTTCCGCCTTGCTCTACACCGGCCCCGTCGACAGCCCGAACACCCCCCTCGCCACTGTCCAATGGCACGACATCACCGACGACGGCCGCTACACCGAACTCCACGACCGATACCGCACCGTCCACCCCACCACCCGCACCGACCTGGCGGCCCACTTCACCACCTGGATAACCCGCGCCACTCACCCGCTTTCGGAGGCCGAGCAGGATCCCACGTAGTCGCCTCGCCACATCTGCCATGGGTTGGTCGAAGGTGCTTGTGCGCACAACCAGGATGCCACTTCGCGCGGTCGATCGGAGCCCGTCATCAGGGCAGAACGGAGTCTGCAAGGCAAACCAGTGTGCTGCTGGGGCAACACGATCGAAGGCGATCAGCTTTTCTTGCGGCACCAAGACAAGGAACGCTGAACGGTATCGGCCTTCCGCCGAAACCATCACGACCGGCTCGGCGCGCTGGTGCGCGGCGAACTCGGCACCCCCCGCGCACACCGATCCACCGGACACCTACGGCCACCGGTTGGCACGGTGGGAATTGGACGACATGGCGGTAGTGCTGGTCTCCGGCGACGACATCAACTCGCAATCGTGCTACGACGCGATCTTCCTCCGAATCTGCCCGGCGACATCGCCTCTGGCGAGCAGGTACTGGGCCGACAGAGTAGCCGCGGCCTCGGCAAACCAACCGCCAGCAGCCCTGCGATGACATGCGTCGAGGTTCGTGTCCAGCGGGGCCGAATCAGCGCTTGCGTTGGAGTGCGCTCCAACTTTTAGAGTCGGGGTATGGCTAAGACTGAGACCTCTACCAGCAATGATCGGTTCGAGCGCGGATTAGCGCTGCTACAGAAGATCGGTGGACAGGAGCGGCCCGCGGTATTGGACAGCCTGGCCGATATCGCGCCCGACTTGGGGCGGATGACCGTCGAGTTCGGGTACGGGGACGTGCTGTCGCGGCCGGGACTCACCCTGCGACAGCGGCAGCTGGCAACGGTAGCGGCTTTGGCCGCGATGGGAAATGCTGCCCCGCAGTTGCGGTTCCACATCGACGGTGCACTGAACGTCGGATGCGCCCGCGAGGAAATCGTCGAAACACTCATCCATCTCACCGTCTACGCGGGCTTCCCCGCCGCACTCAACGCCCTGACCGCCGCCCGCGAAGTCTTCAACGCCCGCACCGACCTCCCGGCTCCGGCCGAACCGGCACCATCAAGATCAGGTGGCACTGGTGGCGGGGCTTCTCGACCGATGCCGCCACAGTGTCCACCTGATCTTGATTCGCCGATTTCGAGCGGTGAGCGGTTTGCGCGCGGGAGGGTCAAGCTTGCTGAGATCGATGGTGATGTGGGGGAAGCGGTGATTGCTTCGTTGCGTGATATCGCGCCGGATCTGGGGCGATACATCATCGAATATGCCTTTGGCGATGTGTATTCGCGGCCCGGACTGGACCTGAAGACCCGTGAGATGGTGACCGTCGCGATGTGCACCGCGCTCGGTACCGCCGCGCCGCAACTGGGCGTGCACATCCATGGCCTGCTGAATGTCGGCGGTACCGAGACCGAGGTCGTTGAAATCATCACGCAGATGGCGGGTTACGCCGGATTCCCGGCCGCGCTGAACGGAATCGCCGTGGCACGTGCTGTTCTCGCGGAGCGCAACTGACTCCCTTACCCCACTCACGGCGATACCGGCGCGGGCCGCGGCGGCCGACGCATCGCCTCCGGCGGCGGACGGCATGCCGCCGGAAGGCAAGCACACCGTCGGCGCGGCTCGCTCCACATCCGGCCGGCCCCGTCCTGGCGGAACGCGGCCGCACCGCACTGTGCACACCTCGGTGCGGCGCCCGACAAGCGAGCGCCGCACCGGGACCCCTCATCAGGGCATCGGGCTACTTTTCGGCGGCGCGCCGGAAGCAGTGTGCGGAGGCGGCCAGATACTGGCGGCAGCGGGCGCCGTGGCCCGCGTGAACGGACAGAATGAAGCGTGCCCGGTCATCGCTCAGACCCACCGGCTCCTGATGACAATCGCGGCTCTGCACGAGCCACAATTCCCGGATATCGGAATGCAAAACATCCATTGTTCACCTCCAGCGAAGCAATAAGTGCACCCGGCACCGGCGGCGCCGCCGGAACCCGCGTTCAACGCTGAGGATCGCCAGCGTCGGGACCGTGCGTCGGGCTCCGGAGAGCCGGCGCCCCCGAAAGGGTTTGGGGCACAAACCCGGTGCCGGGTACCACTTCAGCGTGCACGTTGCGATTCGGTGGATAACAGAGCCGAATGCGATAAATGCGAGTAATTTTCGGTTGAATCTCACCTGGTACAAGGGAGCGGGACCTATGGTTGAGGTCGACTGGACCGGCGAAGACGTACTCGCCCTTCGCGCGGCGATGAAGCGAAGTCGCTATGAGTTCGCGCGCTTGGTGGGCGTCACCCCGCGCACCGTGATCTTGTGGGAGAACGGCCGGACAACCCGGATGCATGCCGCAAGCAGGCGTTTGCTCGACCGAGTGCTGTCGGAGGCCGATTCGGTCGTCATCGCGCGATTCGAGCGCGCGATCGCGGACCCGGCGCCGGCCCGCAATACCGACGAAACGAGCGCGGCGCTCGATCGGATACAGCTCGGTAGGGACATCGGGCTCGACAAGGAAGTCGAGGATGACGACGTGAGAAGGCGATTGTTTTTGGCCTGTATCGGCGCGGGCCTGGCCGGTCAGGCGGCCGAAATGGTCGCGAGCGAACCGGAGAAGATGCTCGCCACCCTGGACGCGGGCTCGATCAGCGAACGGCGGCTCGGCCTGATCGAGCAATCCGTCGAGGCCCTCGGCGCCCGCGTCGTGCAGGTGCCCCCGCACGAGTTGCTGCACACCACACTCGACCAATTCCGCGCGGTCCGCGGCTGCCTCGCGGAGCGGCAGGCCACCCACCATCAAATCCGACTGGTCCGTACGGCCGGGCGCCTGGCGAATGTCGTCGGCGAAATTCTGTTCAATGAGGGGCATTTCGGCCAGGCGCGATTGTGGTACACCACCGCAATTCACGCCGCCCAGGACATCGGCGACCGCTATTCCGAGGACATCGCATTGGCCGGATTGTCATATCTACCGACCTATAGCGATAATCCGAAGGAAGTTTTGAACCTGCTCACCCCGCGCCTCGAAGAAAATCCGGGCCATGGTCCGGCGGCGGCCTGGTTGTGGGGAATGGCGGCCCGCGCACACGCCAGCCTCGGCAATTCCGACGGCTTCGCCCGCTGCATCGCGCGATCGGAGCAGGCGCTGGAAAATACTCCCGCGGAACAGCTCTCGATCGGCATCTTTTCCTTCCGCCCGGAGAAGCTCGCCTTCTACCAGGCCATCGGCTACTCCCGATTGGGCCGCGCCGAGGAGACCGCCCTGGCATCCGAGCGGGCAATCGGACGCTACGACCCCAGCGAGACCATGGAACCCGCGCTGGTCCGGTTCGAACACGCCACCGCACTGCTCGCCTCGGGCGAGGTGGACGAGGCCTGTGCGGTGGCGACCCGCGCGATCACCAATGGCCACACCTATGTCGGCCTCACCGTCACCAAGCGCGCCAAGCAATTCGATTCCGCGCTTTCGGGTTTCCGGGGTCGCGCCGTCGCCGACTGGCGCGAGCAGGCCCGGATAATTGTCGATACCGCGCGCACCCGGGCCTGAGCGGGCAGGGCGTCCGTGCCAGCCCGGCCAGCGCCGCTACCGTAGGGCGGTCGAAAAAATCGCGGACGTCGACGGTAATGCCGAGCGCGGCCCCGATGCGGGCAATGGCGCGGGTGGCAATGAGCGAGTTGCCGCCGAGCGCGAAGAAATCGTCGTCCGCACCGACCCGATCCGCCGCCAGCAGTTCGCCGAAGATCTCGGCGACGGTCGCCTCGGCCTCGGTCGACGGTGCTCGGTATCGGTCCGCGCTCGACCCGAATACCGGTTCCGGCAGTGCGCGCCGATCCAGCTTGCCATTGGCAGTGACCGGCATTTCGTCGAGCACCAGCACCAGCGACGGCACCATGTAGTCGGGTAGGTCGCGGCGGGTGGATTCCAGTAGGGCGGCCGGATCGAGCACGACACCACGGTCGGCCACCACATAACCGACCAGATGATCGCCGCCCACATGCCGATGCAGCAGCACCGCGGCCTGCGCGACCTGCTCATTGCGCAGCAGCGCCGCCTCGACCTCGCCGAGCTCGATGCGCAGCCCACGCAGCTTCACCTGGAAATCGATGCGGCCCAGGTATTCCAATTCGTCCGGGCCGCCGATGCCATCGGTGCGCCAGCGGACCAGGTCGCCGGTGCGGTACATCCGGTCGCCCGGCGCGCCTTCGGGATTGGCCACGAAGCGGTCGGCCGTCAGTCCGGGACGAGCCACATAGCCGCGGGCCAGCTGCACTCCGGCGATATACAGCTCACCGACGACACCACTGGCCACCGGCCGCAAATTGTCGTCCAGCACCAGCAATTCGGTGTCATCGGCGGGTACGCCGATGGGCACGGTGGAGTTGTCGGCGGTGGTGACCTCGTGCGCGGTGACATCGACGGCGGCCTCGGTGGGACCGTACAGGTTGTGCAGTGTCGCGCCGCTGATAGCGCGCAACGCCGCCGCGGTCGCGGCCGGTAGCGCCTCGCCGGAGGCGAATACCAGGCGCAGAGTCCGTGCCGCGCTTTCGATCTGCGGCTCGGCCACGAATACCGCGAGCATCGAGGGTACGAAATGCGCGACGGTGACACGACGTTCGGCGATCGTGCGCGCCAGATACGCCGGATCACGATGACCATCCGGCGCCGCGAGCACCAGCCGCGCGCCGACCTGCAACGGCCAGAAGAACTCCCACACCGAAACGTCGAAGGTGAACGGTGTCTTCTGTAGCACCACATCGTCGCCGCGTAGTCGATACAGCCGCTGCCGCCAGCGCAGGTTGGCCAGGATCGAACGATGCGATACCGCGACACCTTTCGGGCGACCCGTCGATCCGGAGGTGAAGATGACGTAGGCGGTATTGTCCGCTGACGGCCGCGGGCGATCATCGTCGAGCGATGCTGCGGCCTCAGCCGCGTCGAATTCATCTATCCGCAGTACCCGGATATCCGGCCCGAGTTCGGGCTGGTCGTGGGTAGTGGTGAGGACCAGGACCGGTGCGGCGACTTCGAGGACATACCCGATGCGTTCGGCCGGATGCTCCGGATCGATGGGCACATAAGCCCCGCCCGCCTCGAGGATCGCGTACATGCCGACCATGAGGTCGAACGAACGTCGCACGGCAAGCCCCACCAGGCTGTCCGGGCCGACACCCAGCTCGATCAACCGCCGGGCGAGCGCGTTCACGCGGCTGGAGAACTCCGCGTAGGTGAGCGTCGCGCCCGCGAATTCCAGGGCCACCGCGTCCGGGGTCCGGCGCACCTGCTCCGCGAATTCGCTGACCAGAGTCTCGATCGGCGCGAATGTCGACGGCAACACGTGCGCCGCCGTCGTCAGGGCATCATCGAGCAGTCGCTCGAGTACGGTCGCGAGCGCGCCGTCACCCGACTCGAGCAGGGCGGGCAGCTGACCGGAGACCACCACCGAGACCAGTGCGTCGGCGCCGAGTCCGCCGCCCATGGCCTCGTCCAGCACCATGATCTCGGTTGCCAGCACGCCATAGGTGATCACGGTCCCGGCGTGCCGCAGGGCGACCCGCTCCGGATCCAATTCGGCGACCTTCGCGATCAGGATGGGTAGGTCGTCGAGGCCGTACGCCCGGCGCAGTGCCGAATGATCATAGGCGGCAACACGATTGCCGAGTTCGCCGGATGCGACCGATTCTGCCTGGGACATCAGCTAATTCCTTCCGAATCGACTTCCAACCCCGAGTTGGAGAGCACGGCCCGCGCCTCGGTGCGCAGGGTCCGCAGGACGGCGGCGAGACCACTGCCGCCGAGGGCGGCCAAGAGGCCGGGCACCAGCCCGGCGAGGGCGACATCGACGAGCGCTTCCGGTTTCGCGGTCGGGCCCATGGCCTTGGCGACCGTCACGAGCTTGTCGGCCAGCTCGCCGTAGGTCACTGTGTGCGCGTCGTGGGTGAAAGCGACGGCACCGGCATCGATTTCGGCGGCAGCGGCGATCAGCGCGGGCAGGCCGGCCGGCGGTGCGGCTCCGGTGCGCGACCTTTCACCGGTACCGCGAATGTCGATGGCGCGGATGGCGATGGCCGGATCCGCCGCGACGATCTCGAATATTCGATGGAGCCGGGCGGCGAACAGCCGGACCGTCGCGGCATCGAAAATGTCGGTCGCGTAACCGAATCGCATATCCAATCCGGCCGGGTCACCGGCCGCGTCGAACCGCTCCGTGCCGGTCAGCTGCATGTCGTATTTGGCCTCCGCCAACGCGAGATCGAGCACCGCTACCTCCAGGCCGGGCAGTGCGACCGATTCGGACGGCATGTTCTGGAAGGTGAACAGCACTTGGAACAACGGGCATCGTCGACGAGCGCGACCGCATCGGGCGTCCGCCGCACCTGCGTCTCGAATGCGGCCGGCAGGGTGGCGGCACGGCTCGACGACGCGGCGATGCCGCACTCGATCACACGCTGCCGATCCGCGACATCCAGCAGCGGCAGATCCCCCACCACCAGTTCGGCATCGACGGCAATCGCGCGCAGCAGACGAACCAACCACTCCGCGTAGTCGGCAATGGTGGATTCGTCGAATAGATCGGTGGCGTAGGTGAATTCCGCTCGAACCCCCGCCGGTGCCGGACCTTCCCCGAGTCCGGCACCGGCGAAGCCTTCGGTGACCGTGAGCTGGAGATCGAATTTGGTCACTCCGGTCTCCAGCCTACTGGTGCAGGCCGACAAATCGGGGAGTTCGAATGCGATGTCCGCGGCATTGTCGAAAGCTAGCAATACCTGGAACAGTGGATGCCGTGCTTGCGAGCGCGGCGGGTTGATGGCATCGACCAGCTGCTCGAATGGCAATTCCGCATGGCCGAAGGCGGCGAGATCGCTCTCCCGCACCCGCGCGAGCAGCGCTGAGAAGGGTGCCGCGGCATCGACAAAGGTCCGCAGCACCAGGGTGTTGACGAACATGCCGACGAGATCGTCCAGCGCCCGCTCACCGCGTCCGGCGACCGGCGTGCCGATCACGATGTCGTCGCTACCGGACAGCCGGGACAGCAGCACCGCCAACGTGGCGTGCAACACCATGAAGTTCGAAACACCACGGGCACGGGCGAGTTTCACGACTTCGGTGTGCACGTCGCCCGGAATTTCGAACCCGAAGACCGCACCCCGTCCGGATGCGACGGCGGGCCGGGACCGGTCGGCGGGCAGCTCGATCAGATCGGGCGCACCGGCGAGCGTGGCGGTCCAGAACTCCAGCTGCCGGGCCGATGGCGTGGTCGGATCCGATGCGGAGCCGAGCACTTCATGCTGCCAGAGACTGTAATCGGCATACTGCACCGGCAGCGGCCGCCAATCCGGCGCAGCGCCCGCATGCCGGGATCCATATGCGGACATGACATCTCGTGCCAATACCCGCAGCGACAGGCCGTCCGCGGCAATATGATGCAGCACCAGCGCCAGCGCGCAGCTCTCGTCATCGACCAGGAAAATCCGTGCCCGCATGGGTACTTCGCGTTCCAGGTCGAAGCCGAGCGCGGCGAACCGAGCCAGCTCCGCGTCCAGTTCGTCGGCGCCGATGGATTCCGGCGCGCCCACCACGACGACCTCGCCCGCGGACAGGACGACTTGCCGGGCCGCCACCCCATCCGACACCGCGGGAAAGATCGTGCGCAGCGCCTCGTGCCGATCGACCAGATCGGTCAAGGCCAGCCGCAGCGCGGAAATGTCGACCGCACCACGCAATCGCACCACGAATGGCATGTTGTAACCGGCGCCGGCGGTTTCGAACCGGTTGAGGAACCAGATCCGTTGCTGTGCCGGAGATAGCGGAACCAGCGGCGGCCGGTGTCGCGCCCGCAGCTGCGCGAGCACCGGCACGCCACTGGATCCACCCGCCCGCTCGATGAGTTCGGCGAGGGCGGACACCGTGGTAGCGGTGAACAATTCGCGAACCCCGAGCCGGCAGCCCAGTTCGGCGCCCAACCGCGCCGCGACCTGGGTGGCCACCAAACTATTGCCGCCGAGCGCGAAGAAGTCGTCGTCGCGCCCGACCCGATCGTGTCCGAGCACCGCACCGAACACCTGCGCGACCGCGGCCTCCACCGACGTCGCGACCTCGGCGTATTCGGTCGAGATCCGCTCGGGCGCGGGCAGCGCGGCTCGATCCAATTTGCCGGAGGCATTGACCGGCAGCGCATCCAGCACCACAAATGCGGCGGGCACCATATACGCGGGCAACGCGCGCATGGCCGCGGTGCGCAGGCGGGCGGGAGACACCGTGCCGGTCCCGGATTCGACCACATAGGCGACCAACTGCTCGCCCACCCCCGCGGCATCGCGCACCAGGACCACCGCGCGCAGCACCGATTCGACGGTCCCGAGCACGGCTTCGATCTCACCGAGCTCGATCCGCAGCCCGCGCAATTTCACCTGGAAATCGGTGCGGCCCAGATACTCCAGCTCACCGTGGTTGGTCCAGCGGACCAGATCACCGGTGCGGTACATCCGGGTAGCCGACCCGAACGGATTCGCGACGAATCGATCGGCGGTGAGCCCTGGGCGGTCGAGATAACCACGGGCGAGCTGTACCCCCGACAGATACAGCTCGCCCGCAGCCCCGACCGGTACCGGCCGCAGCCGCGAATCGAGTACGTAGAGCCGGGTATTGAAGACCGGCGCGCCGATCGGCACCGAGAGGGTATCGGTATCGGTCACTTCGTGGAAGGTGACGTCGACCGCCGCCTCCGTGGGACCGTACAAGTTGTGCAGCCGCACACCGGTCAACCCCCGCAGTCGCTGCGCCAGCGCGGCGGGCAGCGCCTCGCCCGACGCGAAGACGGTGCGCAGCGTGGTGCGATCATCGCACTCCGGCTGTGCCAGAAATACTTCCAGCATGGATGGCACGAAATGTGCGGTCGTCACGCCATATTCGGCCATGATCGCCCGCAGATAGGCCGGATCACGATGACCGTCGTGGTCGGCGAGCACCAGCCGCGCCCCGATCTGCAACGGCCAGAAGAACTCCCACACCGACACATCGAAGGTGGCGGGCGTCTTCTGCAGCACCGCATCATCGGCCGACAACCGATAGTGCTGCTGCATCCACACCAGCCGATTCACGATCGCCTCGTGGGCGACGGCGACCCCCTTCGGCAGCCCGGTCGACCCGGAGGTGAAGATCACGTACGCGGTCTGCCCCGGCCGCAGCGCGGCGGTGCGTTCCCGATCCCAGACCGGACCATCCGCATACTCGGCGAGATCCAGCCCATCGATCCGGAGCACCGGCACTCCGGCGAGCTCCGTGGCTTCCGTGGTGAGTACGCATGTCGGTCGCGCGGTGGTCAGAATGTGCGCGGTGCGCTCGGCTGGGTGATCCGGATCCAGCGGCACATAGGCCGCGCCCGCGGCGAGGACGGCGTATATCGCGACAACGAGCTCGGGCGAGCGCCGGATGTCGACCGCCACCAGCGTCTCGGGCCCGACGCCGAGTCCGATCAAATGCCGGGCCAACCGATTGCTGTACCCGGCGAGTTCCCGATACGTCAGATCCGGCGCACCCGCGAACCGCACCGCGACAGCATCCGGCGTCCGCGCGACCTGCGCCTCGAACATCGAAACCAGTGTCGGGGCACCGGCGACCGCCGCGGGCACATCGAAGCCGGTCGCATTCCAGATCCGGGTGCTGACTTCGAGTTCCAATTCGGTCGCCACCGCCACCGCCGCCATCGGCGTATCGACCTCGGTGGCCACCAAACGCTCCAGATACCGCACGAATCGCGTGTGATGGCGCGCGATGTCATCGGCGGCATAGAGATTCGGATTCGCCTCGAAATCGACGTGCACGCTGTCGCGCTCGCCGTAGTAGACGTTGAGGCTCAGATCCTCCACCGGCCCGGTGGACAATACGTGGTACCGGCCGACCGCATCGCCCAGCGTCAGCTCGCTGCCGAACAACATGATGTTGGCCAGCGGACCGAACAGCGCACGGCGCGCGGGCCGCCCGTCGTGTTCGGCATCGCGGCGGATGTCCTCGTGCCGATACCGCTGGTGCCGGAGCGCACCCGCCACCTCGACGCGCGTCGCCCGCAGCAGTTCGCCCCAGGTGCCGTCGACCGCGAGCCGCAGCGGCACGATATTCGACAGCATCCCCGCCGACCGCCGCATCAGCGCGGTGGTGCGCGCGGTCACCGGCAGACTCAGCACCGCCTCGTCCCGATCGGTGAGCCGCCCGAGATATCCGGCGAAGGCCGCGAGCAGTACCACCGCGAGTGTCGAATCCTGATTCGCCGCAAGCGAATTCATCCGCTCGACGAGCACATCCGGCAATACCCGCCCGGCGATCAGATTGGTCGCCGAGCGCGGTGCGGTCCGCCCGTCCAGGCTGGTCGCGGCGTCGAGCCCGGCGACCCGCTCCGCCCAGTGCGCCCGGTCGGTCTCGAAGCGTGCACTATCCCGATAGGCGAATTCGCCGTCGACCAGCTCGGTCAGCGCACCGGGCTGAACCGCCTGCGGCTCGGTGCCGAGCACTCGCGCGGTATACAACTGCGCCACCCGCTGGGTATTGGTCAGCGCGCCGAATCCGTCGAGCACGATGTGATGCGCCCGCAGATACCAGAAGGACCGCTGGTCCGCGACCCGCAGCACGGCACCGGCGAACAGCGGATCGGTCAGCATGTCGACGGGCGCGCTCGCATCCGCGCGCATCCAGGCGTGCGCCTCCGCCACCGGATCGGGGCGTTCGCGCAGGTCGATTACCTGGATATCGACCGAATTCGCCGGATCGACGCACTGATTCGGCACCCCACCGGATGCGCCGAGCCGCACCAGCACCGATTCGTACTCCCGGGCCGCGATGACCGACATCTCCTGCAGGACCGCGGAATCCAGCACGCCGGGCACGTCGACGTACTGGGCCACATTGATCGGCACGTCGGGATCGAGCAACTGCGCGTACCAGATCCCCAGCTGTGCCGGTGCGAGCGGAAACGGCTGGTTGTCCGGAGCGTCAGGTAAGCAGTCATTCGCCAGGGCCGCGGCCCCCTCCGCTCGCGCCCCACCCAACTCCGTACCGTGCACCAGAGCCTCCTTGTTCGGCGTAAAACAACTGGCCGAACGCTTTCGGGCAGCACGAATAAGCCGCTGCGGCAACGCTGTTCAGCGTTGCCACATGGCTTCGACGCCACCAGAAGATGATTCGGCGAATGCGCGGGGCGCGACGACACCCACGCTGGATCGAAACAGATTGCGCCCCGCCTGCGCCTAGCTCTTGATCGCTCCTCCAACGTCGCTGCCGCGGTGCGGGCCCCGCAGCGGTGTCAGCTACATCACACGGATGTGATCCGCATTGCGAACAGTAGGCGCTTCGTTAATAAAAGGGAACTTTTTGCTCTAAAAAAAATTGGTCGGCCGTCCAGCGCTCTCAGCTGGTCCGACACAACAGGGCAAAGCTGTGTCCGCGACCACAATTCGATCGCAGATGTGAACCACAGCACTTTCGGATGTGCAGACTATGAGCGCGAACGTTGCATCCGCGTTGCATCGGCGCCGAGCCGCCGATCGAGCACCCGAATCTTGGCCTCGATCTGCGCATACAGTGGCGAATCGCGATCTACGGTCGCCCGGTACGCGCCCCAGGCCGCGGCATCGTCGCGCCCCTCCGCACATGCGGTCCACCGGCGTAGCACCGCGGCATCGCCGGAACCGAGCACCGCGGCGCGCAGCCGAACCCGAAGTTCATCGCGGATATCGATAATTCCCGGCGCGGTCGAGCGCGGCAGCACCGGACCCGCGTACAGCCGTAATGCGGTATCGACATCACCGGAATCGAGGGCGGCCCGCAGCGCCTCGATATCGGTCGCGATATGCACCCGGAGCCGATACGGGCGCGAACCGAATACGTTCGGGCCGACCACCGCGCGCAGCCGCGACATGGCGGCGCGGATGGTGCCGTTATCGAGATCCGTATCGTCGAGCAGCAGTGCGAGATGATCCGCGCCGAGCCCCTCCGGATGTTCGGCGAGCAGCAGCAGAATCTCGGCGTGCCGCTGCGACAACGGAACTCGATCCCCCGCGACGGTCAGCAGCGGCTGTCCGAGCCCGAGCACATCCAGACCCAAGCGCGCCACCGCGATTTCATCGGTCGAACTCGCCGCCCCGCGCTGACCAGCGCGCATCGCGGTGAGCAGCAGATCCATTTCGGCCGCGGTCGAGGTCGCCTTCACCAATGCCAGAATCTCGGGCTTGGCCACCCGCACGCCCCCGGCGATCATCAACACCCCGACCAACCTGCCGTCGGGATCGTGCACCGGCGCCGCGGCACCGGTGATCTGCTGCATCCGGTGCAGAAAGTGTTCCGGCCCATGGATCCACGCGGCCCGACCGGTGCGCACCACGAGGCCGACGGCATTCGTGCCGATGCGGCGTTCGCTCAGATCATCGCCCGCCCGCAGCCCGATGTCGGCGGCGGCATCGACTTGATCGGAATTGCCGTGCACCCACAGCACCCGGCCGAACTGATCGGCGACCGCGACGATCAAACCCGTTCTGGCCGTGTCCTGTACGAGCAACTTGTCGATCAGCGGCATCAATGCGGCAATCGGATGCGCATCGCGGTAACGCTGCAGATCCGCGCCGCGCAGACCGCGCCCGTCGAGCGGATCCATCGGGTCGACACCGCCACGCACACTGCGCAACCAGGATTCGAGCACGACGGGACGCAGCAGACCGGCAAGCTGCGAAAGTTGCTCACCACCCGCGCTGAGATATCCGTGTGCTTGTGCGGCATAGGCTTCCAGTGCGCCGAGCTGAGTGCCGGGTTCGACGCCGTGCCGTGGGGGCCGCCCACCTGCAAGATTGCTGACCATTAGCCTTTCTTTCCGCCCCAAACTGTACCGGCGCGCATTACCAGGCAAGGGCGGTTGCCTGCGTTTGTACGCCAGGTCACAACTCGTTCAGATCCTCACACAAATGCGACCTCCGCCTTTCGGATTCCTAGCCGAGGTATTCGGCGATACGTTCGGCAATCAGTACCGTCGTCGCCTGTGGACCGCGACTCAGCGGCACCGGAACAACGGAAAGATCCACCACGGACAGACCGGTCGTACCGTGCACGTTGCACTGCTCATCGACCACCGCGCGCTCATCGTCCGCACCGCCCATTCGGCAGGTGCCCGACAGATGTTGTGAAGTATCCAGATTCGCGTACAGCCACGCATCATCCGGTTTCGATTCCGGCATGCGCACCACCGGTATCGCGTGCAATATCTCGCGTGCCGCGGCGACCGACTCCCGTAACCGAATCCGATCCGCGGCCTCCGATAAGTAGCGGTAATCGATATGCGGCGGCACGGCCGGATCGGCGGAGCGCAGTCGCAGCACACCTTCGGAATGCGGGCGCATGAGCGCCACGCCCAAACGTTGGATATACGGGGTAAACGTTACGGCGTACGGACGGATTTCGACATCGCCGAGCTCCAGCACGTATTCCAGCGCGACGCCCTCGCCGGTCGGATACGACGGATCGAGGCGGTAGTCGATGCCGATCTCAGGGTGATCGCTGACCCAACCGCCGACCGGCGCGGGATGCACCACCGGAATATCCAGCGCCCGAAGCTGTTCCGGAGCACCGATACCCGAGCGCAGCAGCAGTGCCGCGGATTCGATCGCACCCGCGCACAACACGATGCGATCCGCGTCGAGCGCACCCGGCTTACCCTCGTGCACGTAGTCCACCCCGATGGCGCGCGTGCCATGGAACCGGATGCGGGTCACCGGCATTGCGCCGGTCACCGTGAGATTCGGTCGCCCGAGCGCGGGCGCCAGATATGCGGATCCGGTGTCGACCCGCCTGCCATCGTCGATATTGCACGGCACCGGACCGAAACCCTCGGCCGGCCCCGCGCCGGGCAGTGCGTTCAGGTCGGGTATCAGTGGCAGGCCGAGTGCCGCACAAGCCGTGGCGAATTCGCAGCTCAGGGGTCCGGGAGCGGCGGCACGGCGCACCGGTATCGGGCCGGTCGTGCCGTGTCCCGGCTGGTCGCCGAAATCATGGTCGCGCTCGAGTCGGCGGAATGCGGGCAGGACCGCATCGAAGGACCAGCCATCGAGCTCCTTGCTCCACGCGGCGAAATCCGCCGCCGTCGCCCGCACGAAGTAGCCGCCGTTGATCGCACCCGATCCACCGATCACCTTGCCACGCACGATATTCCCGGTGACCGCACCCGCCAGGGTCACGGGATAGCGCCACACCCACGGTGATTCGGGTCCGATCGGCATCCGAGTCGCATCGAGCAGTGCCGCCGGATCGGTCGACACCGGACCCGCCTCCAGCAGCCGCACCTGATGGTCCGGATCCGCGCTCAGCCGGGCCGCCAGCACACAACCGGCCGTGCCACCACCGATGATCAAGGTGTCGATCATCTACATCAGCTCATCGGGTGGTACAGCCATTACACGTTCGATTCAGCTCCGGGGTGTGCTCGGTTTGAGCGATTCCAGGCTGCGCGCGCGGAAGGCGCCCAGCCACAGGCCCGTTCCGTAGGCGATATCGTCCATCCGCTTGTAGGCCACGTAGCGGAACGGGTCGAGCCCACCCGCGTCACGATGGGTGAACCAGTCGGCCAGACCGTCCGCGACTGCCATGGTGACCGCGATACGCCGGACCCGCCGGGACAGAATCATCGCCAACATGGTGACCGGCCAATAGTGTCGGCACATGGCCGAGGCCAGTCGCCAGATACCCGCGAAGTAGCCGCGCGCCAGATAGATCGCCGCGATCCGGGTCGGGTTGTCCAGCCCGGTGAAGACCCGGCGTAGTCGGGTCAGCGCGGTCACCAGGGTGATGAGTCCGCCGATCAGTCCCCAGTTCGTCAGCGTGGCGAACAGCATGGTCGCGACCACCGTCCAGAACGGCACCGACAGCGGCGTCACCATGCCCGCATGCCGCTCGCCGAGCGGCGCGGCCCCGGTGCCGTAGAACAGCTTACGACCGAACCACGCGCGGAACGAGATTCGATGATCGTGCGCGACATGCGCCGCCGGCTCATACCGCAGCCGCCAGCCCGCCTGCTCCAGCCGCCAGCACAGATCGACGTCCTCGGCCACCTGCATCGACTCGTCGAATCCGTCCTGCGCGAGCAGCGCCCTGCGGCGCACCAGCAGCGCCGCGCTCGGCACATAGGAGACCAGCCCGCGCGACTGCACGGCCGATTCGCGCCGTCCGAGATCGAGCGAGGAGCGGGTGTGTTCATAGCGCGCGAGGGCGTTCGACTCCGGATCCAGCGCGACGATCCGCGGCGCGACCAGCGCGACCTCCGGATCGCTGAAGTGTCCGAGCATCACCTCGAGCCAGCCGCTGCGCGGGACCACATCGGAGTCCAGGAAGGCGACGAAGTCAGTTGTCGCGGCCCGCAATCCGGCATTGCGCGCGGCCGCCGGGCCCTGTCTGCGGTCGTGGCGCAGTACGGTCACCCGGCAGCGGGTGCCGCGGTTGGGCGGGATCTGGACGGGCTGATCCGAGCCGTCGTCGACGACGATCACATTGTGTCCGCGCAATGCCGCGAGCAAGCGGGCGAGTCCGTCGGCGTTGTTGTGCAGTGGCACGATCACGGTCACGTCGTCGAGCGACGGCAACAACCGGGGGCGCGGATTGGCGACACCGGAGTCGAGCAGCCGTCTGGCAACAACGGCGGACTTCGGGCCATCGACCTCGAGGTACCCGTCGCCGATCATCTCGGCGGCCTCCGGGGCAAGTCGCAGCAACCGGGCGGGTGAACCCCCGATCAGGATGCGCCCCCCGGAGTATGCGCGTACCCGTGGATCGATCCGCACCCCGAATCCGTCGGGCAGGCGATCATGGCGCATTCCTGGCATGCTAGGCGGAGATTCGCTCATTGGCACCATCAGTCCGGAAAAAAGGACGGAATTCCGCACGAATCCGCCCACGTAGCGCGGGAACTCCCGCCGACGCGCGTCTTCGGCGGGTCGCACGCGACTCGCCGAAGACAGCTGGCAACGCGAGGGCAATCATCCATTCGCCACTCGATAGCCATCGCCGATCAACGGGATAGCGCATGGCTGGCTACCGGCCCCACATCAGTTCAGCGGACTCTCGTCACAGGCTCGCGCGGGTCGCCGCTCCGGCGACAGGCGTTCCGCCGCGGGCCGAGATACCGACAGTGTCAGCGGAATCGGGCCTGACTTACGCGATCCGGGTCGGCTCGGCCCCCCGCGCCGGGAGTGGTCGACCGACGAGCGCGGGATCATCCGCCCGGCATCGGCCAGCGCTGCCTCGCCGTAGCCCTGGACGCATTCCGGATCGGGTCCGTCGGCGGGCAGGCCGGTGAAGAACTTCGCCGCCATGCAGCCACCGCGGCAGGAGTCGTAATGGGCACAGCCGGAGCAGGCACCGCCGCCGCTGGGCTCGCGCAGGTCGGCGAAGAGGTCCGACTCCTGCCACACGGTGCGGAAACCACCGTCCGCCACCACATTTCCGGCGTGGAACTTGTCGTGGATGGCGAAGGGGCAGGCATAGACATCGCCGACCGGATCCACCAGGCAGACCACCCGGCCCGCACCGCACATATTCAATCCGGGCAGCGCCGCGCCGAAGGCGGACAGATGGAAGAACGAATCGCCGGTTAGCACGCCCTCGCCATTGCGCACCAGCCAGTCGTAAAGCACCCGTTGCTGTTCCGGCAGCGGATGCAGGTCGTCCCACACATCGGCACCGCGCCCCGACGGCCGCAACCGGGTCAAACGCAATGTGGCGCCGTACTTGTCGGCGATCGCCTTGAACTCGTCGAGCTGGGCGATATTGTGCCGGGTCGCGACGACGGACAGTTTGGCGTCCGCGAATCCCGCCGCTGCCAGATTCTCCAACGCCCTGATCGCCATCGCGTAGGAGCCGGGTCCACGCACCGCGTCGTTGACCTCGGCATCGGCGCCGTCCAGCGAAATCTGCACGTCCACATAGTCACTGGCGGCCAGGCGGGTGGCGACCTCCGGTGTGATGCGAACTCCGTTGGTGGAGAACTTCACTCCGACATGGTGCGCGGTCGCGTAGTCGACCAGTTCCCAGAAGTCCGGGCGCACAGTGGGTTCCCCGCCGCCGATATTCACATAGAAGATCTGCATGCGCTCGAACTCGTCGATCAGCGCCTTGCACTGCTCGGTGCTCAGCTCGCGCGGATCGCGGCGCCCCGAGGACGACAGGCAGTGCACACAGGACAGATTGCAGGCGTAGGTCAATTCCCACGTCAGGCAGATCGGTGCGGCCAAACCGGTTTCGAATTTATCGATCAGTCGACCGCCGGTGGCAGTAGACGGCCGCCCGACCGGTGGCAGCGGCGCGACGGCGGGTATCGGAGCGCTGCCCGGCGCGGCCGGCCTGATCATGTCGGAGTCGGCCAACTGATCCAACGCCCGAACATATTGTCCGGCACGGTCATCCGTGACGCCCGCCGCATGTAGCGCCGCACGCGCCGAGACATGCGCGGGCAGCGACCGCACGATCTCGAGTATCCGCGGACTCTTCAGAAATGAGAGTTTGCGGGTGCCGAAGTGGTAGAGCAGCGCGCCGAAGGACTCCGGCCGCAGTGCCACCCGCGGATGCAGTTCCCATCGGGTATCGAGATCGAGCATGGTCGCCGCGCCCGTCAGTAGACGCCGCACATGCCGTCGATGGAGACCTCTTCGATGAGGGTCTCCTCGACCAGCGGCGCTTCCTCGACCGCCCGGGACTCGGCCGCCCCGATCCGTCCGGTGTTGTCGGTATCGGTGTGTCCGATGGCTCCGTACTCCGGCATGCCTACCTCCGCGATATAACCGGCTTCCGCGACCACTGGTGTAGCCGCCATCACACAATAACGTCATTAGCTGACAAAATGGAACAGGGGATGTGCGGACCCGACTCGGCGCACGCACGGACGCACCCCGACCGCGGCGGAGCCGCGCGCTCTAGACTGCGGGTGGCAAGCAGCTGAACAGGACATGACGGGCGGCAATTCGACCCGACAGCGGTAGAGGTGGCATGGGAGTCGGACAAATGCAGACGAGCGGGGGCGGAAATACCCCGCGGTGCGAGCTCGAGCCCCGGAGGCAGAAGTTTGCGTAACCACGGAGGGCCCGGGAGCACCGCGAGTCGGACCCCGCGGCGCGAACTCGAGGGCCGGAGGCGGCAGCATGCGTAACCAGGGAGGCCCTGGGAGCACCGCAAATCGGACACTGTCGGAGTCCGAGATCGTCGAGGCCGCGTTACGGGTGGTACGCGAGGACGGCGTGGAGAAGTTGTCTATGCGACGACTCTCCCGCGAGCTCGGCGTTTCCCCGATGGCGCCGTATTACTACGTCGCGGATAAGCGTGAGCTGCTCGACCTCGTCGCCACCGCGGCGCTGACCGGCGTTCGCAAACCGCCGGCCGATTCTGGGCCGTGGCAGCACCGGCTGCGCGATCTGATCGACCAGATCGATGAGAAACTGCGCAAACATCCCGGACTCGGCGATGTGCTGATCGAACAAATGCTGGGAAAACAGCTCGACCTGATCGCCGCGATCATGGAAATCCTGTTCGAGGCCGGCTTCAACGACCGCAATGTGCTCGCCGGGTACGCGACGATTCACACCTACCTATTCGGCCGCCGCCGGGTGAACCCGAGGGAACCGCAGCCGCTGTCGGATGTCGCACTGCCCGAGGCGGTGGCGCGGGCCACCCGATACATGCCCGACCTGCGCGGAAAGTACGCCTACGACTTCGGCATGGAGGTGCTGATCGCGGGGCTGGAGGCCCAGCTTGTCCGTCAGCCCGATCCCGACGTACGATGAAACTGAAACACGTTCTAGTTTTGTTGCGGTTCGAGAGGACGAGATGACCACGGTCGAGGTTCCACACGGTTCGCGTTCGGTCGTGCTGCGGGTCGCCGCGGTCATCACCGAGACGTCGGACACCTGTTCGCTGGTCTTCGACGTCCCCGACGAGTCGCGCGAACGTTTCAGCTATCAGCCGGGCCAGTTCCTCACCCTGCGCATCCCGAGCGAGCTGACCGGTTCGGTGGCCCGGTGCTATTCGCTGGCCAGCTCGCCGTACACCGACGACAAGCCCAAGGTGACCGTCAAGCGCACCGCGGGCGGCTACGGATCGAACTGGCTGTGCGACAACGTCAAAGCGGGCGACGCGCTCGAAGTGCTGCCGCCCTCGGGCGTTTTCACGCCGAAGGATCTCGATGACGATCTGCTGCTGTTCGGCGCGGGCAGCGGCATCACCCCGGTGATGTCCATCCTGAAGTCGGCGCTGGCACGTGGTTCCGGCCGAATCGTATTGGTGTACGCCAATCGCGATCCCGAGTCGGTGATCTTCGCGGGCGAGCTGCGCGAATTGGCCGAGAAGCATCCGCAGCGGTTCACCGTGATCCACTGGCTGGAGTATCTGCAGGGACTGCCGACCGTCGACGGTTTGGCCACCCTGGTCGCGCCGTACACGAGCTACCACGCCTTCATGTGCGGGCCCAAGCCGTTTATGGACCGGGTGCACGACGCGCTCGCCCAGCTCGAGGTGCCGCGCGCACGCACCCACGCCGAGGTGTTCAATTCCCTTGCGGGAGATCCGTTCGCGGATCAGGCGCCGGTCGAGGTGACCGAGGAGGAGGCGGCCGATGCGGCCACCGTCGAGGTCGAACTCGACGGCACGGTGCACGAGCTGAAGTGGCCGCGCAAGCAAACCCTGGTCGACATCATGCTGTCGAAGGGGCTGGATGTGCCGTACTCCTGCCAGGAGGGCGAATGCGGATCCTGTGCGTGCACGGTACTCGAGGGCAAGGTCGAAATGGACAATGCCGAAATCCTCGATCCCGAGGATATCGAGAACGGCTATATCCTCGGCTGCCAGGCGCATCCGGTCACCGATCACCTGCGCATCCAATTCTGAGCTCCGGTGGGGCCAAGCCCCACACCCACCCTTTACAGCTCGCGGTAGTGGACGCGTAAAGCGGGATCGAGCCGCTCGGTCGCGTAACTCAGTGCGGTGCGGCCCATGCGCGCCGCGTACTTGTCGAGGAAGCCGGTGAGCAGTCGCTCATCGATGCGCTTGCCCACCTCGCGCAGCATCCAGCCGTGCGCCTTCTGGATCAGATCGCGGCGGTCGTCGAGGAGGCGTTCGCAGACTTCGAAGGTGGTCGTGGCATCCCCCGCCTTGATGAACGCGAAGGTTGTCAGCAATGCCACCCGGCGCTCCCAGAGCGAGTCCGCGCGGGCGAGTTCGAAAATCAGGTCGCGGGGTCGGTCGAGTAGCCAAGGGCCGATGATGTTTTCGGCGGATACGTCGACCAGATCCCAGTTGTTCACCCGGCCTCGGCGCACCGCGGCAAGGTAGAGCTCGACCATCGCCGCCTGCGCATCGATATCGAGCGTGCGCGGTTTGGTCGCCGTGGCGAAACTCGCATTGAGGATGATCAGCGCGGCCAGCCGGTCCTCGTGCACGGCGCTGTCCAGTAGTGCGTCGATCTCGTCGAGCGGAAGTGCCGCAAAGCGTTTCGCGATCGATCTCGTGATGGGCACGCGCACACCGAGAAAGACGTCGCCCTCCCCGTACTCACCGGGCCCGGTCTTGAAGAACCGCTGCAGATGGATCGCATCGGCCGGGTCCGCGACCTCGGCCAGCGCCGCATGGACCTCGGCGGCGGTCGGTAGGGCTGTAGCCATCGGTGAACCTCCGATCGTCGAGCAGACCAAGGTCATTCAACACGGTCGAGCAACGGGGCGACCGACGCGAATCGCCGGTCCTACCCCCGAGCTCCCAGAATCCGACCCGACTCGAATGCCGCCGCACTGGCGGGCAATTCACCCGGCCGACCGCTGTTGCGCACCCGCACCTCACCGTTTCCGGTGGTCGGCCGGTCGAGTGCCGCCATACGCCGAATCGTCTGCGCCGCAACGGCTTGCGCACTGTCGAACAGTCGCACCCCGTCCGGCAGCGCGGCCACGATGGCATCGATGACCAGCGGATAGTGGGTACAGCCGAGCACCACACCCTCGACATCGTCCGGCGTCTGTTCGGCCGCGCGCGCGATCGAATCACGGGCCGCGACCAGATCACCGCGATCGATCGAATCAGCCAAACCATGGCAGGCGATACCGACCACCTTCGCATCGCCACCGAAGCGGTCGATCAGATCGGCCTGGTATCTGCTGGCCGTGGTCGCCGCGGTGGCCCACACCGCGACCGATTTGCATACCGCCGCGGCGGGTTTGATCGCGGGAACCGTGCCGATCACCGGAATATCCGGCCCGACCTCGGCGCGCACCTCGTCCAGGGCGGTGACACTGGCGGTATTGCACGGCAGTACGAGGACTTCCGCGCCGAGCCGAACCGAGCTACGCGCCGCGTCGACCACTCGGTCGGTCACCCACTGCTCGGGCTTGGGACCCCACGGCGCGCCATCCGGGTCCAACTGGAGTAGCAGGTCGACATCGGGCCGCAGCTTGCGCAGCCAGGCGGCCGTGGGCAGCAACCCCAGCCCGGAATCGATGAGCGCGACGATCACCCGACCACCGTATTACAACCGGCAACCACGCCCTATTCGGCCGCCGAGCTGCTTGTTTCGAGCGACCTGGGTCTAATGGCTACGACTGGGCGGCCGCGAGCAGGTCCGCGATCGGCGCACCCGCGGCGATCTTCGCGCGGACCTTCATCACCTGAGCGGTCATGCCCGCACCCACCACACCGGTCAGATTGCCGTTTTGCGAGTAGTAGGCGAGGAATTTGCGGCCGTCGTCGGAGACGACGTGGATCTCGTCATCCGCATTCGGGGTGCCGAGCGCCTGGATCTTCACGTCGTACTGATCGCTCCAGAAGTACGGCACCCGCGCCGCGGTGGGCGGTTCCGCGCCGAGCAGTGCACACGCCAGCAGCCGCGCCTGCTCACCGGCATTGGTCCAATGCTCGACACGCTTGCGCTGACCGGTCTCGTGCAGCCACGCGGATACGTCGCCCACCGCCCACACACCCTCGACCGAGGTGCGCCCCACCTCGTCCGCGAGTATGCCGCCACCGGCCGACGGCTCGGCGAGTGCGATACCGGAATCGGCGAGCCATTCGGTCACCGGCCGGGAACCGACCCCGATGACAACCAGATCGGCGGCCACCTCGCTGCCGTCGGAGAGCCGAGCCCCGCGCACGTGATCGTTATCGGAGAGGAAGGTGTCCAGGCCGGTTTCACAGCGCAGATCGACGCCCTCGTCCCGATGCATGCGAGCGACCAGCGCACCGATCTCGGCACCCAGCACGGAGGCCAGCGGCGTCGGCTGCGGTTCGATGAGCACGACCTGGACACCACCGGCCCGGAAACTTGCCGCGAGCTCGCAACCGATGAATCCGGCTCCGACCACCAGCGCCGTCCCCGCACCGGCCAATTCGTCGCGCAGCGCGGCGGCGTCGGCATAGCCGCGCAGCACGTGCACCCCTCCCAGATCGGGCAGCCCTGGCAGGCGGCGCGGCCGCAGGCCCGTCGCGATGATCAGCTGGTCGTAGTCGAGCATGCCGCCATCGGCCAGGCGCACCTGGCGCGCGCCGGTGTCGACGCCGACCGCCTCGGTACTCAGCCGCAGGTCGATCTGCTTCTCGTCGAAGAATTCGGCCGGGCGCAAGGTGGTGTCATCGGTTTCGCCGCGCACGAACTGCTTGGACAGCGGCGGGCGATCGTAGGGCAGCCGCGACTCCTCGCCGACGAGGATCAATTCACCCTCGTATCCGGCGCGGCGCAGCTCTTCCGCCGTGCGCAAGCCGGCCAGACCAGCTCCGACGATCACAATCGGCCCGTTCATGCCTCCACCTCGCTACGCTCGGCTCCGGCATGACCGGGCCACCCGGCTCTGTTAATGGTTCGCTCACTACGCTCACTCACGCGGCCCCCACCTCGCTACGCTCGGCTCCGGCATGACCGGGCCACCCGGCTCTGTTAATGGTTCGCTCACTACGCTCACTCACGCGGCCCCCACCTCGCTAC
>NZ_JBFAWD010000034.1:0-85181 GCF_040680135.1 Nocardia sp. NPDC052112 | reverse complement strand
GGATCACAAACCTGACGAACTGATTCCGCGAAAACCGGGAACGCCTCGTACAGTTCGCGTCCCATCCCGGCATACTGCGCACCTTGCCCCGGGAACACGAACACGGTCTTGCCGCCGGTCACACGCACCGGCACGACGTCAGCCAATTCGGACCGATCCAAAACCGCCGCCCGCCACGGCAGATGCGCCCGTGTCGTCGCCAACGAAAAGCCCACATCCAACACGGACATCTCCCCCAACGCCGACAGCCGGTCCGCCTGTGCCACAACAGCATCGGCGGACCGTCCGGAAATCAGCCACGGCACGGCCCCACCCTGTGGCGATTCGGTCCCCACCGCCGATGGCGCCAACCCGGCCCCGATCAGCGGCGCCCGCTCGGTCCCCGCTTCCGGCCCCCACGATTCGGCCCCCACCTGCGGCCCCGAGTCGGCCGGAGCTTCCTCCACGATCACATGCGCATTCGTCCCGCTGATCCCGAACGACGACACCGCGGCACGCCGAGGCTCCGCGGACTTCCACGCTCGTGCCTCGGTCAACAACCGCACGGCCCCGGCCGACCAATCCACCTGCGAACTCGGCGCGTCCACATGCAACGTCGCAGGCATCATCTCGTGCCGCATCGCCTCGACCACCTTGATCACCCCGGCAACCCCCGCCGCCGCCTGAGTGTGCCCCATATTCGACTTGATCGAACCCAACCACACCGGCTCACCTCGACCCTGACCATAGGTGGCCAACAACGCCTGAGCCTCGATCGGATCACCCAGCGTCGTACCCGTCCCATGCCCCTCGATCAAATCCACATCCGAGGCCGACAACCCCGCATTCTCGAGCGCCGCCCGAATCACCCGCTCCTGCGACGGACCATTCGGCGCCGTCAAACCATTCGACGCACCATCCTGATTCACCGCACTACCACGAACCACACCGAGAACCCGATGCCCCTCAGCACGAGCATCCGACAACCGCTCGAGCACCAACATGCCGACACCTTCACCCCAGGACACACCGTCGGCAGCGTCCGCGAACGACTTACAGCGACCATCCGGCGCCAGACCACGCTGACGCGAAAACTCCAGGAACATCGCGGGTGTAGCGAGCACGGTAACGCCACCAGCCAATGCCAGACCACACTCCCCCATGCGCAAGGCTGTACAGGCCTGGTGCAAGGTCACCAGCGAGGACGAACACGCCGTGTCCACCGAGATCGCCGGTCCGACCAACCCGAGGACATAGGCGATGCGCCCCGACACCACACTGCCCCCGCCACCCGCACTCAGGTAGCCCTCCAGCTCGGCGCCGCGGTCGCTCGTCGCGGCGGCGAACAGGTAGTCGTGGTACATGACTCCGGCGAACACACCGGTGTCGCTGCCGCGCAACGACATCGGATCGATGCGGGCGTCCTCGAGTGCCTCCCAGGCGACTTCCAGCAGCAACCGTTGCTGCGGGTCCATCGCCAACGCCTCGCGCGGCCCGATCCCGAAAAATCCGGCATCGAAATCACCTGCGTCGTAAAGGAACCCACCGGACCGGGCATAGGACTTGCCGCGCACCTCGGGATCCGGGTCGAACAGTCCCTCGGCATCCCAGCCTCGATCGCGCGGCAACTCACCGATGACGTCGCGACCTTCGGCCACCAACTCCCACAACGCTTCCCGCGACTCGATGCCGCCCGGGAAACGGCAACCCACACCCACGATCGCCACCGGCTCGCGGCCCTGCTGCTCGACCTCCTGG
Organism: Nocardia sp. NPDC052112; assembly: GCF_040680135.1. Classification (NCBI taxonomy): domain Bacteria; kingdom Bacillati; phylum Actinomycetota; class Actinomycetes; order Mycobacteriales; family Nocardiaceae; genus Nocardia; species Nocardia sp. NPDC052112. Next base: position 83,444 of record NZ_JBFAWD010000034.1, on the reverse strand, counting down.
AGCCGGCGCCGCAGATTGCGCAATTCCAGCGCGGAGCGCTTCAGGTAGTCGATGTGCTTGTCGTTGTCCATGGTTTCCTTCTCGGGGCGGCGCTAGCCGAGTTCACCGTCGAGCAGTTCGAACAGCTCGTCCTCGGTCGCGCTTCGAATGTCGTCGTCAGGGTCACCGGTCGGTCCGGATCCTCCGTTCTCGATATCGGCGAGCAAACGGCGCAGGCGTTTCCCGGCCCGCCGCCGGTCGTCGATGGTCATGGGTACGGTGTCGAGCCGTGCGGCAAGCGCTTCGAGCGCATGCTCGAACGACTGCTCCGGATGGCCGGTCGACAGTTCCGCTACGAGGTGAGCGGTGAGGTCGGTCGGGGTCGGGTAATCGAACGCGACGGTCGCGGGCAGGGTGATGCCGGACGCATGGGCCACTCGATTGCGCAACTCGACCGCGGCCAGCGAGTCGAATCCGAGTTCCTGGAAGGACAATTCAGGATCGACTGCCGCAGGCCCAGGATGGCCGAGCACCGCCGCCACATGCGTGCACACCAGATCCGACAGCAGGCGTTGTCGCTCATCGCCGGACAATCCGGAGAGCCGTTCGGCCAGCTGCGCCGCAGCTTGCGCGGTTCGGGCGCCGTCGAGCCTCGGCGCCGCGGGCGCACGGACCAGTCCGCGCAGCATCGGCGGCACCAACCCCATCGCCGCCGCCTGGGCTTGCATGCCGGGCCGATCGAATCGTGCCGCCACGATCGCCGCACGTCCGCCCGTCATCGTCGCATCCCAGAGCGCCATGGCCTCCGACGGCGTCATCGCGGCCAGACCACCTCGGCGCAGCCGTTCCCGGCCGGTCCCGTCGAGGCTGCCGGCCATCCCCTCGGTCAGGTCCCACAGTCCCCATGCGATCGAAAGTCCCGGGAGCCCTTGGGCCCGCCGGTGTTCGGCGAGGGCATCCAGAAATGAGTTCGCCGCGGCGTAATTCGCCTGTCCGGGCGCGCCGACGGTGCCCGCCACCGACGAGAACAGCACGAACCCGGCCAGCTCGAGATCAAGCGTCAGTTCATGCAGATGCCAGGCGCCCGCGATCTTCGGGGCCAGGACCTTCTCGATTCGGTCGGGCGTGAGCGTCGCGATCACCCCGTCGTCGAGGACCCCCGCGGCATGTACGACAGCCGTCACCGGATGTGCCGCATCGACATTCGCCAGGGTCCGCGCGATCGACGACCGGTCCGTCACATCGCAGGCCGCCCACTGGATCTGTGCTCCATACTCGGCCAGTTCGGCCATCAGCTGTCCGGCGCTGTCCGGTGCCTCGCCGCGCCTGCTCGCCAGCACCAGGTGCCGCATGCCGTGCTCGAGCACCAGGTGACGTGCGACCGCGAGGCCGAGCGCACCGCCTCCGCCCGTGATCAATACGGTGCCCCTGGTGTTCCATTTCGCGCTCGCGTCCGGCTGGATTTCGGCCGGCAGCAGGCGCGGCGCCAGGACTCGTCCGTTCCGTACCGCCAGTTGCGATTCCACGCCCGATACCGCGATCGGCCAAACGTTCTCGACCCCGGCACCGTCGACGATGACGAACCGGCCTGGATACTCCAGTTGCGCGCTGCGCAACAAACCCCAGGCCGCGGCCTGGGCGATACTCGGCAGAGTGTCGTCGGCACCGGTCACGACCGCGCCCTCGGTGACGACCACCAACGGGATCGACGCGAGGCTCGGATGCCGCATCCACTCCTGTAACAGCTGTGCCGTGGCCACCACGATGTCGCGTGCCACACCCGCACCGAAGCCCTTGCGGCACGGCAGCACGACCGCAACGGGAGGCGATGCGTCCGGCACCGCAACGGCCACGCTCGCGACGTCCGCGAACCACCGCACCTCCGCGCCGAGATCCGGGGACGGAGCGCCGATACCCCACACCGGTCCCGACAGTGCGGCCGCGGCCGGGACCGGAGTCCATTCAACGGCGAACAGCGCGTCTTGATTGCCGTACGCCGCCAACTGTTTCCGCGACACCGCGGCCACAATCGCCGATTCGATCGTTGCCAGCGGCTGCCCGACACCGTCGGCCACTGCGGCCGCCAGCCGATCGCCGTCGCGCCGCAGCCGCACCCGCAAACGCGAACCGCCGGTGCGGACAATCGATATGCCCTGGAATGCGAACGGCAGCAACACCTTTCCCGGTTCGAGCAGATCGTCGGCAGCGGCGATCGCGACGTGGAATGCCGCATCGAGCAGCGCCGGATGAACCCAGCCCCCCGTTTCGAGCCCTGCCGATGGCGCCTCGACCTCGACGTAGATATTGTCGCCGCATTGCCACGCGGCGCGCACACCGTGGAACGCGGGACCGTAGTCGTACCCCAGGTCGGCCAGGTCGGCATAAAGATCCGCCACCGGCACAGGCATCGCATCGGACGGAGGCCAATCCGCTTCCGGCAAAGACATGCCCACGTCAGGTGCGACGGTACCGGCGGCGTGGCGGGTCCAGGATGCCGGTTCACCGTCGATATCGGGCCCCGAGAAGACCACCACCGCGCAGCGGCCACGCTCGTCCGGTGCGGTGATATTGATCTGGACGGCCACCATTACCCCGGTGTCGAAGACCAGCGGTGATTCGAGCACCAGTTCCTCGATGCGTGGACAGTCCACCAACCGACCAGCCGCCGAAACCAACTCGACCAGCCCAGTACCCGGCAGCAACACCGAACCGAATACGACATGGTCAGCCAGCCAAGGCTGCGACGCCACGGACAACCGACCGGTGACGACGCGCTCACCGGACCCGGCCACCGACACCACCGCCGACAGCAACGGATGATCGACACGTTCCAGCCCGAGCCCCCCCACGTCCCCGACCGGTGCCGACGGCGACAACCAGAAGCGTTGCCGCTGAAACGCATACGTCGGCAGGTCCACTCGCCGGGCACCAGTCCCCGCATAGAACCGCGACCAGTCGACATCGACACCGGCGCAGTGTGCTTCGGCAACCGCACGAACGAGGGTTTCGACCTCCTGGCGGCCGCGGCGCTGGGTCGCGATCACCGCGGGCACATCGATCAATCCGGCCAGAACGGCGTCGGGTCCGATTTCGAGGAATCGGGTGCCGCCCGCCTGCCGCAATGTGGTGATGCCGTCGGCGAACCGGACCGGCTCGCGCACCTGCCGCACCCAGTACCGTGGGTCACACAGCAGCTCCGGCTCGAACGCGCCGGTCAGGTTGGCTGCGATCGGGATCTGCGGTGGCTGTAGCGTCAAATCCGCGACCACACGGCCGAATTCGTCGAGCATCGGTTCCATCAACACTGAATGGAACGCGTGACTCACCGTCATCCGACGGGTGCGGCGATTCGCCCACCGTGCCTCGAGTTCGGCGATCCCCGCCTCCGGGCCCGACACCACCACCGAACCCGGCGCATTGATCGCGGCCACCGACACACCGTCCGGCAGATCGTCCACCTCATCGATCTCGACTGCCAGCATCGCCCCACCGGCCGGTAGCGCAGCCATCAGCGTTCCCCGGGCTCGGACAAGACGCACCGCGTCCGCGAGCGACAACACCCCAGCCACATGCGCAGCAGTGATCTCACCAACCGAATGCCCGATCACCAAATCCGGCCTCACACCCCACGACTCGAGCAACCGAACCAACGCAACCTCGAACGCGAACACACCCAACTGCGTATTATCCGTACGATCCAAATCGGTACCGGACGCGAAAAGCCATCCCGGATCACAGATCTCGCACACCGCGCCAGCGAACACCGGGAACGCCTCGAACAACTCACGGCCCATCCCCACGTACTGCGCGCCCTGCCCCGGGAACACGAAAACCGTCTTACCCCCGGTCACTCGCACCGGCACCACATCAGCCAACTCGAGGCGATCCAAAACCGCCGCCCGCCACGGCAAATGAGCCCGCGTCGCCGCCAACGAAAAGCCCACGTCCAACGCCGGCACCTCACCCAGCGCCGACAGCCGGTTCGCCTGTGCCACAACAGCTTCGGCCGATCGACCGGAAATCAGCCACGGCACCACCACCCCCGCCGCAGCGAGCGGCGCCGATTCGGCCCCCACCTCCGACGGCGCCATCTCGGTCCCCGGCGATTCGATCCCCACCTGCGGCCCCGACCCAGCCGGAGCTTCCTCCACGATCACATGCGCATTCGTCCCGCTGATCCCGAACGACGACACCCCCGCCCGCCGTGGCCGCCCCACCGACTCCCACGACCGAGCCTCACCCAACAACGCCACACCGCCGGAATTCCAATCCACGTGCGAACTCGGCGCGTCCACATGCAACGTCGCAGGCATCATCTCGTGCCGCATCGCCTCGACCACCTTGATCACCCCGGCGACCCCCGCAGCGGCCTGGGTGTGCCCCATATTCGACTTGATCGAACCCAACCACACCGGCTCACTACGCCCCTGACCATAGGTGGCCAACAACGCCTGAGCCTCGATCGGATCACCCAGCGTCGTACCCGTCCCATGCCCCTCGATCAAATCCACATCCGAGGCCGACAACCCCGCATTCTCGAGCGCCGCCCGAATCACCCGCTCCTGCGACGGACCATTCGGCGCCGTCAAACCATTCGACGCACCATCCTGATTCACCGCACTACCACGAACCACACCGAGAACCCGGTGACCACGAGACCGGGCATCCGAAAGACGCTCCAGCACAAGCAAACCCGCACCCTCGGCCCACCCCACCCCGTCAGCGGCCTCGGCAAACGACTTGCACCGGCCATCCGTGGAAAGCGCTCGCTGCCTGGTGAATTCGACGAACAGCCACGGTGTGGCCATGATCGTCACACCGCCGGCCAGCGCGGTCCCGCACTCACCCCGCCGCAGGGCCACACACGCTTGATGGATCGCGACCAATGACGACGAGCACGCCGTATCCACCGACACCGCCGGTCCTTCGAGCCCCAGAACGTAGGCGAGCCGGCCCGATACGAGCGATCCGGCGCCACCGACACCGGCATAGTCATGGTGCATGACGCCGGTGAACACCCCGGTATCGCTGCCCCGCAACGACACCGGATCGATCCCCGCATCCTCGAGCGCCGCCCACGCCACTTCGAGCACGACACGTTGTTGCGGGTCCATCGCCTCGGCTTCGCGCGGCCCGATCCCGAAGAATCCGGCATCGAAATCACCCGCGTCGTAAAGGAACCCGCCCGACCGAGTAGACGACCGCCCGGGGCCGCCGGCCGGGTCGTACAGGTCCGGACCCCAGCCGCGGTCTCGCGGGAACGCGTCCACGACGTCACGCTTCGCTGCGACCAGCTCCCATAGCGTCGCGCGTGAATCCACGCCGCCGGGGTAGCGGCAGCCGATGCCGACAATCGCGATCGGTTCGGCGTCGCGTCGGCGCAGCGCCGCGATCTCCTTCTGCAGATACGCGTTCTCCTTCGCGGCGACGCGCAGCGCGTTCAGCAATTCGTCGGTCGCGGTCATGATTGCTCCCGGTCCGGTCGTTGCTGCGAGGTGAGGATATGGCGGATCAGCTCGTCGGAATCCATCTCATCGATCGACGGCTCGTCGCCGGTCTCGGGTTCCACCGGTTCGCCCGGTGTCGCCAGCCGTAGCAACGCGTCGAGCATGCCGCTGCTGCGCAGCGTCGCGATGGGAATCGTGGCCAGCCGCTTGCGGATATCGGCGTCGGTCGCGCGGTCGTCCTGTCGCTCGTCGCCGAATCCCAGGCTCTGCGCCAGCCACCCGGACAGTTTGGTGACCGTCGGGTAGTCGAACACCACCGCGACGCCGGCATTGAGACCGGTGGCGGCCCTGAGTTTGTTCCTCAGCTCGATAGCGGCCAGCGAGTCGAAACCCAGCTCGCTGAAGGCGGTTTCGGGATCGATGTCCGATGCTGAGCCGTGCCCGAGTACGTCGGCGACCATTCGGCGCATCAGCTCGATCAGGTGGTCGCGGCGCTCACCGCTCGGCACCGCAGCCAGTTTCGCCCGCACGGCAGCGGGCGCGTCGTCGGATTCGGCCCGCCGTCGGCCGGCGGGCACCAGACCGCGAAGCAGTGCGGGCAGTTCCGCGGTGCTGCGGCGCAGCGCCGAGCGATCGATGTGCGCGGGCATTACCACCGCGTCGGGTCCGGTGGCCGCCGCGTCGAACAGCCGCATCGCGGTCTCGGGCGCGAGCGGCAGCACGCCGCTGCGGCGGATGCGCTGCAGCTGTAAGCCGGTGAGCGCCAAACCCATTCGTGTGTCCTCCCACGGACCCCACGCCAGCGAAGTCGCGGGCAGGCCCGCGGCCCGCCGATGCGCGGCGAGGGCGTCGAGGAATACGTTGGCCGCCGCGTAGCCACCCTGACCGGTCGGCAGAATCAGCCCGCCGACCGATGAGAACAGCACGAACAGCTCGAGCCTCGCGTCCTCGGTCAGCTCGTGCAGGTGCCAGGCGCCGTCGACTTTCGCCGCGAACACGGTGTCCAGTCGCTCGTCGGTGAGCGAGCCGAGGACTCCGTCGTCGAGCACACCCGCCGCGTGCACCACGCCGACCAAGGGTCGCGTCGCCGGCATGCCGGAAAGCAACGCGCGCAAGGCATCTCGATCGGCGGCGTCACACGCGGCGATATCCGCATCGGCGCCGAGCTCGCGCAAACGGTCCAGCAGTTCGTCGGCACCATCGGCTGCGGCGCCACGACGGCCGACGAGCAACAGGTGCCGCGCACCGTGTACCCGTACCAGGTGCTCGGCGACCTGTGCGCCCAGCGCGCCCGTACCGCCGGTGACCAGCACGGTGCCCGCCGCGAGTCCCGAACCCGCTGTTTCCTCGCTGCCGACCGCCCGCACGACGCCCTCGGCGACCTGCGCCCCGAACCCGTCGGCGACCGAAACAGTGCCCGCCGCACGTCCCGAACCCGCCGCTTCCTCGGTACCGACCGCCCGCACCACACGCTCGGCGACCTCCACCCCGAGCACACCAGCGCCAACGGTGACCGACACGGTGCCCACCACATGACCAGAACCCGCCGTTTCCTCGCTGCCGACCGCCCGCACTTCGCGCTCGGCGACCTGTCTCCCGAGCGCGTCGGTCCCACCCGCGACGGGCACGTGGCCCGCCGCATGTTCCGGACCCGCTGTTTCCGAGTTGTCGACCGGGACGAGCCGAGGCACGAAGTATCGCCCCGCGCGGATGACGATTTCGGGTTCGTCCGTGGCGACCAGCGCATCGATCGGCGCGTCGATTTCGACGTCGGCGAGCATGATCCGGCCGGGTTGCTCGGCCTGCGCCGCGCGGACCAAGCCCCAGGCCGCCGCGGCGGCGAGATCCGCGATGTCCTCGCCGGGCAGCGCCACTGCGCCGTGGGTCAGCACCACCAAGTGGCTGTCGGCGAACCGGCCCTCGCTCAGGAACGCTTGCAGGATGGTGAGCATCCGCCCTGCCGTCGCGCGGACCTGCGCAGGCACGGTGGCTGATCCGCCTGCACAACGAACGACGACCACCGGCGCGACCGGGTCGGATGCCGCGGCCTCCTCCCACGGCTGCCACGCCGCGCCCGCGTCGACACCCGGATCGACCGGACGCCATTCGATTCGGAACAGCGAATCCCGTTCCTGTGCTCGGCTGTTCAGCTGGTCCAGCGAGATCGGCCGCGCAACGATCCGGCGCGCGGAAAACACCGGGCGTCCGGCTTCATCGGTAACGAGGACCGAGATGCCCGCATCACCGGTCGGGCTGATACGAACCCGGACAGTGCTCGCTCTGACCGCGTGCAGGGCAACGTCCTGCCAGGCGAACGGCAGCGCGGTGGCCTCGCTTCGCAATGCGAGCAAACCTGCGTGCAGTACGGCGTCCAGCAGTGCGGGATGGATGCCGAACCCTTCGGGATCGCCCGCAGCGGACGGGAGGACGGCCTCGGCAAAGATCTCGTCGCCGAGTCGCCACAGCCGTTGCACCCCGCGGAAGGCGGGGCCATAGCCGTACCCGCGCTCGGCGAGGTGCTCGTAACCGGCCGTGACATCGAGCGCCGTCGCCCTGTCCGGCGGCCAGGCAGACGACGGTGGCACCGAGTGTGCTGCCGCCGAATTCGCCTCCCTCGCCCCGTCCGGCGGCCAGGCGGACGGTTGTGGCGCAGACGACGCCGTCGACTTCACCAGCGTACCTTCGGCATGCAGCGCCCAGTCCGGTGCATGGTCGCGTCGCGAGTAGACCGCGATCGCGCGGCGACCGTCGGTGTCCGCGCCGTCGACGACGACCTGCACAGCAACGCCGCCGGTCTCCGGAATCGGCAGCGGTGCCCGAATCGTCATGTCCTGTACGACGGAACAGTCGACTTCGTCGCCGGCGCGCATCAGCAGTTCGGCGAATCCCGCACCGGGCAGCAAGGCGCGGCCGAAGATGCGGTGGCCGGCCAGCCACGGCTGCGATTGCAGCGACAGCCGGCCGGTCAGCACGACGCCACCGGAGGCAGGCGAGGCCACCACCGCGGCGACCAACGGGTGCCCGGAGGAATCCAGACCGGCACCCGTCATGTCGCGGCCCGTGCTCACCGCCCAGAAGCGTTCTCGCTGGAATGGATACAACGGCAGGTCGACGCGGCGCGCGTTCGTACCGGCGAAGTAGCTGGTCCAGTCCACGGTACCGCCGGCGACGTCAAGGCGGCCGAGCCCCGCGACCAATGATTCGACCTCGTCGCCGGCACCGCGCAGCAGCGGCACCGATACGACCGCAGCGTCGACAGCGGCGATCATCGCGGTCAACGCAGCGCCAGGGCCCACTTCGACGAACCGCACCGCGCCGTCGGCGGCCGCGGTGGCGACACCATCGGCGAACAGTACCGGTTGCCGCAGATGCCGCCGCCAGTACTGCGGGCTACCGAAATCCTCGGGTGCGAACTCGCCGGTCAGGTTCGAAACGACCGGCAACTGTTGGGGGCCGACGGTGATGTCCGCGACGGTTGCGGTGAACTCGTCGAGGATCGAATCCATTGCCGCCGAGTGAAAAGCGTGCGAGACCGAGAGTGTGGTGGTCTTCCAGTCGCGGCGGGCGAATTCCGCTGCCGCCGTGGCCAATTGGTCGGCATCACCCGAGAGGACCACGGCGGCTGGTCCGTTCACCGCGGCGATCTCGACACCGTCCGGTAGGAGCGGCAGCACGTCGCCCGCGGTCGCCGCGACGGCGAGCATCGCGCCGCCTGTGGGCAGAGCCTGCATCAGCGTGCCACGCGCCGCCACGACCTTCGCGGCGCCGTCCAGCGTGAGGACCCCGGCGACGTGCGCGGCGACGACCTCACCGACCGAGTGACCGAGCACGAGATCCGGCCGCACACCCCACGATTCGAGCAGCGCGGCGAGTGCTACCTCGACCGCGAACAAGCCGCTCTGCGCGAACATCGTCCGCGTCAGCGCCTGCTCGTCGACACCCCATAGCACGGGCCGCAACTCGGCGGACAGGTGCTGCTCGACAGCAGCCACAGCGTCGTCGAAGGCAGTGCGGAACACCGGGAACGCAGCGTGCAGCCTGCGTCCCATCGCCACTCGCTGCGAGCCCTGGCCCGGAAAGGCGAACGCGGTCTTCCCCGACATCGCCTGGCTCACGATCGGATGAGCGAGGGCAGCAAGCAAGTCCGTGCGGTCGGTGCCGAGCACCACGGTCCGGTGCTCGAGCCGGGCACGGTCCGCGAGGGACACGCCGACATCGGCCGCAGCGGCCTCTGGTGTGGCCACGACCCAGTCGCGGATCCGGTCCGCCTGCGCGGTGACCGCTTCCGCGGTCTTCCCGGAGATCACCCACGGCACGACCGGCGGTGCGGGCATGTCGCCGGCCGCGACCGGCTCCGCCGGCGGCTCTTCCAGGATCACGTGGGCATTCGTACCGCTGATGCCGAACGACGACACCGCGGCCCGCCGCGGCCGCTCCCCCGACGGCCACGGCTGTGGTTCGGTGAGCAGGCGCACCGTGCCGGCGGACCAGTCCACGTGCGGGCTCGGCGCATCGACGTGCAGCGTCGAAGGCATTGTCTGGTGCCGCATCGCCATTGCCATCTTGATCACGCCGGTGACACCCGCCGCCGCTTGCGTGTGACCGATATTGGACTTGATCGAGCCCAGCCAGAGCGGCCGATCCCGCTTCCTGCCGTACGTCGCGACGAGCGCTCGCGCCTCGATCGGGTCCCCGAGCGTGGTTCCGGTGCCGTGACCCTCGACGACGTCGACATCCTCGATGCCCAGCCCGGCGTTGGCCAGCGCGGCCTGGATAACCCGTTCCTGCGCTGGTCCGTTCGGTGCCGTCAGCCCGTTGCTGGTGCCGTCCTGATTCACCGCGGATCCCCGGACGACGGCCAGGATGCGCCTGCCGTTGCGCCGGGCACTCGAAAGCCGTTCGACGACGAGCATTGCCGCACCCTCGGACCAGCCGACACCCTCGGCAGCGGCGGCGTAGGACTTGCAGCGCCCGTCCCGCGATAGCCCGCGCTGCCGCGACATCTCGACGAAGACACCCGGCGTCGCCATCACCGACACACCGCCGACCAGGGCGAGACCGCACTCACCTGCCCGCAACGCCGCTACCGCCTGATGCAGCGCCACCAGCGAGGAGGAGCATGCGGTATCGATGGTGACCGCCGGACCGGTCAGGCCGAACGAGTAGGCGATTCGGCCGGAGACGATCGAGCCGAGTTGGTTCATCTGCCCGTAATCGTGGTACATCGCCCCCACGAACACACCGGTGTCGCTGTCCCGCAACGAGTTCGGATCGAGTCGCGCATCCTCGAGCGCCTCCCACGAGACCTCGAGTAACAACCGCTGCTGCGGGTCGGTGGCGCGGGCTTCCCGTGGACCGATGCCGAAGAATCCGGCATCGAAATCGCCTGCGTCGTAGAGGAACCCGCCCTCGCACACATAGGACCGGCCGACCGCTTCCGGGTCGGGGTCGTAGAGGTTGGGGTCCCAGCCGCGGTCGATCGGGAACTCGCCGATCGTGTCGCGGCGGTCGGCGACCAGGTCCCACAACTGATCTCGTGACGCCACGCCACCGGGCAGGCGGCAGGCGGCTCCGACGATCGCGATGGGCTCGGCGAGTGCGGCCGTCAACCGCTGATTCGTTGCCCGCAGTTCGTCGTTTTCCAGGACCGAGCGCCGTAGCGCCGCTACCAGTCGGGTATCCGAGCCGCTCACGTTGTGTCCATTCCGGCATGCGCGTGGCTGCGCACCTGACCACGCATGGCTGCGCCCATATCGACGTGAGCGGGGCGCTGTATGGCTACGCTCCGCTGCCACCTACCCGCCGCGCCGCTCATGCCGGGTCGTCCGAATCGCCGAGGACCATGCGAATCAAGCTCTCCTCGTCCATGTCTCGGATCTGCTCGGCTCGACTGCCGTCCACCGCGCCGGGTGCCGACCCGCCTCCGGCCAGTTCGAGCAGCCGGTCGAGCAACCCGGCCTGGCGCAGCTGCTCGAGCGGGATAGCGCCGATCGCCGCGCGGATCCGTTCGTCCTCGCCGACAGCCGGATCGATGTCGCGCCCGGCGAATTCAGCCGCGAGATATGCACCGATCGCCGCGGGCGTCGGGTAGTCGAAAACGACCGTAGCCGCGATATCGACGCCGGTCACCGCTCTCAGTCGGTTGCGAAGCTCTACCGCCGCGAGCGAGTCGACACCCAACTCCTGGAACGGCCGGTCCGCTGCGATCGCGGCCGGGCCGGGATGCCCGAGTACCGCTGCGGTGTGTATGCGGACGAGCTCGAGGATCTTCGCACGACGTTTCGCGGGCGAGAGGCCGGCGAGTTCGGCTGTGGGCTCGGCTGCGACCCGCGCGATGGCGCGCCGTGCCGGCGCCAGTGCGGCGAAGATCGGCGGCAGCAGCGAGGCGACGTCCGCGGCCGCGAGATCCAGGCGGACCGGCACGACCACCGGATGCGGTGCGCGCAGGGCTTCGTCGAAGGCGAACAGCGCGGCCTCAGCGGCCAGATCACGAATACCGGTGCGGGCGAATCGCTTCCGCGCTGCGTCGTCGAGCCGGCCGCTCATACCGTCCGGGCTCCGCCATGGTCCGAACGCCATCGCGACACCGACCGCACCGCGTGCCCGGCGGTACGACGCGAGCGCATCGAGATATGCGTTCGCGGCGGCGTAGTTGCCCTGTCCCGGCCCGCCGAGCACGCCTGCGGCCGACGAGATGAGCACGAACATCGACAGATTCGACCGCGCGGTCGCCTCGTGCAGGTGCCATGCGCCCGACACCTTCGGCGCCAGGACCGCGTCGACTCGATCCGGGGTCAGGGACGTGATGACACCATCGTCCAGGATACCCGCGGCGTGGACCACGCCGACGAGCGGCCGTTCGGCGACAATCTCGGACACCAACCGTTCCACCGCATTCCGGTCCGTGACGTCGCAGCGCTCGACGCGCACGCGGGCACCCACCGCGCGGAGTTCGTCGGCGACGGAGGATACCTCGCCACGGCGGCTCGCCAGCACGATGTCGCGAACACCGTGCTTCGCGACAAGATGCCTCGCGACCGCAGTACCGAGATCTCCTGTTCCGCCGGTGATCAGCACCGCACCGCTGGTGAGCGGCTCGAGTGACCTCGGTTCGTCCGAATCCATCCGTACCAGGCGTATGGCACGGATTACATTGCCGCGCAATATGACCTGCGGTTCCCTCGCGCCGGTCACCCGCGCGATCGATTCGTCATCGATATCGATGTCGAGATCGGCGAGCACGAATCGATCCGGGTGTTCGGCCTGCGCGGACCGTACCAGTCCCCATACCGCGGCACCGGCGAGATCGGTGACGCCCGCACCGGCAGGGGCGACCGCGCCGGATGTCACCACGACGAGTCGCGCGTGCACGTACCGCTCGTCACTCGTCCACTCCTGCAACATCGTCAGCGCGTTCGCTGTTGCGGACCGGACATCGGACGGGAGCGCCGGAGCCGGATCGGTTCGCCGGAAATCCGCGACCACGACATCGGGTACTGTGTCGTCTCCCCATGCCGCCCAAACCACCGGTGCGGCCGAGGGCGCCTCGACCGGCCGCCAGTCCACCACATGCAGCGTCCGCTCGATTCGGTCGACCGACGCCCGACGCATCGTCAACGACCGCACCGACAGCACCGGGACGTCCGCCTCGTCGGTGATGTCGATCGCCACGCCACCCTGCCGCACCGGAGTGAGCCGGGCGCGCACGACGCCCCGGCCGACCGATCGCACCACGATGCCTTCCCAGGCGAACGGCACCATCGGTTCGAGCCGGTCTATTCCATCGGCGAGGGCTTGCGTATGCAGCACCGCATCGAACAAGCCCGGATGCATCGCGAATTGCTCTGCACCGGTGATGGTTTCGTCCACCGATGCCTCGGCGAACAAGACATCGTCACGCCGCCACACCCGACGCAGCCCGCGAAATGCGGGGCCGTATTCGAGGCCAGCGTCGGCGAGCCTTTCGTAGGTGTCGGCCGCATCGACCTCGATTGCCCCGGCAGGTGGCCAGGCGTCGAATCCCGCGAAGCTCGCATCCGCTGGTTGCTCCGCGACCACACCTTCCGCGTGGCAGGTCCAAACACCGGCGGAGTTCGCGTAAACGGCGAAGGCACGCTCGTCGGTCCCGTCATCGTCACGCACCGACACCTGCACCGTGACCGAACCCGACTCCGGAATCGCCAACGGTGCCCGCAGTGTCAGCTCACGCACCACGGGGTACCCGCAGGCCGCGCCCGCCTGCAGTGCCAGCTCCACGAAACCCGTTGCCGGATAGATCGCGTGCCCCAGAATGCGATGATCGGCCAGCCACGGCTGCGCTGTCGAGGACAGCTGTCCGATGAGGCGCAACCCGCCGGATTCGGGTTCCTCGATCATCGCCGTCAGGATCGGATGCGACAGCCCGGCATCCGAGCGGCCGTGCGCCGACGATGCCATCCAATAGCGTTGCCGCTCGAAGGCGTACAGCGGCAGATCGACCCGGCGCGCGCGTGTGCCCGCGAAAACGGCCGCCCAGTCCACCTCCGCGCCTGCGGTGAACAGCCGGCCGACACCGGCCATGACCGACCTGGCCGCGGAGTGCTCGCGCCGCAGCAACGCGACTGTCACGACATCGGGATCAACCGTCCCGGCGACCATCGCCGACGCCGAACTGCCCGGCCCGATCTCGACGAACCGGGCGCCACCGGCCGCCACCGCCGCTGCCACCCCGTCGCCGAATCGAACCGGCTCCCGTACCTGCCGCACCCAGTAGTTCGGATCGGTGAACAGTTCGGACTCGAAGCGTCCGGTCACATTCGACGCGACCGGTATCCGCGGCGGCCGCAACGTCAATTTCCCTACCACCGCCGCGAATTCGGGCAGCATCGGCTCCATCGACCCGGAATGGAATGCGTGCGACACGCGCAACCGCCGCGTGCGACGGTCGGCCCACCGCGACTCGAGTTCCGCGATGGCGGCCGCCGAACCGGACACCACGACCGACCCGGGCGCATTCACCGCCGCCAGCGAAACTCCGCTCGGCAGCGCGCCGATCTCGTCGATTTCGACGGCCAGCATGGCACCGTCGGCAGGCAACTCCGCCATGAGCCTGCCGCGCGCGGTCACCAATTCCACGGCATCCTCGAGCGACAACACCCCGGCGACATGCGCCGCAGTGATCTCGCCGACGGAATGCCCGATCAGCAGATCCGGTGTGCTGCCCCAGGATTCGAGCAGCCGGAACAAGGCGGTCTCGACGGCGAACAGTGCGAGCTGGGCATGGTCGGTGCGGTCGAGATCGGTACCGGGATCGAACAACCATCCGGGGTCGCAGATCGTGCGGACCGTGTCCGAGAACACCGGGAATGTGTCGAAGAGCTCCTTGCCCATCCCGGCCCACTGCGCACCCTGCCCGGGAAAGACGAATACCGTTTCGCCCGAAGGACCCCGTGCCGCAACGATTTCGAACAGTTCCGCAGCCAGTTCCATGCGATCGGCCCCGATCAGGACCGCCCGCTGCTCGAGGCGCGACCGTCGGGCCAGGGCCGCGCCGACATCCAGCGCCGACGCTCCCGGGTTGTCGGCGAGCCACCGGCGCAGCCGATCGGCTTGCGCGGCCACCGCGCCCGCACTCCGACCGGACAGCACCCACGGCACAACCGGCAACGACCGGGCCGATTCGGATTCGGGCACCGGTGTCGGCGCCTCCTCCACGATCAGGTGCGCATTCGTGCCGCTGATCCCGAACGACGACACCCCCGCGCGCCGTGGCCGACCGGCCACGGGCTCCCATGGTCGTGCCTCGGTCAGCAGCCGGACGTCGCCTGCGCGCCAATCCACATGCGACGACGGCGCATCCACATGCAGCGTCCGTGGCAGCATCCGATGCCGCATCGCCTCGATCATCTTGATCACGCCCGCCATGCCGGCCGCGGCCTGCGCGTGCGCGATATTCGATTTCACCGAACCCAGCCATATCGGCTGCTCCCGGCCGCGGCCGTAGGTGGCAAGCAGGGCCTGCGCCTCGATCGGATCACCGAGCGTCGTTCCGGTGCCGTGCCCTTCGACAATGTCGACGTCCGCGGGCGACAGTCCGGCATTCGCCAGCGCGGCTCGGATCACCCGTTCCTGTGACGGGCCGTTGGGCGCGGTCAAGCCGTTGCTGCTCCCGTCCTGGTTGACCGCACTGCCGCGGATCACGCCGAGCACCCTATGCCCGTTGGCTTCGGCGTCCGAAAGCCGCTCCAGGACAAGCACTCCAGCGCCCTCACCCCAGGAAACGCCGTCGGCGGCATCGGCGAACGACTTACATCGGCCGTCGGGTGCGAGCCCGCGCTGTCGGCTGAAGTCGGTGAACATCGTCGGCATCGTCAGGACGGTCACCCCGCCCGCCAGTGCGAGGCCGCATTCGGCCGAGCGCAATGCGGCACACGCCTGATGGATCGCGACCAGCGACGACGAGCACGCGGTATCGACCGATACCGCGGGCCCGACCAAACCCAACGTATAGGCCACCCGCCCCGACACGATGCTCGGGAGATTACCGCTTATCCGGTAACCGTCGAGCGTGTCGTCCTCGCTGACCACGCCGTATACGCAGCCGCTTACGCCCGCGAATACGCCGGTATCGCTGCCCCGCAACGACATCGGGTCGATGCCGGCATCTTCGAGCGCTTCCCAGGTGACCTCGAGCAGCACCCGCTGTTGCGGATCCATCGCGGTCGCCTCACGCGGGCTGATCCCGAAGAATGCGGCATCGAATTCCGCTGCGTCATAGAGGAATCCACCGGCTCGGGAGTACGTTTTTCCGTGCGAATCAGGATCCGGGTCATACAGGTCGCCCCAGCCGCGGTCGGTCGGGAAATCACCGACGACGTCGCGTTCGTCGGCGACCAACTGCCATAGCGCATCCCGCGACCCGGCGCCACCCGGGAACCGGCAGCCGACGCCGACGATCGCGATCGGGCCGTGCAACTGCTCGAACTGCTTGAGCCGCCGTCGCGTGCTCTGCAGTTCGAGGGTCAGGCGTTTGAGGTAGGAGAGGGTCTTCTCATCGCGATCGGTCATAGCTGCGCCTCGCTTGCGCCCGGCTCCGCTGCGACCGTTGGTGCTGTGTTGTCGGTTCGCTCGCTCACATCAGCTCCTCGTCGATGAGGTCGAACATCTCGTCGAAGCCTGCCTCCTCGATCGCATCGGCGGAGATCGCGTCGCCGCGCTCGCCGTCGAGTTCGTTCAACGCGCGGACGAGACTGGCCGAGACCGCCTTTCGGGTGTCGTTGTCGAGCGATCGGTCACGCAGCAGCGCCAGCGTGCGGTCGAGCGCCGACATGATTTCGGTGTCGTCGTCAACGGTGGCCGTGTGTCCGAGTCGTGTCATCAGGTACTCGGCGATTGCGGTCGGCGTGGGCTGATCGAAGACGGTGGTCGCCGGAAGCTGGAGCCCGGTCGCCGCCGCGAGGCGGTTGCGGAGTTCGACCGACGTCAGCGAATCGAGCCCGAGATCACGGAAGTTCGCGTCGACATCGACCTGCTCGGGGTTGCGGTGCCCGAGCACGGTCGCAACCTGCGAGCGGACCAGTTCCATTAAGCGCTTGGCCTGCTGCTCGGGCGTCAAACCGGCGAGCTGCATTCCGTGATCCGCCTCCGTGCTGGTGTCGGCGGTCGGCCGCCCGCCCAGCGACTTACCCAACATCGGATGCAACGCAGTCACCTCTGCCGACGCGCGCAATCCGGCGAGATCGAAACTGGCGGCCACGATCGACGGCGCGGGCTGCCCCACGGCGGCATCGAACAGCGCCAGACCGGCTTCGACGTTCAACGGTGCCAGGCCACCTCGGCCGAACCGGGCGGCATCCGCGGTGTCCAGCGTGGCGCCCATCCCGGTTTCGGCCGTCCACAGGCCCCAATCGATCGACACCGCCGGTAGGCCCGCCGCCTGCCGCTCGACTGCCAGTTCATCCAGAAAAGCGTTCGCCGCGGCGTAATTGGCCTGCCCCGGTGAACCGAGTACGCCCGCGACCGAGGAGAACAGCACGAACCACGCCAGATCCATATCGCGCGTCAACTCGTGCAGATGACGGCCGCCATCGACCTTGGGTGCCAGCACCTTTCGCAGTCGCTCGGGCGTCAACGCCGCCACAACTCCGTCGTCGAGCACGCCGGCGGCGTGTACTACGGCGGTCAACGGATGTGTGGCCGGTATCGCGGCCAGCAGGTGCGCGCATGCGTCACGATCGGCCACATCGCATGCGACCACCTGCACGGTCGCGCCCGAGGCGGTCAATTCCGCCTGCAATTCCATCGCTCCGGTCGCATCCGGCCCTCGGCGGCTGGCCAGGATCAAGTGGCGCAGCCCGTGCGCGGTCACCAGATGCCGCGCCAACAACGCACCCAACCCACCCGTACCGCCGGTAATCAGCACCGTCCCGTCCGGATCCGGTCGCCGAGGCACCGTCAACACGACCTTGCCGACGTGACGGGCCTGCCCGAAATACCGGAACGCCGCACGCGCCTGCCGCACATCCCACGCCGACACCGGCAACGGAACCAGTACACGCTTGTCGAAGAGCTCGCTCAACTCGCCGAACATCCCAGCGATCCGATCAGCATCGACACGAGTCAAATCGACCGCCCGGTAACGCACACCCGAATAGACCGCCCCAACCGTTTCCGAGTCCCGGATATCGGTCTTACCCATCTCCACGAACCAGCCACCCCGCGGCAGCAACCGCAACCCCGCATCAACGAACTCACCCGCCAGCGAATCCAACACCACATCCATCCCCGCACCACCGGTCGCGGCCAGGAACTGCCGCTCGAAACCAGTAGTCCGCGAATCACCGATCCGACCAGCATCCACACCCAACCCACGCACCGTCGCCCACTTACCACGACTCGCCGTCGCAAACACCTCGAGCCCGAGATACCGCGCCAATGCCACTGCCGCCATACCCACCCCACCAGCAGCCGCGTGGACCAACAGCCGCTGCCCCGCCCGAACCCGCGCCACATCCACCAACGCCAACCACGCAGTCAAATAAACCGTCGGAACACCCGCAGCCTCACCGAACGACCAACCCGACGGAACACGCACCAACAGACGACGATCCGTAACCACCGATGACCCACCCGACGGCGCAAGCCCCATCACAGCATCGCCCACCCGCAGATCCGCCACCCCCGAACCGACCTCGACCACCACACCAGCCACATCCGAAACCAGACCCACCCCGTCCGCGACCACACCCAAACACACCAACACATCCCGGAAATTCACCCCCAACGCCCGAACCGCCACCCGCACCATCCCAACACCCAGCACCGATCCGGACACCGAAACCCCCACCACCCCAACACCATCCAACACACCACTATTCGACACCACCAGCCCCCACTCCCCCGCCGGCAGCGCAAGCGCACCACTGCCTGCCGGCGCCAATCTCGGCACCGATACTTCGCCGTCGCGGACCGCGACCTCCGGTTCGCCCAGCTCCCGCAGCCCCGCGAAATCCAGCTCGCCCGCATCGCCGCGCAGGTGCACCAACAGGATTCGCCCCGGCTCCTCTGCTTGGGCAGATCGCACCAGACCGCGCACCGCACCGCCGGCGAGTCCACCGGTCACAACGACCAGCCGCGACCGGTTCAACCGCTCGTCCGCCAGGAACCCCTGCACGAGTCCCAAAGTGTCGACGACCGCGTCCGAAACGCTGTCCTCATCAATACAATTCACCACGAACAAGTCCGGCGCCGCGCCATGTACGGCCGAGCGCCAGTCCGCCAGGTCCACGACTCGAACGGATTCGCCGCCGGCCCCGTCGTGGCGACCGGTCACCGCGAGCCACTGCACCTGTTGCAGCGCAGTCGATTTCCGATCGACACCATAGCCGAGCTGCTCCACGGTCACCGGCCGCGTCACCAATCGCTGCACCGACACGACCGGACGTCCCGCACCGTCGAACGTATACAACCGCTCGATACTGTTGCCCGACAGTCCGATTCGGACGCGAAGGCGACGCGCGTCACCGGCCGACAACGCGGTCCCCTCCCACCCGAACGGCACCTGCAACTCCGTGCCCGTATCCGCCGACCCCAGCGCGGCCGCATGCACCGCCGCATCCAGCAACGCCGGATGGATGCCGAACCCGGCCACCGCCACCGAATCGGGCAGGGCCACCTCTGCGAAGACCTCGTCCTGGTTGCGCCAGATACGCTGCACCGCACGGAAAGCCGGACCGTACCCGTATCCGGCTGCCGCCAGCCGCTCATACCCGGCCCGCACGTCCATTTCGACCGCATCCACGGGCGGCCATGCCGCCGGGTCCATGCCGACCGATACCGTCTGTTCCGCGACCAGCAGCCCCTCGGCGTGACGCACCCACCCGTGGTCGCTGCTGCCTTCGACTCTCGAGTAGACCGACAGCGAGCGCTCGCCCACACCGGCATCGCCGCCGACGACCACTTGCACCGCAACCGCGCCCTGATCCGGAATCACCAGTGGTGCTTGCAATATCAGCTCACGCACAACCGGGCAGTCGCACGCCGAACCAGCCTGTAACGCCAGCTCCACGAAACCCGTCGCGGGAAACAGCGTGTACCCCAGCATCCGGTGATCGGCCAGCCACGGTTGCCCCGCCAGCGAAAGCCGGCCGGTCAGGCGCAGCCCACCCGAATCCGGTTCCGCCAGTGCGGCGGCCAACACCGGATGCTGCCACCGGGCCAACCCGGAACCCGACACATCACCTCGCGACGCGGTCAGCCAATAGTGCTGCCGCTGAAACGCATACGTCGGCAGGTCCACCCGCCGCGCCCCCGTTCCCGCGAAGTAGGCGCCCCAGTCGACCGCACCACCTGAGGTGAATAGCCTGCCGACTCCGGCCACCACCGAGCGCGCTTCCGGTCGGCCGTGTCGCATCAGCGGGATCGTCACCGCCGCAACGGGATCCACTGTTTCGGCAACCATCGCTGATGCCGAGCTGCCCGGCCCGATCTCGACGAACCTGGTGCCGCCGGCAGCCACCGCCGCCGCCACGCCGTCGGCGAACCGAACCGGCTCCCGCACATGCCGCACCCAGTATTCGACTGTGCCGTACTCGGCGTCGGCCAACCGACCGGTCACATTCGACACCACCGCGATTCGCGCCCGCGCCGGCGAGATCCCGGCGATTCCGGCCGCGAACTCGCCGAGCATCGGCTCCATCAGCGCGGAATGGAATGCGTGACCGACCCGCAGCCGCTTGGGCCCGCGGTCCGCCCACCGCCGCTCGAGTTCGGCGATCCCGGCCTCCGGACCCGAAACCACCACCATCCCAGGCGCGTTCGCCGCCGCTATCGACACTCCCGCAGGCAGCTCACTGATCTCGTCGACAGTCACCGCGATCGATGTCATGGCACCGCCGCCGGGCAGCCCGGCCATCAACCGCGCACGTACGCCGACCACGCGTGCCGCATCCTCGAGCGACAAGACCCCGGCGATGTGGGCGGCGGTGATCTCACCCACCGAGTGCCCGAGCACCAGCGCAGGCTGGACTCCCCACGAGGCCAGCAGCCGCGATAGTCCCACGCCCATCGCGAACAGCCCGCATTGCGCGACGATTGTCGCAGCGACCGCTTGCTCATCGTTGCCCCACAGCGTATTTCGCATGGAAACACCGCCGACAATTGGATCTACCGCTGCCAGCGCGGCGTCGAAGCCGACCGCGAACACCGGGAACACGTCGGCGAGAGCGCGGCCCATGCCCACCCACTGCGCGCCCTGGCCGGGGAAGACGAATATTGTTTCGCCGGAAAGACCACGCGCCGTGGCGATTTCGGTCAACCCGGTGACCAATTCGGCGCGGTCGGTGCCGACTATTACCGCGCGATGCCCCAGCTGCGCTCGTCCGGCGAGCGAGACTCCGACGTCGAGTGCCGACGCCGTGGGGTTGGCCGGCAGCCAGCTCCGCAGCCGATCAACTTGCGCGCCAATCGCTTCCGGCGATCGGCCCGACAGCACCCACGGCACTACCGGCAGCGCCGCCACCGGTTCCGTATCGGACTGCGTCGGCGCCTCCTCGACGATCACATGCGCGTTCGTGCCACTGATCCCGAACGATGAAACAGCCGCCCGCCGCGGCCGCTCCGGCGACTCCCACACCCGCGACTCGGTGAGCAGCTCCACATTGCCCGCGCCCCAATCCACATGGGAGGTCGGCGCGTCCACATGCAGCGTGCGCGGCATCACCCGATGGCGCAGCGCCTCCACGATCTTGATTACGCCGGCGATACCGGCAGCACCCTGAGTGTGGCCCATATTCGATTTCACCGAACCCAGCCACACCGGCTGATCCCGGTTTCGCCCGTAGGTGGCCAGCAACGCCTGCGCCTCGATCGGATCACCCAGGCGCGTCCCGGTCCCGTGTGCTTCCACGAGATCGACATCGCCGGTCGCCAGACCCGCATTCGCCAAGGCCGTCCTGATGACTCGTTCCTGCGACGGGCCGTTCGGCGCGGTCAAACCATTACTCGCACCGTCCTGGTTGACCGCACTTCCACGGATCAGGCCCAGTACCCGGCGCCCCTTCGCTTCGGCATCCGAAAGCCGTTCCAGCACAACGAGCCCCGCGCCTTCGGCCCACGCCACGCCGTCGGCGGACTCAGCGAAGGACTTGCACCGCCCGTCGGGCGCCAGCGCGCCCTGCCTGCTGAACTCGACGAACATCGGTTCGGCAGTGGCCATCACCGTGACTCCACCGGCCAGCGCCATGGCACAGTCACCGGAGCGCAGCGCCTGACATGCCTGATGCAGCGCCACCAACGAGGATGAACACGCGGTGTCCACCGTTATGGCCGGGCCGATCAAGCCGAGCGCGTAGGCAATTCGCCCCGAGACGACGCTTGCCGTCGCGCCGACGGTGATATAGCCCTCCACTTCATCGCGACGCTCACTGCGCAAGGCCGCGAACCCATAATCATGCTGCATGACACCGGCGAATACGCCGGTGTCGCTATCGCGCAACGAGTTCGGGTCGATATACGCGTCTTCGAGTGCCTCCCAGGCGGTTTCGAGCAGCAGTCGCTGCTGTGGGTCCATCGCCGCCGCCTCGCGTGGGCTGATGCCGAAGAAATCGGCATCGAATTCGGCTGCGTCATAGAGGAATCCACCGGTCTTGGTGTACGACTTGCCGCGTGCTCCGGGATCCGGATCGTAGATGTCGTCGGCCCAGCCGCGGTCGACCGGGAACTCGCCGACGACATCGCGGCCTGCGACGACCAGGTCCCACAAGCCGCTGCGCGACGACACCGCGCCCGGGAAACGGCAGCCGATGCCGATGATCGCCACCGGCTCACGCGCGGCGTCGATGAGGTCGCGCTCGCGCTGGCGAACCTTGCGCAGCTCGGCCGTGACCCACCGAAGATTCTCGAGGAGCTCGTTCTCGGTAACCACTACGGTGCACTCGCCTTTCCCATGGCTCGCACGCAGCTCATGATTTCCCGAACTCGCGTCGGATGAAGTCGACGAGTTCGTCCGCACTCGCCGACTGCAGATGTTCGTCGTCGGCCGGTTTCGGCCGCCCGCGCGAACCGACGGCACCTACCAGCGCCTCCAGCCGTGCGGACACCTCGCCCAGGACTTCGTCGCCCGGCTCGAGCTGTGCCAGCGACGCTTCCAGCCGAGTCAGCTCCCGCAATACCCCGTCGGACCGATCGCCGTTGACCTGCCGGTGCAGGAACTGCGCCAGCGCGGTGGGTGTCGGGTGGTCGTAGACCGCGGTCGCCGGAAGTTGCAGCGCGGTCACGGATTTGAGTCGGTTGCGGAGTTCGACCGAGGTCAGCGAGTCGAATCCGAGGTCGCGGAAGTTCGCGACCGGATCGACCTGGTCGGAACGCCGATGCCCGAGCACGATAGCGATCTGCGCCTGGACGGTCGCCAGCAATCGCTTGGCCTGATCGTCGGCCGTCAGCCCGGCAAGCTGCAACGGAGCCTGCGAAACCGACCCCGGCTGCGCAGTTGGTCGACCTCCGACGAAATCTTCGAGCAGCGGCGGCACACGGGCGGCATCGCGGAGCGCGGACCGATCGAAGTCGGCGGCGACCACCGCGGCATCAGCCTGTGCCACGGCTGCATCGAACAAGGCCAGCCCCGCCTCGGTCGACAGCGGCCGTACGCCGTCACGACCGATGCGGGCGGTGCCGCCGGTATCGAGGGTGCCACCCATGCCGGCTTCGGCCGTCCACAGACCCCAATCGATCGACACCGCCGACAACCCCGACCGCCGCCGGAATGCCGCCAGGTCGTCCAGAAAGGCGTTGGCCGCCGCGTAATTGGCCTGCCCCGGTGAACCGAGTACGCCCGCGACGGACGAGAACAGCACGAACCAGGCCGGATCCAGGTCGCGGGTCAACTCGTGCAGATGCCACGCAGCCTCGACCTTCGGCGCCAATACATTCCGCAAACGCTTCGGATTCAGTGCACCGAGGATGCCGTCGTCGAGCACACCGGCCGCGTGAACAACGGCGGTCAACGGGTGCTCCCGCGGGATCTGCGATAGCAGCTGGCGGCACGAATCACGGTCGGCGACATCGCATTCCACAATGCGCACCTGCGCGCCCAGCTCGGTCAGTTCGGTGTGCAACTGTTCGGCGTCCGGTGCCCCCCAGCCTCGGCGGCTGGCCAGGACCAGGTGGCGCAATCCGTGCGCGGTCACCAGATGCCGCGCCAGCAGCGCACCCAACCCACCCGTGCCACCGGTAATCAGCACCGTCCCGCCCGGATCGGGCTGCCGGGGAACGGTCAGTATGATCTTGCCGACGTGACGGGCCTGCCCGAAATACCGGAACGCCGCACGCGCCTGCCGCACATCCCACGCCGACATCGGCAAGGCTCTCATGTCACCGTTGCCGAAGAGTTCGCTCAGCTCACCGAACATCCGAGCGGTCCGATCAGCATCGACACGAGTCAAATCGACCGCCCGGTAACGCACACCCGGATAGATGGCTGCGATCGTTTCCGGGTCGCGAATGTCTGTCTTGCCCATCTCCACGAACCAGCCGCCACGCGGCAATAACCGCAATCCCGCGTCGACGAACTCACCCGCCAGCGAATCCAATACGACATCCATCCCGGCACCATCGGTCGCGGTCAGAAATTGCTGTTCGAAGTCGGTTGTCCGTGAATCACCGATCCGATCACCATCCACGCCCAGGCCCAGCAGAGTCGGCCACTTGCCACGACTCGCTGTCGCAAATACCTCGAGACCAAGGTGCCGCGCCAACGCCACTGCCGCCATACCCACCCCACCAGCAGCCGCGTGGACCAACAGCCGCTGCCCCGCCCGGACCCGCGCCACATCCACCAACGCCAACCACGCCGTCAGATACACCGTGGGGACACCAGCGGCTTCGCCGAACGACCAACCCGACGGAACACGCACCAACAGGCGACGATCGGTGACCACCGTCGACCCACCGGAAGGCGCGAGCCCCATCACGGCATCGCCCACCCTCAGATCCGCCACCTCCGAACCGACCTCGACCACGACACCGGCCACATCCGAAACCAGTCCTACCCCGTCGGCGACCACACCCAAAGACACCAGCACATCCCGGAAATTCACCCCCAATGCCCGAACTGCCACCCGCACCATCCCAGCACCGAGCTCCCGAACGGACTCCGAAACCTCCACCACCCCAACACCATCCAGCACACCGCTGTTCGTCACTGTCAGCTGCCAGTCCCCCTCGGGCAGCGCCAGCGCGTCGGCGTCAGCGGCACCTAGTCGCGGAACGAAGACCTCACCATCCCGAACCGACAGCTCCGGCTCGTCGAGCGCCGATAGGTGTGCGAAATCGACTCCTTGTGCAGAGCCGTGCAAGTCCACGACCGTCATTCGGCCCGGCTCCTCGGCTTGCGCGGATCGCAGCAGGCCCCGCACCGCGCTCCCCGCCAGTCCGCGCGTGAGCATCACCAGTTGCGAGCGGTCGAACCGGCTATCGGCGACGAAACGCTGCACGAGCCGCAACGCGTCATCGAGCAACACATGCGCTTCGGCCACGACATCGGAAGCGGCCACCCGGAGAACGCATTCCACGACAAGCACGGCAGGAACGTCCGTTGCGGCTGTGACCACGGTGAGCGCGTCCGCTAGACCGAGGATGGGTACAGCGCTCTCGCCACCACGATCCGGCACCGCGATCCAATGTAGCGCCTGCAGACTCGAAGATCGGCGCGTGACCGTGCGCATCAGCTGCGCGAGCGGGACGGGCCGCGCGACCAACCGACGCACCGTCACCACCGCGCGCCCCGACGCATCGAATGCCTCGAATCTCCCCGCGTCACCGCCGGTCACGCCGATCCGCGCCCGCAACCGCCGGGCACCGGTAACGTGCAACGCCACGTCCTCCCACGCGAAAGGCAACATCACTTCGCCATCGGCCGATGCCTCGTCCGAGCCGAGCACCCGCGCATGCACGATGGCGTCGAGCATCGCCGGATGGATGCCGAATCCGGCGTCGTCGACCGAATCGGGCAGCGCGATATCCGCGTACAATGTGTCGTCGTGCCGCCAAAGGCGTTGCACACCAGCGAATGCAGCGCCATACCGATATCCCGACGCAGCCAGTCGTGCGTAGCCTGTGGAAACGTCCACCTCGGTCGACCCTGACGGTGGCCAGGCGCCCGACTCGAGGCGGGCCACGACAGATGGCCGCGCGGCCATCGCACCCTCGGCGTGCAAAACCCACTCGGTATCGGAGCGTTCCGGTCGCGAGTACACCGAGACCGACCGCTCGCGCAGCACCACTTGTACCGCGACCGCACCGTCCTGCGGCAGCACCATGGGTGCCTGCAGCGTCAGCTCCTCGAGCTGCCCGAACCCGCCTTCGTCGCCGGCGCGAATCACCCATTCCACCAGGGCCGCAGCCGGCAACAGGATCGCGTCGCCGATCATATGATCGGCCAGCCACGGCTGTGCTGCCACCGACAGGCGACCGGTGAACACCAGATCGCCGCCCGGGACCCCGGCCATTGTGCGGAGAATCGGATGGTTCACCTCGGTGAGACCCAAGCTGCCGACGTCACCGAATGCCTCGGACGTCGTGAGCCAGTAGCGTTGTCGCTGAAATGCATACGTGGGCAGATCCACCCGCCGGGCACTGGTCGGCGCATAGAACCGTGACCAGTCGACATCGACACCGGCGCAATGCATTTCACCGACCGCACGAACCAGGGTTTCGACCTGGCCACGGTTACGGCGCTGCGTCGCGACCACCGCCTCCGCATCAATCAACCCCGCCAGCACCGCATCCGGGCCGACCTCGACGAACCTGGCACCACCGGCCTGCCGCAACGCGGCAATACCATCAGCGAACCGCACCGGCTCACGCACCTGACGCACCCAATACCCCGGATCAGCCAACAACTCCGCCTCGAGCTCACCAGTCACATTCGACGCGACCCGGATCCGGGGCGACTCCCACACTAGTTCTGCGCACACCGCGGCGAATTCGTCGAGCATCGGCTCCATCAACACCGAATGAAACCCATGACTCACCGCCAGCCGCTTGGTCCGGCGGTCAGCCCACCGTGCCTCGAGTTCGGCGATGCCCGCCTCCGGGCCCGACACCACAACCGAACCCGGCGCATTTATCGCGGCCACCGAAACCCCAACCGGTAACTCACCCACGGTGGCCACCACATCAACGCGTGCTGCCGAGCCGACGCCCATCTCACCGATCTCGCCGACCTGACCTACCGTGCCGCCCGCGCCGATCTCGTCCACCACGCCGAGTTCGGCGGCTAGCATCGCCCCACCCGCCGGAAGCGCAGCCATCAGCGTTCCCCGGGCTCGGACAAGACGCACCGCGTCCGCGAGCGACAACACCCCAGCCACATGCGCAGCAGTGATCTCACCAACCGAATGCCCGATCACCAAATCCGGCCTCACACCCCACGACTCGAGCAACCGAACCAACGCAACCTCGAACGCGAACACACCCAACTGCGTATTATCCGTACGATCCAATTCCGTATCGGGACCGAAAAGCCATGCCGGATCACAGATCTCACGCACCGCATCAGCGAAAACTACGAACCGGTCGAACAACTCGCGGCCCATCCCCGCATACTGTGCACCCTGCCCCGGGAATACGAACACGGTCTTACCCCCGACCACCCGCCGCGGCGCTACCTCAGCCAGCTCGGAGCGGTCCAGTACGGCGGCGCGCCACGGCAGATGCGCGCGCGTCATCGCCAATGAAAATCCCACATCCAATGCCGAAGAATCCAGCGTTTGCAACCGATCCGACTGCGCCACAACAGCTTCAGCGGATCGACCAGAAATCACCCACGGCACTACCAAACCCGCCCCAGCCCGCAGCGCCGCCTCGTCCCCTACCTCCGACGAAGCCAGCCCGACCGGAGCCAGCGGCACCGACTCGACCTCGAACGGCGCCGATCCTGCCGCAACCAACGGCCCTGACCGGACCCCAACCTCCGACAGCGTCGACCCGGCCCCTGCCCGCGACTCCGACCCCGACTTCAACTCCGACGAAGCTTCCTCCACGATCACATGCGCATTCGTCCCACTGATCCCGAACGACGACACCCCCGCCCGCCGCGGCCGCCCCACCGACTCCCAGACACGGGCCTCAGCCAATAACCGCACATCCCCCACTGACCAATCCACATGTGACGACGGCACATCCACATGCAAACTGCGCGGCATCATCGCGTGCCGCATCGCCTCGACCACCTTGATCACCCCGGCGACCCCCGCCGCCGCCTGAGTGTGCCCCATATTCGACTTGATCGAACCCAACCACACCGGCTCACTACGCCCCCGACCATAGGTCGCCAACAACGCCTGAGCCTCGATCGGATCACCCAGCGTCGTCCCCGTCCCATGCCCCTCGACCACATCAACATCCGACGCCGACAAACCCGCATTCTCGAGCGCCGCCCGAATCACCCGCTCCTGCGACGGACCATTCGGCGCCGTCAAACCATTCGACGCACCATCCTGATTCACCGCACTACCACGAACCACACCGAGAACCCGGTGACCACGAGACCGGGCATCCGAAAGACGCTCCAAGACCACCATGCCGACACCTTCACCCCAGGACACACCGTCGGCAGCTTCCGCGAACGACTTACAGCGACCATCCGGTGCCAGACCACGCTGACGCGAAAACTCCACGAACACTGCCGGTGTACCCATCACCGTCACGCCACCGGCCAACGCCAGACCGCACTCCCCCATACGCAACGCCGCACACGCCTGATGCATGGCGACCAGTGACGACGAACACGCCGTGTCCACCGAAACGGCCGGTCCGAGCAGCCCGAGCGAATAGGCGACCCGGCCGGTCACCAGCGATCCGGCAGGCGTCTGCGCCCCGTAGTCGTGGTACATCACGCCCGCGAACACGCCGGTGTCGCTGCCCCGCAACGAGATCGGATCGATTCCGGCGTCTTCGAGCGCCTCCCACGCCACCTCGAGCAGAATGCGCTGCTGCGGGTCCGTCGTCAACGCCTCGCGCGGGCTGATTCCGAAGAATGCCGCATCGAAATCACCTGCGTTGTAAAGGAATCCACCGGCACGAGTGTAGGACTTGCCCTGTGCATCCGGATCCGGGTCGTACAGGTTCTCGGCCCAACCGCGATCGACCGGGAATTCGCCGATCACGTCGCGCCCGTCGACGACCAACTGCCACAGGTCTTCCCGAGATGCCACGCCGCCGGGATAGCGACATCCCACACCGACGATCGCGATCGGCTCCGCCATTTCGACGACCCGCACCGCATCGGTACGGACCGGTTCACCAGCGCCACCGAGCCGTTCGATGACGTGCTCGGCGAGCGCGGTGGGCGTCGGGTAGTCGAAGATCGCCGTTGCGCGCAGCGGTAGGCCGATCGTCTGGACGAGTCGGTTGCGGACTTCGAGCGCCGTCAGCGAGTCGAATCCGAGGTCCCGGAAGTTCCGATCGGCTTCGACGCGGTCCGGTCCGCTGTGCCCGAGCACCGTCGCGATTTCGGTCCGGACCATGTCGAGCATCCGCGAAAGCTGCTCTGCCGCAGTGCCGTTCGTGTCAGCGATGTACCGACGGGATTGCGCCGTGGGTCGCCGGACCGCAGCGATGGTATGCCAGATCGGTGGTCGAACCTGGCTGGGCCGCATATCGATTGCCGCGGCGACTACCTCGGGGGTGCCCGAGCCGATCGCGGCATCGAACAGTGCCAGCCCGTCGCGCTTCGACATCGGCGTGAACCCGAGGCGCTGGAGGCGGGCGGTATCGCTCGCACCGAGCGCGGCCGTCATCCCCTGATCGGTGGTCCACGGCCCCCATGCGATCGAGATCGCCACCGCACCGGCCATGCGACGATGCCGGGCGAGAGCATCGAGAACTGCGTTCGCCGCAGCGTAATTCGCTTGTCCGGGAGAACCGACGACGCCCGCGGCTGACGAAAACAGCACGAACAGACGCAAGTCGCCGGTGAGCGTATGCAGGTGCCAGGCCCCGTCGACCTTCGGGCGCAGCACGCGATCCAGCTGGTCGGAGCCGAGTGTGTCGAGCACACCATCCGCGAGCACGCCGGCGGCATGCACGACACCGATCAACGGCACATCGTCAGGTACCGAAGCCAGGAGCTCGGCGACTGCGGCGCGATCGGCGATATCGCACGCGACGATCCGCGTGTCGGCCCCGGCGGCGGTCAGTTCGGCCTGTAGTTCGACCGCACTCGGCGTCGCCGCACCGCTGCGGCTCACCAGCAGCAGGTGCCGAACGCCGTACTCCCGCACCAGATGTCGCGCGACGACCGCACCCAGGCCGCCGGTACCGCCGGCGATCAGCACGGTTCCGGTTGTCAGGTCCGGTACGGACGGGTCGGTCGGCGCGGCGGTGCGAGCCAGCCGCGGTACGTACACCGTCGCGCTCCGCAGTGCGAGTTGCGGTTCTTTCGAAGCCGCGGCGACGGCGACGATCTCGGCGAGCTCCGCTGCTTCTGTGTCGACGAGTACAACCCGCCCCGGCTCTTCTGCCTGTGCCGATCGCACGAATCCCCAGACCGCGGCCGCGGCAAGGTCGGCCGGTTCGGTGTCGGTGACGGACACAGCGCCACGCGTCAACACGACCAGACTGCTCTCGCCGAATCGCTGATCGCCCAGGAAGTCTTGCAGCACAGTCAGTATCGCCCGCGTCGTCGCGTGGACGGCCGCGACAGTGCCGGTGTCGGCAGGGTTGCCCGTGTCAGCGACGTTGCCAATGCCGCCGGCGTTACCGATCCCAGTGACATTGCCAGTCCCAACGGCGCTACCGGTGTCGGTGTCGGCGGTGTCGGCGGTGTCGGCGGTGTCGGTGCCGGCGTCGGCGTCGGCGTCGGCGTCGGCCGCGATGCCAGCGACCGTCTCGACGGCGGCGATGTCGACGGTGCAGGCGGCGACTGTATCAGCGACAGCGCTGCCGGCGTCGGCAGTAGGAGCGGCGGCACCAGCAGCGGCGGCATCGACGGTGCCGACGGCGTCAGCAGCAGCAGCAGCGGTGTCGGCGACGGAGCCGGAAGCGGCGACGGGTCGAAGATCCACGACGACGAAGGCCGGTACCGAACCGTCGCCCAGCCGCTCCCACTCGACGTACGACACCGGCTTCGCCGATATCTCCCTCGGCTGCCATTCGATGCCGACCAGCGCTGCCGGATGCACCCCGGCTCGTTCGGTCGGCGCGGGCCATGCCGTGAACTCGCCGATCGACAGCACCGCATTACCCTGCGGATCGGTGATCTGCACTGCCATCCCGCCGTTCGCCGTCGGCGCGATGCGTGCGCGCACCGCCGCCGCACCGGATGCGTGCATCGTCACGCGTTCCCAGGTGAACGGCAATAGCACCGCATCGTCGGCCGGACGGGTCACCAGGTGCGCGTGCAGGACCGCGTCGAGCAGGGCCGGGTGCAATCCGAATCGACTCGCGTCCGCCGAATCCGGAAGTGCCGCTTCGACGAACAGTTCATCGCCGCGTTGCCATACCGCGGTCAGACCGCGAAAAGCGTTGCCGTAGTGGTACCCGGCGGCGGCGAGTCGCTCGTACGCGCCGGTCAGATCGACCGGATCGACATCCGCGGGCGGCCATGCGATCGGCTCGGCCGCCGCGGCGTGGTTGTCGGGAACGAGCGTGCCATGCGCATGCAGGGTCCAGTCGTCCGCAGACCCGTCGGCCCGCGCGTACACCGAAACCGGCCGGCCGCCCGATTCGCTCGTCCCGCCGACGATCGCGTGGACGATCACGCCGCTCTCATCGGGCAGATACAGCGGTGCCGTCACCGACAGCTCGCGGATGGTCGGGCAGCCCACCTCGTCACCAGCCCGGACGGCGAGCTCGACGAAGCCGGTACCGGCGAGCATGACGCGGTCGCCGATCCGATGGTCGGCCAACCACGGCTGTGTCGCAGTCGAGAGCTGCCCGGTCAGTACCACGCCACCCGAATCCGGGTTTGCTACCAGCGCGCTCACCAATGGATGGCCGGTGGCGCGCAACCCGGCCGGCGAATTTTCGGGCCGGCCCGGCACGGCCCAATAGCGTTCGCGCGCAAAGGCATACGGCGGCAGTGGCACACCTTGCGCGCCCCGGCCGTCGAGCACCGCGCGCCACTGCACACCTGTACCGCTGACCGCCAACGCCGCCACGGCAGCGACGGTCGCCATGACGTCGCCGCGGTCCTTGCGCAGCATCGGCACCGACACCACCTCGCCCGACCGCACCGATTCCGCTATCAAGGCGGCGAATCCGCCGTCGGGACCCGGCACAAGGAATCGAACGGCGCCGGCGTCCTCGAGTGCACGCACTGCGTCGGCGAATGCGACCGGCTCGCGCACCTGCCGGACCCAATGGTCCGCCGTCGCGATGTACTGTCCCCACGCGGCGCCGGACATGGTGCTGACGATCGGAATCGACGGCACCGCGTAGCTGATGGCGCTGGCGGTCACAGCGAACTCGTCGAGCATCGGTTCGACGAGCGCCGAATGGAATGCGTGCGACACCGGCAGCCGAGTCACCCTGTGCCCGCGTCGTTCCAGTTCCGCGACCACATCGTCGACCGACGCCGCCGACCCGGAGACCACCACCGACCTCGGTCCGTTGATGGCCGCGATCTCGGCACCGACGACGAGCGCCGACCCGACCTCGGCCGCGGTGGCATGCACGGCGACCATCGCGCCACCGTCCGGGAGCGCCGCCATCAAGCGCCCCCGCGCCGACACGATCCGGGCAGCGTCGGCGAGACCGAACACACCGGCGACATGGGCGGCCGCGATCTCGCCGATCGAATGTCCGGCCACGAAATCCGGCCGCACGCCCCAGGATTCGATCAGCCGGTACGCCGCGACACCGATCGCGAACAAAGCCGACTGCGCGAAATCGGTGCGGTTCAACAGGTTCCGATCGGCGCCCCACAGCACGTCGCGGATCGGCTGCGCCAGCGCGGCCTCCGCCGCGTCGAATGCTGCCGCGAACACGGGAAACATGGCGTACAGCTCACGTCCCATACCGAGGTACTGGGCGCCCTGGCCCGGAAAGACGAATGCCGTCTTACCCGCGACCGCACCGACCAGCGACCGTTGCCCGGCAAGCGCGTCGAGTCCATCGAGCAGTTCGGTTCGGTCTGCTCCGACGACGACCGCCGTACGTTCCTGGCTCGACCGGTTCGCGAGCGACCACGCGATATCGACGGCAGATGCGTCCTCATGCGCTCGCAGCCAGCCCCTCAGCCGCGCGGCCTGCCGGGCGAGCCCGGCCGTGTCCCGGGCCGTAACCACCCACGGCAGTACCGGTAACTCGGGACCGCTGGCATCTCGCGCCGCCAGCGGTGCCGGCTCCTCCAGGATGAGATGTGCGTTCGTCCCGCTGATGCCGAACGATGACACCGCCGCACGCCGAGGCCGGTCACCGGCGTCCCACGGCGTGGCTTCGACCGCCAGTTCCACTGCGCCGGTGGACCAGTCGATCTGCGGACTCGGCGCATCGATGTGTAGCGATTTCGGCAGCATACGGTGCCGCATCGCCTCGATCATCTTGATCACGCCCGCGACACCGGCCGCCGCTTGGGTGTGGCCGATATTCGACTTGAGCGATCCGAGGATCAGTGCCTGGCTCGATCCGCGGTCCTGACCGTAGGTGGCCAGCACCGCGTGCGCCTCGATCGGATCGCCTAGCGGCGTCCCCGTTCCGTGTGCCTCGACGACGTCGACATCACGCGCCGCGAGACCTGCCGCGTCCAGTGCCGCCCGGATAACCTGCTGCTGCGAAAGCCCGTTCGGCGCGGTCAGCCCGTTGCTCGCGCCGTCGTGGTTTATCGCGCTACCGCGTATGACGGCGTGCACCGTGCGCCCGTTTCGCTGGGCGTCCGAAAGCCGTTCCAGCAGTAGCACGCCGACGCCTTCGGACCACGCGACACCGTCGGCCGCGGCCGAGAACGACTTACACCGACCGTCGGCGGCGAGTCCACGTTGACGCGAGAAGTACTGGAACATCCCGGGAGTCGCCAATACTGTCACACCGCCGGCGAGCGCGATGTCACACTCCCGTGACCGCAGCGATTGGCTCGCCTCGTGTATCGCCACCAGCGATGACGAGCACGCGGTATCGATGGACAGTGCTGGACCGTGCAGGCCCAGGTGATAGGCGATGCGGCCGGATACGACACTGATCGTGCTTCCGGTCAGCCAATGGCCCTCGATCTGCGGCCACGCGTCGGTATCGAGCAGCCGCGCCGCATAATCGTTGGCGCTCGCGCCTGCGAATACACCAGTTCGACTACCGCGCAGCGACTCCGGATCTATGCCGGCATCTTCGATTGCCTCCCATGAGGTCTCCAGCAGCACCCGCTGCTGCGGATCCATCGCGAGCGCCTCGCGAGGTGAGATGCCGAAGAAAGCGGCGTCGAATTCGGCAGCGCCGTCGAGGAAACCGGCTTCGCGCGCGTAGACCCGTCCGGGTGCGTCCGGGTCCGCATCAAACAGGTCGGCCAGATTCCAGCCGCGGTCGCGCGGGAACGGGCCGATCGCGTCATGCTCGCCGACCACGAGGTCCCAGAGCTCGGCGGGCGTCGTCACACCGCCCGGAAACCGGCACGCCATCCCGACTATTGCGATCGGCTCGGAGCGCTCCGCACGCAGGCGGCTCAACTCGCTTCGCGCCTCGCGTGCCTCCCCCAGCGTCCGCTTCAGATACTCCCTGAGCTTATCTTCGTTCGACACGACGTCGTCAGCCAGTCATTGGGCACGGCGGGAGGCCGTCACCGATCCGACGTCACGCAGAATAATCGACCTCCATCTTCGCGGGCGGCACAAGATCATCAACGCTGCCAGAGACACCGCGTCCGCATCGTAACTCAGCTCATCGGCCGCGAGGCACACATCGTGCAAACCCGCGTACCGCAATTTGCGGACCGGCACCTGTCGACCACGGAGTCGCTTGCGGCGGCGTTGCTTTCGATGTACCGCACCGCACGAATCATTCGATCTCCACCGCATCGATGATGTTGAGCCGGGCCGCGTGCAAGGCTGGTGGAATCGCCCCTGCCAGGCACAACAACAACGCTCCCAGTCCGAAGACCACGGTCGCCGGCGTGAGCCCGAAGGCGATATCCAGCCCGAGGACATGAGTGAACGCAACCGTGTTCACGTATTGGTTCGCCACACCGATCACCAGACCGCAGCTGCCGCCGACTACCCCGATCCCGACCGCCTCCGCGAGCACCATGCGCATCGTGAACCGCCGTGACGATCCCATCGCTCTGAGGACACCGATCTCGCGGCGGCGTTCGAGCACCGACAGCATCAACGTATTCACCAGGGCGACAGCCGCGACGAATACCACGATCCAAGTGATGGCACTGATCAGGACGGTTGCCTGCTGCAGGCTCGAGGTAGTCCCGGCCAGCTCCTCGGCCCCCGAGTACACGTGCACCGACGTCGGGACGGTGGCCCCGATCGCATGCTGCACCGCAGCCCGGTCCGCTCCCGGCCACACGGTCACCTCGAGCAGGGTCGAACCGGGTCGGTCGAACCACTGCTGCAGCCGGGACAGGCTCATCCCGACGAATCCGGTCAGTGCGGAGAAGTAAGGGAACACCTCGAGCACCTGGACGTGCTGGAAACCGTGCGGCGTCGGCATCGTCAGGTCGTCGCCGGCTCCGACGCCGAGCGTGCGCGCGATGTCGCGCGACAAAACCACCCCGTCTCCGGCCAGCATCCCCGCGCGCGCCCGATCGCTCAACGACTCGTAGAGCGGATGCCGGGTTCCCGCCGCGAGACCCTGAACGATCACCTTCGCCCCGTTGATCGACGCATACGCCATCTGTCCCGGCACGACACCCGCGACGCCGGACACCGCGGCGATCGTCTGCTCGATTCCGTGCGGGAGCAACGGTCCGGTCGGAAATACCTCGTTGGAGGTCGGCTGGACCCACACGTCGACCGCGGCTGCCGGGCGGAACGCGTCGACGGCCGAATCGATCCCGTTCTTGTTCGATCCGGTGATCGACACGGTCATCGATACGGCGATCAGAACCGAGATCACGGTGACCCAGCTCCGCCGTGGCGCACGCTCGATGGTGGCCGCCGCGAGTGCGCCCGGCGCTCCGAAGAACCTGGCGACCGCGACGGTCGCCGCGACCAACTGGTCGAAGAACGCGAAGCAGAGGAAAACGGCGCCGTCGAGGAACAGCGCCACCGCGCCGATCGACCAGAGGCCGAGATCGATTGCCGCGGCGGCAATCGACACGACAATGGAACCCACGCCGACGACCGCCGCGACGATCCGCAATGACGGGCGGATCCGGTCCGCCGACGAGACGCCGACGGGCGCGAGCGCTTCGATCGGCGCCACCTTGTACACCTGTCGCGCCGCGACCGCCGCCGCACCGACGCACGAGACCACGCAGGCGGCGAGCACCAGCGGCACGGTGAACCGCGGTAGCGAGTATCCGATCTGTATCTGCAAGGACTGGATGAGAGCCGCAGGCAGCAGACTGATCGTCCAGCGGCCCATGAGAATCCCGATGCCGACGCCGATCACCCCGCCGATCGCGCCGAGCACCGCGGCCTCGGCGAGCAGGTCGCGAACGATGACCTGCTTGCGGCCACCGATGGCGCGCAGCATCGAAATGACGTTGCGGCGCTGGTTGATCGCCATACTCATCGCGTTGTAGATGAGGAATCCCGCGACGACGAGGCCGAGCCCGGCGGCCATCAGCGTCGTGGATTTCAGCACCGCGATGACGCCGCCCGCCTGCACGGCGCGGAAGCTCGGGTCGGCCACCACCGCGCGTCCGGCGACCACATTGTCGACCGCGGACCGCACCCGCCCCACATCGGCACCGGGCTCGGCGACCACCAGTAACGAGTCGATCGCGCCGGTGCGGCCGGTGATCTGCTGTGCCAGGCCGAGCGTCGCCATGATGAAGTGGCCGTTGTTGATCCCTTTCGCCGCTGCGGCGTCGACCACCGCGGCGACGGTGACGTCGGTATCGCCGACCGCGAAGGTCTGGCCCTCGGACCGGCCGGTGCCGGACCCGACGACCACACCGTTGGGCACCGTGATCAGCTTCGCGCCACCACCGGTCTGCGCGAAAACGGCACGTTGTAGTTCGCTGTGCAGCGACGCGGCCGAGAAAGGATCGACTCCGATCAGCAGCACGTGGGTGTCCCCGGACCCGACATCGGCACGGATCATCGGCACGGCCGCGGCCACGCCCGACACCCGCGCGACCTCCGACTGCAGCGCCTGGCCGAACCCGGCATCGGTAACGCCGGACACCTCGAGCGCCGCGTTCCCGGCGATATCGGCGCCGAGCCGATTCACCGACTCTGTAATAGACCCGGAGATCCCGAACACCGCCACCAGCAACGCAGCCGATACCGCGATCACCGCCACTGACATCGCGGTTCGACTCCGGTGCACGAATAGTTCACGAATGTTGAACAGCCGCAGCCGATCCACCGTCGCGAACATCACGCATTCCCGACTTTCGCTACCGCCCCATAGCCGACGTCCGCCATCGTGACAGACAGTGGCACTGAACTCCCGACGA
The DNA here is from genome assembly GCF_040680135.1 of Nocardia sp. NPDC052112. NCBI lineage: Bacteria > Bacillati > Actinomycetota > Actinomycetes > Mycobacteriales > Nocardiaceae > Nocardia > Nocardia sp. NPDC052112. The sequence goes on along the minus strand of NZ_JBFAWD010000034.1, from coordinate 45,977 downwards.
CATCGACCGCTGGCGGCATGGTTCGGAGCATGCCACACCTGAACCACGGGTAGCCGGCCGAAGCCGGGTCCTCGACGAACTCGAGCATGGGTGGCCAGCCTTCACCCCTCGGGTGGCTTTCGCCGCGTCGCGCCGACACCCGAAACTATCGATGTCGGGACCCACGATCGAAGTAGAGAGGATTTTGCGACATGCCGATTCTGGAGTTCGAGGTCGAGGAGGTAACTGTCATCTTCGAGTTTTCCGACGATCCCGATGATGGTGTGCACAGCGGCGGGTTCGGCGGTGGTACGGGCGCAGGAAACGCGGTTGCTGTCGGCGGTGGATCCGGAGCGGATGGTGGCGGCAGTGCGCCTCCTCCCACGCCCCGCGTGATGGTATTTCGGCCGGGGACGAAGATCGCGCAAGGTGAAGGCGGTTTCGGTACGTGGCGGTTTTCCGCTGAGGTGAACGGGCGGGTCGGACTCATCAGTTGCATTGCAAAGAGCGAGGCCGACGCCGCCGACTGTTGCAAGAGAGCTCTCGAGACGAACCCCGACCTCATCCAAGGCATATCGTGAGCCTCGATGTCGACGCTGTCGCCTCGGCCGCGTCCCGACGTAACGTCTCTAGGCTCCCTTCGGGCAACCAGCCCTGGGCCTATGGGGGCTACTCCGGTCCTAACTACGGTCAGTGAACGCGAAGAGCGCGAACCGGGCGGCGGCGGAGGTCTCGAGCGAACGAGGCGGTGGCCGTAGGAGATTCCTTCTCGACGACGAATAGCCTGTATCTGGTCATCCGACGACGGCCACCATCGCACCGATACCCACCAAAAATGCCCTCCAATACATCCCATAACAAAGCCGCTCACCCGAACGACCCGCATCAAACCTTTTGGAGTGGCTGGAATCGCATCCCCGTGACGGTCTCACGTTCTGGAAGCCAGGTGAGGCCCATGACCGCCCGGCGTGACGAGAGCTGATTGTGGGTTCTCGAACCATCCTGGAGGGCAACCGGTTACGGTGTCCGGGTGCATTCGGATCGGTGCTGTCCAACTCGACGCCCTGCTCGCAGAGCACCGGCGCAGACATCGGAGATGGCCGTTCGGCTGGATACTCCGGTGAACAGTGTCTGCTGTCGAGGCGCAACGGTACTCACAACTGCGACGCGCCGAAGCATGGTAAAGCTGAACATCCGGTAATCGGCCATGAGGGTGCGTTCGGCGTCCGCGTGGGGAGTGCCGGTGCTTGGTGTCGCGTCGCAGTCCAACCTCTGGCGAGTTCTGTGGTGCACCCGCTGCAGGCGACGCCGACAGCTTGTCATTCATTGATCCAGTGAGTTCCGCAGCAGCGCTGGCCTTTTCGGGAGTAACGGGCCGCATACGAGTTCACGCCGGGGCGCGGGCCGCTCAGCGGTGCCCGCCGGTGTGATCGTGGGAGCAGGTGTCGGTGCGGCGGCCGTCCACGGTGGTGGCTGCCTGCCCTGCGCCGTGGCCTTCGAGGGCCGCGAACGGTCCGCACTGGTTGGCGGTGATCCAGACATGGATCATCGGATTGCCCGCGCCGGGGTTGATCGAGTTGGGTGGGCAGTTGCCCTGGGCGTCGGTGACACCGGCGACCTGAGGACCGTCGGCGCCGGTCTTCCAGCAGAGGTTGTCGTGGACGTGCCACTGCATCAGGGGCCCGCCGTAGTCCACCAGATCGGTGTCGTCGATCTTCTTGCCCTTGGCGATGTACATCGCCGAGACCAGGGTCCGATCGGCGCCGTCGACCCGATAAACCAGCGACTCCGGGTGGGTGGCGTCGAGGAATCGGTCGTCGCGGATGTAGCCGGTGTTGATGTAGTGCTCGTAACCGGTGGCCGAGTCGCCGATGGAGCGAAAGCCCAGTGCGCCGATGGAACCGACGTCGGCGAACGCGGGCAGCTGGTCGAGGGTGCTGCGTATCAGGGCGGTCGCGCGCTGCTCCTGCGCGGCGGTCACGCCCGGCACGCCGGACATATCGACCGGGGTCGCCGGATCCCACGGCCGCGGCCATGCGGTGCCGGTCCCGTGGTCGGTGTGGTCGCCGCCGGCATGGGTATGGTCGCCGGCGTCGTGGCTGTGCACGTGTCCGGCGCCGCCGAGCATCGCCGCCACGGCGAGGGCGCCGGCCAGACCGGCGGCGGTCGCGGTCGATGCCGTGGGCAGTGTCGCTCCGGGGCGCGCCAGGGCGACGGTTGCACCGGCGATCGCGAGCAGCCCCAGCGCCGCGCACGTGCTGTCGAGGAACTGCGGCGCCTCCGCCGTGTCGAGGCCGTCGGGCCATGGCAGCCCCGCGAACCGGGTGTACCCCCAGATCGCGATCGCAACGAGGTTCACCCCGATCACCGTGACCGGCATAGCCTTTCGCGTGCTCACCGACGCCAGCAGCCCGGCCGCGCATTGTGCTGCCGCGAGCACGACCATCAGCCGGGCGAGGGTGGCGTGCTCGGTATGCAGTCCCGCGGCGAACAGGTGCAACGCACCCGCCCCGACCGACGCCGCACCACCGAGCAGCAGGAATCCGTTGCGCCCACCAGTCATGTCCGATCTCCTTCGTTCGCCCTGGACGCTACTGGGCCGGGTCGGGCCTCGCTCCCATGACTTGTGAGAGATCTCTGTGGTTTCGAGCCCTGTCACGGCGCCAGGCCGCGGTACACGATCCCGAGACGGCGACCCTCCTGCGTGCGCGGTCATCGGCATCACCGCGCGTTCGTCGGACGCTTCCGTCGCTGACACGACTTTCACTGACTCGGCCATCCCTGAACGTCCGCTCGGCGACATATGGGCCAGCCGGTCCGACGCCGGGGCACCAGCACGGCTTCGCCGGGAATAGCCGCACTCCCCGAATACATGACCTTCACCCAGTGGCTGCGCCGCTAACCCCATCGGACCAGGAGCCCCATCGTGCAGGAGTACTACGCCCCCTGGGATATCGACGTCAGCGCTGACGATCCTGTCTCGGCAGCGTTCGCGGCGTTCGACATCTATCGTGCGCCCGACTCGAAAACCACTGTTTCGACGTCATCGAACCCGACGGCGACACCTACCGCGCCGACCCGATCACCGCACATCCGATCAGAAAACGCGCGCGCCGACGACCAGTAGCGCGGCGTCTGGCCCGGATACCACCCGCGCGGGCGCCGCTGGGCTGCCGCCTGGTGCACTGCGGTGTCCACCGTCTTGCGGCAGCACGGCTGATCACCCGAGTCCCGCCACACCCCGAACTCGTCCACCTCCAGATAGGCGGGGGCGGCGGGCCCGTACGCCGACTTCTCTACGGTCGTCGTCGATCGTGATCGCCTCACCGTCGGCGCGGCATGGTTCGACACCCTCCTCCATCACGACTGGGCTTCCCGCGCTGCGCCTGCGGGCCCGCGGCCCGTCAAGCGCTGGACCTATTCGTGGAGTTCGGGGTCGGCACGGCACCGCGAGCACCTACCACCAGCTGGGCATCGTGGCTCAGAATCAGGGGCGTTTCGGGCAGACCGAGGACCACTACCGCCGAGCCCTGCAGGCATACCGGGATAACGGCGACGTCCGCAGCGCCTCCTGGGCGGCCGCCGCACTGGGCCGGTTGCTGGCCGAGATCGGCCGCCGTGGCGAGGCGTTCACCGTGCTCCTCGACGCCACCCTCAGCTGGCGGGACCTGACCGGCAACTTCGACCCCCGTGATATCCGCCTGCTCACCGAGCAACGCCGACATCTCCCCGACCACACCGTGCAGACTGCACTCGATGCTCTCGACCCCGCCACCGCCCTCCGCCAACACCTCGACCAAGCCAGAGAACCGTAACCGAACTACTCACCACGACCGCCATCCGTGCTCCTGCCGAACGTCCGTATTCGGCAGGAGCACGCGTGCACGTGGCTGAGATGATCTCGCCGCGTTGACCTTTGGCCCTACAGCGACAGTTCGAGCCGCGCCTCGAGCTCGAACAGAAACCACTACCTCATCGGCAATCGCGACCGGCTGCCTCCACCCCTAGCTGAACCGGGTTCAGCGAATCGGGCCGGAAACACCTTTGGATCCACCGTCCCGCACCCAGGCTCCGCGTCAACCTGCCGCCGCCACCGCCCTCCACGCCTTTCTGGCACGTGAGCGGACCCGCGGAGCGGCGAATTCGATTCGCCGACGCGCCTCGGAGGCACTGATCCGCAGCAGATCACTCAAGAGCTCCGCTGTGTCCCGGTAGCCGGTGTCGGCGGCGAGACCACGGCGCTCGGCCTCGGCGACGGCCGCGACCATGGCCGCACCCAATCGACGCTGGCGGCGTTCGGTTTCGACGAGGGTGCGCAGCAAGTCGACATCGGCCAGTTCTGACCATCCTCGCGCCGGAGCATCCGGTGCCAATGCAGTCGAATGTGTGTTCACCCGAGCCAGCCTACCCCATTCTCGAACATTTGTTCGATACTTGGCTTGGATGGGTCCGCCATGTTCGAGCAGCACCCCGACGGAGTATTGGTGATGGCCGGGCCGGATGCTCGAGCTGTAGTCACGCACCGTGCCGAGTTCACCCGAATCCGACCCCGCCGCTTCGCCGATCGACAGAACGCACATCGGGAAACGTTGCCGGCCAACCCATTTCGGGTAGTCAGTGGCCATGCAGTAATCGGCAGTTCCGCACGTTTCGCGTGGACGCCAACGGCCCGAGATAGCCTCGGGCCGTTGATCTTCGGACTGTTGCATCTGGCCGCCGGCAGGGCTGCCGACGGCATCCTCGATGACGAAATCCAGCTGGGGACTTCGAATATGCCGCTACTTGATCGAGTTGGCCAAGTGATCGGCATATGGGGCGGTGAATTTTCCGATAATGGGGAGCTCTGCGCGGACACCGCCGGTGTTGTTCGCCTGGACCATGGCCATGATCCAGACGACGAGCGCGAAGACCGCGACTGCGAGTCCGGCGAGGCTGAAGATGATCCCGAGGGCTCCGAGGAGCGAGCCGACGATGCTCAGCACAATATTGACCACCGAGACCGCCCCGAAGAAGACGATCGATTGCGAAGCATGGAATTTCACATCGGGATCGTTCTTTCCCACGAATAGGAAGATGATTCCGGTGAGCCACCCCAGTGCGTAGGACAGGATCGCGCTGGTCTTTTTGTCCAAGCCGGCGGGCTGTGGTTGGTTCGTGGGAGGTTGAGAAGATGTCATGGGGTAAGTAGATGCCGCGCGCGCCTCCTACCGATCCCAGGTTTCAGCACGAAACCTTCCTCGCGCCAGAGCCGGTGCACCCGTTTCTTGTTCACCTCGCTGCCCTCGTCGAACCGCAGCGCCGCCCAGGCCCGACGGAACCCGTGACCCGGATGTTTCACCGCGTAGTAACGCAGCCAGACCCGCAACCCGGCATCCGGATCGGCGAGGGTCAGCGCGACCGGCAGCCGCCGATACGTGGACCGAGCCAGCCCAACCACCTTGCACGCGAACCGTTCCGACATGCCCAACACCTGCCTGAGCATCTCAACAGCCCGCCGCTTGCCAGCCGGGCCTAAAATTTTCCCTTCGCGATCTCCCGCAACGCGTCCTTCTCCAGCTCCGCGTCCGCCAGCAGCCGCTTCAACCTGGCGTTCTGCTCCCGCAGCTCTTTGAGTTCCTTCGCGGCGTCGGTGTCGACCCCGCCGTACTGGCGGCGCCAGTTGTACAACGTCGCCGCCGACACCCCCCCCGATCAGCCGCGATCTGCTCACCCGTCTGCCCGGCAGCGGCCAACTCGTCGGCACGGCGCAGCTTCGCCCACGATGTCCTCCGCGGAATGCCGCTTACGTCCTGCCATGTCCCTCAATGTCCCCTCCAACCCTCACCAGGGCCAACAGGACTCTAAAACCGAGAGGTCTCATTCAATGGGAACAGGCCACCACGACATCTCGCCGCGCCACCGAGAAGTATCCCGCAATATCGGAGACACGATGAAGACTGGGACGAAACAATTCGACGCGCGGCCCTTGCTCGACAGATCACTCTCCTATCGGGCATGCGTGTAGCCGGCAGTAGTCCGAGCAGGGTAGGGATATCACCACCTAGGGTCCGTTTTCTCGGTGCCGATTGTTCTCGACCATAGATGTGCAGGCCGACACCCCTTGGAAATAAAAGCGCGACCACAGTTTCCGGCAGCACCGCGATGCTGCTGCAGGGTCATCGGTAGGCCGGCCGATCAGCCGCTCCTGCTCCGGATGTCCATCCGGCGAGCGCAGTTCGATCGTCGAATTCGCATAGAACCCACCCCGAGGAGAATCCATGTCCCGTCGTTGGTCGCGGTCCAAGATCGCCGCCGTTTCGACTCTATCGCTGCTGTTGCTGGGTGCCGGCACGGCATGCTCCACCACCGACGTCGGCGCCAGGCCCGCCGATCTGCATCCGCCCAATCAGATGGAGAAGGCCACCGCGTTGATTCGGCCGGCGATCACGTCCATCGACATGCACGTCAGTGGCTACGTCGTCGATGAGCAGGGCAACGTGTTCAACAGCGGACAGCCGTACACGTTCGATGGGAGCTGCACCGGGTTCGTAGTCAACCCCGATGGTTATATCGCCACAGCCGGACATTGCGTCGACACCGGACCCGGATCGCAGTCCCTCCGCGACGCCTACATTCAGCAGGCCGCGCTGGATGCGCACGGCCGCCGCCCGCAGGTCAGCGCCGAAGAATTCTACGAGTTCGGCTCGAAGAACTGGACCGTGGAAGGCGATTCCAAGGGGTCGCCGCTCGATCTTCAGATGACGGTGCATCTCGGCCGCGGGAAGGGCGAGGCGTTGCCCGCCCGTGTCGTCGATTACCGCTCGCTCGGCCAAGGCGATGTCGCCCTGTTGAAGGTGGAGGCGCACAACCTCGCCTCGGCCGAGCTCGCAACGGACACTGATGTCAGGATCGGCGATCAGGTGATGTCGGTCGGCTACCCCGCCAGCACCAACCTGGTGACGGACGAGTCCTCGGAGCCGTCGAACAAGGAAGGTGCGGTCAGCTCGAAGAAGACCCAGGGCAGCGTGCCGGTGTACGAGATCAGCGCCCCCGTGTCTCCAGGCATGAGCGGTGGTCCGACCGTTGGAGACGACGGTCGAGTGATCGGGGTGAACAGCTTCACCATCGTCGGCGAGTCTCAGCCGTTCAACTTCATCGCGCCGGCCACCGGGTTGTCGGAATTGATGAAGCGCAACGGCGTCCAGCCGGCACGGGCAGCAGTGGACACCGCCTACCGTGACGGGTTGACCGCGTACTACTCCGGCAAGTACACCGACGCGATCACGGACTTCTATCAGGTGTCGTCATTGTCGCCGAATCACCCGAAGGCGGGCGAAATGCGGACATCGGCCGCGCAGATGCGCGACAAGTTCGGCGACTGGGGCAACCCGTCCCGGAACAACATGCTCTGGTACCTGATCGCCGGTGGCACCGCGGCGGGCGTCGCAGCGATCGGCGGGATCGTGCTGCTGATCCGCGGTCGTCGTCGGCCGGCCGAACAGAACCAGTACCCGGTCGCACAGTCCGGGGCACCGGGCACCGGGGTGGCCGCGGGTGTTGCGGAAACGCCGTGGGCGAGCGCGCAGGCCGTGCCGTCGAACGCCGGGGTGGCGACCATGCAGTCGCCGACCACACACCCCGACTTCTGCGGGAACTGTGGAACCAAGGCGGAGCCCGTCGCCAAGTTCTGCCGCTCCTGCGGTCAGGTGCTCTAACCGTGTAACTCTGTGTCCCGCCCTGCCGGAACAAGTCCGGCAGGGCGGCGGACCGGCTGTCTCAGCACGACTGGTCGGTCCACCGCGTCACCCCCTTCGACCTGGCCGTCACCTACGGTCGCCCGAGCGCCGGCCTGCCCGCCGAGCTGCTCGACCGTATGCGGCAGGCGTCTTATATATCCGCCGAGAAGAGCCGGTGAACGCAGCGCCTTGATGGTGACGCGGTGGACCAGCGCTGGGCTCCTGGATATCTCGAGATCGATGTGGTTCGGTCTGGAGTCCTCGAACGGTACCGCAAGAACAGCGTCGTGCCCGAACCCGCTTCGGTCGATGAGCTGTCCGATAGCACAAAGGAAATCAAGGATCTGCGCTGAGACGCGGACGGATGAACGACTCCGCCGCTACCCCGCGGCGGCGTGGTACTGCTCGCGATGCTCGATCCAAGGCCGTTGCCGCTCCTCCTCGCTCATCGCCAACAACTCCCGCAACTTCCCCCAAGCCACCTCATCGGTCGGGGTATAAATCTGTATCCACGCATGCGGAACCGACGGCAACGACATACTCGTCAAATACATTTCGAGCTCACCGACCGCCAAATTACGGACCTGCTTGGTCCGACTCGCCGGAACAGCCACATCATTCCTGGCCCACAAAGACGCGAAAGCCTCACTCTCCGAACACAAATCGGCGATGAAACCCTCCCAGCCAGGATCACCCAGATTCTTCGCGTACGCACCACGCAGATAGCCGACCATACGACGCAGATCATCCCAATTGTGGTGATAGGTATTGCAGCATTGCGGGGTCAAGAAAATACGACGGGCAACGTTGCGCTCACCGAGCAGGAAACCCGGACACAGAGCCTCGTACGGCTTGTTATGGGCGAGCACATCATAACGCGCACTCAACACCACACCAGGCAACGGCTCCAAATGATCCAGAATCACCTGAAGCTCCTCCGGCAAAGCGGTTCCCGTATGCGCGGTCGGCACCGTCGGCACATCCGCGAGCCGATACAGGTGAGCCTTCTCCGCAGCATCCAGAGACAAGGTCCGCGCCACCGCATTCAAAACCTGCACACTGACATTGATCTGGCGGCCCTGCTCGAGCCACGTATACCACGTCACGCCTATCCCGGCCAGTTGGGCGACCTCCTCGCGGCGCAGGCCAGGGGTACGACGACGAGGGCCGGGCGGGAGGCCGACATCCTCGGGCGTAATCCGGGCGCGCCGTGATTTCAGGAAGGCGCCCAGCTCAGCACGCCGAGCCTTGCGTACGGCCCGCACATCCACAACATCCGTCATCCCCTGATCGTCCCGTACCGGGCTACAGGTATCCAGGTGCTGTCAGTAATAGTTTCAGCGCGAGCGCATATCGCGCAGGGCGTCCCTGGCTCGGTCGAATACGGCCAGCGGCGGGCTCGTCACCAGGTTCGCCAGACCGGTTTCGCCGGCATGCGGATGTGGTCGGGTCGGGGCGACTCTCTCGGCGGCGCGCACCATGCCCGCCCAGCGCTCGAGTTGGTTCACCGAGAACTGTTTGAGCAGGAAGGGGAATTCCTCGGTCTCCTCGTGTGCGGCGTGGTCGGTGACCTTATCGGCGAATTCGGCGAGTTTCGCTTCGAAATCGGGATGGTCCACACCCATGTCGTACAGTTCGGCCAGCGCCTGCTTGACCGCGTTTTCCTCGGCCAATCTGGGTCTGATGATGTCGTCGGCGCCGAAGGACGCGCGTCGTGCCACCGAGTGCACGACCTCCTCTTCGGCGGTTTCGTGCACGGCCATCAGGCGCACCAGCTCGGTGAACAGTTCCCGCTTGTCGTCCTGGCCCGATTTCAGCTTGTCGAGCAGGCGCCGGATCTGCTCGTGCTGGGCAGTCAGCAGATCGATCACATTCTGATCCAGCTTTCCCATCGTGCACCTCATTTCTGCGGCGGAGTACTACACATCTTCCTCCGAAGGCCGACCAGCGCGCCACGGGCAAACCCGCCAGCCGAGCCGTTCGCCCGCTGCATCCCTGGGTAGGCCCACACTATGGACCGTGCCGGAGCTCCTCTAGTCGATGCCCTGGCCGAATGCTATGACCTGGGCCTATACGGTTTCACCCCGCCCGGCCACCGACAGCGGCGCGGCGCGGACCCGCGCGTGCGGCGAATCCGTCGTCGCGGACCGACGCACCGATCAACTCGGATCGATCCGACGGAACAGGGTGAGTGTCGCGGGGCGGCTGGTGAAGGTGAAGTCATTGCCACGGGTATCGACCTCGCCGTCGGCGGCCAAGGCGACCGGGCCGTCGTCGACGTGCAGGTCAGCCGATCGGCGCGACGGTCGACGTAGGTCGCGGAGCGATTCCGGCGAGGTTGTCGGCCTCGGCGAAGCCGTCGTCCTGCGCCGGCTCGCAACAGTGCTGGGCCTGCCGGTAGATGTCGAACAGGCCACTGCGCGGGTCGGCGACCGCAACGGCCTCAGCCACCCGACCCACCAATCCGCTACGCGAGGAGCCGACGCATCGGTGGTCCGCCGCGATGTCGCGTCCAGAACCAGCTGGGGCCGAGCGGATCTTCTGGTGGCGGTCCCATTGCCGAAGCCCTGCTCGACGCTGCCGCACACTCGACAGCGAACTGCGCCAACGCCTTCGGGGCGGACGTGCGTCACATACTGAGCGGCATGGACTTCCAGAGAGACAGCTTCTGATCGTCGTCGGAGGGGGTCTCGTACTGCTGGATTTCCACCGTGAACCGGTTGCGGTCGGAATCCATGCTGAATCCGGTGTAGATCACGCTGGCCCGATTGTACCGATCCGTGGGGTCGGTGAATATCAGCTTCATCGGTTCGGGGACGTCGGGGTGGATTTCGGTGCGCGGCTGTTCGTGCGTGGACGGCGCGTGGATATCCTGGTCCGCGGCCTCGGGGGTGTCGAAATAGCGCAGGGTGAGGCGGAAATTCTTGTCCGCGCTGACGCAGTAGATTTCTGCCTTCTCATAGTTGTCAGAGGACCCCGCGCAGGTGGTGTCGTGCCAGCCGGGCTGTTTCGGCTTGCCGGGCGCCAGTTTCGGGAAGGCTGCTGCGATGCGCTGCTGGTCACTGTTCCAACTGGGATGCTTCGAGTCGTACACCGCGTACCCCACAACACCCGCCACGGCCAGCGCCAGTACCGTCACAACGGATCCCAGTCCGATGATCAGAGAGCGACAACCGCTGGCCTCGCGCGGGGGTGCCGCTGGGAACGGGGTGCCGGGGATCGCGGTGGACAGAATCGCTCCTGCCGGAACCGCCGCTGCCGGAAGCGATCCGGGTGGAGTCTGCCTCGAACGCATGGCCGCGGTAGGGGTCTGCGCAACCATAGGTGACCCGGCGCCGATTACCGTTGGCGGTGTCGTGACATGCCGCGCCGCCGTGGCTTGCTGCGATGCGGTCGGATACCCCTGCGCCACAATGGTTTCCGCCATGCGCGCAGCTTCCGCCGCCGGCCGTCCTCGCAACGCATTCTGCACGGCCGCGGCGAATTCCACGCAGCTGCCGAACCGCTGCTCGCGCTCCTTGGCCATGCCCCGGGCCAGCACCTGATCCAGCGTGGGCGGCAGATCGGGGCGGAATCGGGTTACCGGCGGTGCCGGCATGCTCAGGTGTCCGGCGATGACCTGCGCGGGATGTTCGGCATCGAAGGGCGTGCGGTGGGCCAGCAGCGTGAAAAGCGTACAGGCCAAGGAATATTGGTCGGTGCGATGATCCACTTCGGAACTGGCCAGCTGTTCCGGCGCCGCGAAAGCGAGGGTGGCCGTGAAGGTTCCGGTCGCGGTGAGCCGGGTGGCGGCGCCCAATACCCGCGCGATCCCGAAATCGGTGAGCACCGCGCGTTCCTCGAGCCCGGTCTCCGGGGCGGCGAGCAGAATGTTCGCCGGTTTGATGTCGCGGTGCAGCACAGCGCGCGAGTGCGCGTAATCGAGCGCGGCGGCGCAGCCGGTGAGGATCCGCAGCACTCGCTCGATAGTCAGCTGATCCGGTGACAGTTGCGCGGCATCGGTACCGTGGATGTACTGCATGGCGATCCACAGCTGTTCGTCGTGGATCCCGCGATCGTAGATCCCCACGATTCCCGGATGTTCCATGCGGGCAACGACACTGGCTTCCTGCTCGAAGCGGCGGCGCATCTCCGGGTCGGCACAGACCTCCCGATTCAGCAGCTTGAGCGCGAGTTGCCGCGGCAGCCGCGGATGCCGGGCCAGATACACCGAGCCCATGCCGCCTCGGCCCAAAACCCCCTCGATAGCGAAGTCCGCGAAGGTCGATCCGATATCAAGTTGCGCCACCAACTCCCCCGTTTCCTACACCGCACGGCGTCGCGAGCATATCCGAACCCGGCCGTGCTGGGCGCCCGGTCGAGCCGGTCCGCGATCCGGGGCACCCGCAAACGGGCTGGGCGTCAACGCGATCTCGCGACCCGCGCCGAGCAGATCCAGACCGCGCTACGCGGCGAGCACCTACCCGCGACCGGCACGGCCACCACCGCAGACGAGCCGGACCAGCTCGGATATCGGCAGGGTGGACGGCTACCAGACGATAGATTCCCAGGGTTGTGGTGCGTTGCTGGGCGGCGTATGCCGCCTGGATGACGGTCGTCGCTGATGGTTGCGAGTGGTGGGTGACGCGAAATAGATTGCCAGGCAACATATTCGGCGGATCGAGGTGATAGGCGGGCGAGGGTGTCGTAGATCCAGGTTGTGAGCAATGACGTAGACGCGCCTCGCCACCGCTCTGTATGTCAGAACCGACGATCTGTTGAAACTTCGCCCGGACAGGAAACCAGGCTCGCTTCTCCCGCGTACGCCGAGCGCGCAATGAGGATTTTCGGTACTCCCGCGGTCAGGCGCCCGGTCGGTCTCGCTACTGGCCGCCCGACCGGCCATATCCGGCGGGTGGACCGTGATCTGGCGGCTCGAGAGACGGCCTCGATCCGTCGCGTGGGGGCTCCTGCGTCTCCGACGGTCCGAATGCGGGCGGAGGTCCCTGATTCGACGGCCCGTACGCCGGGTGCGGGCCGGCGCCCGGCAGTGGACCCGACTGCTGTGGTCCGAATGGCGGCGACCCCTCTGCCGGGTATCGGCCGTAGCCGGATGAGAAGGGGCCTGGTGCTGGAGGCGACGGCGGCCGACGGCTGCTCTTGATGACGGTGGCGATCACGATGCCCAGGATGATGACTGCGAAAACGACGACGAAGGTGAGGACGGTGGAAAGCGGCGACGAGCCATTTGTATGCGACGCAGCGGGCGTGCTCGTGCCGGCGACCGGTGTCGTGCCCTGCGCGGCGAGTGCCTTGTCCAGGCGTTCGTAGACCGGGTTGGGCGCGGTGGTCGGAACGTTCTGCCGCAACGCATTGCGCAGGCTGAGGGCTCCATAGCCCGTCTGATCGTCCCTGCCGGAGGGGCCCACGTCGGTGACTGTCGCCGTGATCCGCTGCACGATCCGCCGTGCGGACTCGTCAGGGAACTCCGAGCGGATCAACGCCACCGCACCCGCGACGAGCGCCGTCGCCTGGCTGGTCCCGTACCCGTGGTGGTAGAGCCGGCCGTCCTTGCCGATCGACCCGACATCGACACCCGGTCCGGCGACCGTGACGTAGTCCTGCCGCTGTGTCTTCTCCCACGCATCGCCCTCGTGGTCGTACGCGCCGACCGCTACGACGCCGGGACAGGCGGCCGGATATTGAGGGTCGTTACCGCCGTCGCCGTCATTCCCGGCGCCGGCAACGAGAACGGCATCCTTCTTCGCCGCGTACGCGACCGCATCGAGAACCTGGGGAGGGCAATGATCGGGGTAGGCGGTCGCGATGTCGGCGTGCGACATGCTGACGACCTTCGCCCCATGGTCTACGGCATAACGAATGGACCGGGCTTCCACGTCGGGTGACGATTCTCGGTCGACGACTGGGAGGATCCGCGCTTCAGGGGCGATCCCCACCCAGTTGGTCGGTCCCCCAACTTGCGCGGCGATCAGACTCGCCATGCCGGTACCGTGGCCGCTCTCCGGATCGATATCCCGCCTGCCGTCCGTCCCGGTCCCTTCGAAATCGGCACCGGGCAGCACCACACCGTCGAACTCGGGCAGATCCGCGTTCACGCCGGTGTCCAATACGGCAACGGTGACGCCGGCGCCCGTCGTCAGCGGCCAGACGATGCTCTCGATGGCGAAGGAATCGAACCACCACTCTTCCGAGTCCGGCCCAGGGGTCGCTTCAGCGGGACTGCCGAGGGGCGTCAGGAGGGCACAGCTCGCCAACACCGCAAGCACTGATCGCATCATCCGTCGCACTGACTCACCTCGATCGACTCGCCGGTCTCGAGACTGCCGTCCCAGAGGTCGTCGCCGTGCTGCAGCCACATGGACGTTCGCGCCCCTTCTCCCCCCGGCCGCGGCCGGGATGCATCGGCGGCATCATTTTGCCGGACCCAGCGATGCGCCCGGCCGCGGCCGCGCCGGCTCCGACACCCACCCAGCAGGCGTTCTCGTTGTCCTCGCTCATCGTTATCCTCTCACCGCTCGACTTTCGCACTTTCGAGAAAGTCGGCGACCGGGCGGTGACGGCGGCTTCGCCGTCAGGATTACTGCGACGTAACAGCGTGTCGTGCAAGTATTTCGGGGTTTGACTGGTGGAGCGTCGGCGGTGCATGTACAACCCGTCGCTGACGATAGCGTGTTCCACCGATGCTCTGGGCCCTCACCATACCGGGCACCCATATGCGTGTCCTGGCTACATTCCGGATGTGTTTCACCGCACCGACTTTCGAGACGTTCACGATTATGTTGGCCGGCCTGTGCGCCAACCGGGTGGAGCAGACCGTGTGCGGATGCGCACCCGGGGGTGGCCCGGATATGGCGCCACAGCCGCGCCCTCCGATTCTTCTCCAACGCGCGGTGGAACCCTCAGTATGTCGCCCTCGTTATGGCGGAACTGATTGTGTCCCAGCTACTTACCATTGGTGCGCCGATCACGGTCGCGGTCGACGACACGCTGTCTCGCCGTCGTGCCCGCCGTGTTCACGCGGCGGGCTGGTTCCACGCCGGGCAAGGCGAAACTCGGGTTCGGCAATAACTGAGCGATGCTGGCCATCGTGGTGTGGTTGCCGGTTTGGTTCCCAGGTCGGGATTCGCGGTATAGGCAGCGGCCAGGGTTCGGCTGCGCCGGGTGCGGATCTGGCGGGCTCTGCCGTCGTGAACCGTTGCAGGAGTGTGTAATCCGATTTCAGAATGTCAGTGGTGGTCGTCGTAGTAGCTTTCCGGTTCAGCGGCGGAATCGACGGCGGCCGGTGGCAGCGAGGGCTCGCAGGGTGCGGCCGAGCACGTTGGTGCGGAAGTCGGTGTATGGATACCAGAGGAGGTGCCGCTGGAGCGGGATCGGGGCGCGGGGTTTCGTGATCGTCTGGGGGCGGCAGTATTTGACGATGCCGTCGGCGCCGCCGAGGCGGCTGCCCAGTCCGGATTCCTTCCAACCAGCCATGGGTGCGGCGAAGAAGAACAGGTTGGCGTGGACGTCGTTGATATTCACCGCACCCACGTCGAGCTGGGCGGCGACCCGTTCGGCATGCCGGATATCGCGCGACCACACGCTGGCCGATAACCCATAGGTGGTGGTATTGGCCAGGCGCACGGCCTCGCTCTCGTCGCCGACACGAACGATGGGGATGAGTGGGCCGAAGGTTTCCTCACGTAGGCAGGTCATGGTCTGGTCGACGTCGACCAGCACAGTAGGTTCCACCCATCGCTGCGCGGGTTCTGTCCCACCCCCAGCGAGCACTCGAGCACCGGAAGTCGTCGCGTCGGCGAGATGGCGGCTTACCACTTCGAACTGCTCGGCAGTCACCAATGAACTGACGTCCAGGTCGCGCCGCAGGGAGCGGACATGCGTGGCAAGGGTTTCCACGAACGAGTCGTAGATCGAATCCATGACGTACACCCGTTCAACCGAGGTGCACATCTGTCCGGCGTTGATCAGCGCACCCCAGGCGATGCCGTGGGCGGCCAGTTCCACATCGGCGTCGGCGAGCACGATCGCCGGATCCTTACCGCCGAGTTCGAGCCCACACGGGATCAGCCGTTCGGCACATCGCTGTGCGATCTTCCTGCCGGTCGCGGTGGACCCGGTGAATTGGACGTAATCGGCCTCGTCCACCAATAGGCGCCCGGCGTCGTCATCTCCGGCGATCGCGGTGAACACCGGGGGCGCACCGATTTCCGCCCATCCTTCGACGGCGGCGACAACCGTGTTCGGAGTGGCCGGCGCGGGTTTCACCACCACCGCGGCCCCGGCCAGCAATGCCGGAATCGCATCGAGGAGAGATAACCCCAGGGGGAAGTTCCACGGCGTGATCACCGCGACCACCGGGTAGGGCCGGTGCACGACATCGACGCGTTTGACGGCGTTGAGCAGATTCGGGGGCGCGGGATGCCGAGTACGCAACGATTTTTCGGCCTGCCGACAGTAATACTTGATGATGTCGATCGGAACGGTGACTTCGACCTTCGCTTCCACCAAGGGTTTCCCGCACTCGGAGACGAGCGACTCGGTGAGACGATCGGCGTTGTCCAGCAGCCAGTTCGCGTATCGGCGCACCCAGCGCACGCGACCGGTGACACCGAGGGACTCCCAATCGGATTGCACCACACGCATTTCGGAAACGCATTTGGACACATCGATGAGTTCGTCGGACATGTCAGGCCCTTTCAGTTGTCGGTAGTCGCTCATTGCGAGGAAGTGTCGGTGCGGTCGAAGTCGTCCGCTTCGATCCAGGAACAGTGGAAGCCCACCGGGATCCGGATCGGCAGCACGATGGTGGCGACGGGTTCGCCGGCGAAGTCCGCGGCATGCAGCCAGACCAGCTTCGTGGTGTCGGTGTTCGGGTCGTGCTGGTAGTACGCCACCCAGCCCTCGTCCTCTCCCGGCCGGTCCGGGTGGGGGACGAAGACGGGTTCGGATGCAGCGTGGCCCGGTGGTAGTCGGCGTACCAGCGGTTCTCCGGTGTGGAAGTCGTGCCGGAGCAGCGCATGCGGGTGATATACCGGCGCATCGGTCGCACCATCTACCGTGAGGGCGTAGTAGTGGCGCATCGGTTGGCCGACCAGTCGCGGGTCGCTGCGCGGCAGTTCATTCGGACGATCACCGATCTGATCGGCGGTGGCAGTGCCCTGATTCAGATCGACGGTCCAGCGCCACAGGTGCCCGCGGTTGGCGATCGGGTCCTCCTCGGCGCCGTCGAAGAGGCGGTCGTAGCAGATTGCCGTGAGTTCGATATGCGCCGGATCCGGCTCATGGGCTCCCACCATGTGAAAGACGAACCCGTCCGGGATGTCGAACCAGCGCAACCGGGCATCGACGCCCGGCCTCGGCAGTACACCCAACCGTGTCCGATGCCCGTCGTGCCACGTGTAGGGGAGAGCGCCGCGAACGGCCGCCTCGAGGCTGAACCGCACTGGCGTGTCGAAGAACAGAACGTAGTGTGGCGTCAGAGCGATATCGTGCACCATCGGCCGGCCACCCAACGGGACGCGTTGGCGATGGCAGACAGTGCTGTCGGGGGTGAGCACCAGGTATTCGGCCCATCGGCGCAGCGCCGAGTAGGCCAAGAGGTGAAGCTCTCCGGTCACCGGGTCGAGCTTCGGATGAGCGGATACACCGTGTTGCAGGCCGCCACCGAGATCGGTGTACTCCATCGTCTCGAGCGTGCTGCTGAGGTGCGCTGGCAGACAGCCGGTTTCCACAAGGGCGAGCAAGAGTCCGTTGTGGGCGATGACGTTGGTGTTGACGGTGTCGACCGGAAAGTGTCGCGGTCCGGGTGGCCGGCGTTCACCGAGAGCCCTGACCACGCGGCGGGAACGCACCCATCGGTTACGGAACCAACGGGCACCGCCGTCCTGGATGCGCACGCCGCTCACCATCCCGTCCTGGGCGAACCAGGAATACCGTTCGAGCGTCGAATGCTTCGGTGGTTGCACGGGGTTGGGGCCGATCTGTGTGAACAGGCCGTCGAGTTCTGCGGGAATCCGGCCTTCGACCGGCAGATCGTAGGCTGTGACCTCGCGGTCGACCGGAGCGAAGGCACCCTGCAGGTATGGGCTGACTGTGCCGGCTCGGCTGATTGCGGTGGACACGGGTAACTCCTCGGGGTGTCGGAATCAAGCCCGAATGGCTTGCCGCGCAGGGCGTTTCGGGTATCGCGCACGCAGTCGAGCGTGGACCGCGGGGTCGGTGGTGAGCATCAGGGCGTTGGTCACCAGCACGGAAGTGATGAGGAAGAACACAATCTCTTCGAACGGCAGTCCCTGGATCTCGATCCCGTAGGTCGAGGCAGGCGAGATGTGCCAGACACCGGCACCGATGGCGATACGGTCCGTCACACACAGATAGGCAAGCAGCGGAATCAACGTCCACACTCGCGTTCGGCGTCGGGACATCAGGAGATCGGCCCCGACGGCACTCTGGAGAGCGAGCGGTGGGGCGAACCACAGCAGCGTGGCGCCGAGATACGTGCCATGTCGGTCGACCAGCACCAGGCCGAGACCTGCCGCAGCGGCTGCTGCCCAGGCGACCGCGAAGGACACCCGCCAGGTGCGATGCGGTTCGCGAGGCGGCGGCTCGGGTGTGCGTGCGAGGTTCCACGTCGTCCACAGCCCCGCGACGGCTGCCTGAGCGGCCATGAACACGAACTCCTCGTATGGAACGTGGAACAGGGCGGCGAGGAATCGCCCCTGCCCGTACGACCACACCCCATGCCGAATGATCCAGCTGTCCCACGGCACGGTCCACACCCAGGCGGTCGGTATGAGTAGCGCCAGGGTGAGTGGACCGAACCGCCGCAGCGGGGTTCCCGGCTCCTGCTGCCGTAGCGCGCGGACCGCCAGCGTTGCCGTGAGCACCAGCGGCGGCAGGAGGAAAAAAGCGAGGAACTCGAAATATGTCATCGGCCGGCCTCCCAGCTGCGCAGCTGGAATGCCTCACCCAACGCGCGGACGCGCGGATATGCCTCGTCATGCAGGGGACCGAGGAAGGGAACCATCTGCAGCCCGATGACTGCCGCCGAGCCGTACATGTACCGGTTGAAATCCTCGATCGTCTCGTAGGCGCTTACTGTGCGATCAGCCCACATCGAGCCGAGAAACGCCGTGACGTGCTCGATCGGAATATCCCAGCGCCGCATGGTGTCTCGCAATGCCATCGTGACGTCGTCGGCCGATCCGTTTCCGTCGGTCGGCGCATCGAGCACCTGTCGTGACCAGCCGGCGAAATGCGCGGCGCGACTGGTCGCCGATTCGGTGTCGACTATCTCATCGGCAAATCGCGCGAAGCCGTACAGTGCGTGCGCATACGGCCGCTTCCACGGCGGCAGCAACAGAATCGCCAGATAGTAGCTGCGCCCATGGCGCGCGTGTAGGCGGCGGCAGCGTGCATATGCTTGCCGCAGTCCAGGATCGGTGATCCTTGCGGCGCCGAGGATGCGGCGGTCGGTGCGATTCATCGGTGTCTGCCCGGCGCGGTACGGGCGACGGGCACCGAGGTGCCCGTGCTGCGTTCGGCGGCGAGTCGGCCACGGATCAGCGCCGTGGGAACTCCGACGCCGGGATGGGTGCCCGCCCCAGCGAGAATGATGTTGTCGCCGATGCGATTCGGAGTCCGAAACGGCCCGGTCTGCCAGAAGGTGTGAGCGGCGCGGAACGGAGTGCCGCCGGGACAGCCCCGTGCCTGCCACTCCTGTTGCGTCAGAACATGTTCGGCCTGTGGTCGCTGTGTGAGGTTTGTGGAGAAGTTGTGAAATGACTCGACCGCGGCGGCGGCCGCTGGGTCGCCACCGCAGACGGTGGCTGCGGTCAGTGCGAGGGCCGGCCGGAGGGCCTTCCCTGATGCGTCCGGTGTCGGGGTCCCTGCCGCGTCCCACCACCCGAGGTGGTAGGCGGCCATCCGGCGCAACGGATCGGCCAGCAAACCCACCGAAACATGCAGGACTGGCTCGATCAACGCGCGTACGGATCAGTACCTCCTGTGCTGGCAGCTCTCTGACCGGTGGATCTGTTTCCGTCGCCGGCATTGCAATCACCTCCGGCTGCCGACCATTTCGATCTTCGGGGGTGCAGCAGCAACCCGGATCTTAGAGCGTGTTTCGAGAACTCGAGCTTCCAGCGTGTGACGCCCGAGATGTGAGTTAACTCCTGATAGAGGAGTGACTGCTGAAGTTGGTTAACGATGCGTTCGCGGAGGATGTACTGGCGCAACACGGTTCGTGATCCGTGTCGATCGACCACGGACCATTCGGGCCCACTGGGAGTTCCACGAGACCGTGTATGAGCGAACCGGTCTGCCACTGCCGCGTGAAAGCCTGATCCGCAGACCGTGCGTGAACGGCTGCGCCGATTCGCTCCTGAAACGCCGAATACTGTTCGATCGCACCGCCCAAATATCCCCGCGCGAACAGCAATAGCGCATCACCGACACTGTCCATGCTACCGGACATTATCAGGAACGATCTGTAATAATTTGCCCCCCAACAACTTTCCATCTTGCGGCGCCGTCCCGTGGCCTTCGATGACCCCAAGCCATTCCATAGCCGTCGATCAGTTGCCGACGATGGGCAAATTATCGACGCGTAGGCAGACGAGATACATCGGCAGTCGATAAACCGGGCAGGTGTCTCCCCAACGATTTTCGGTCGACAGCGATTGCGGCAGCTATGACACAGCCCTGAAGAAGTGAGCTGGGTGGTGCGTCGACGAGGGCGGGTGCCCGGGTAGGTCATTGCTGGGTCCGAAGCGACCGCTGCGATAACACCGCTCGACCTTGACACCCGACCAGCCGTAGAGGAATCATCTGATTCCATTGGAATCGGCCGATTCCAATGAGCTCGAGTGCGGACCCGTCCGAAGGAGCGCAGATGGACCACCCGACGACGCGACCCGACCATGTGCCGATCGTTGTCATCGGAGCCGGGTTCGCCGGTATCGGGTTGGCGGTACAGCTGCGCGAGGCCGGGTTCCGCGACTTCGTCATCCTCGAACGCAGCCGCGACCTCGGCGGCACCTGGAGCGCCAACACCTATCCGGGCTGTGCGTGCGACGTGCCTTCGATGCTGTATTCGTATTCGTTCGCCCCGAATCCGAATTGGTCGCGCCGCTATGGCACCCAACCGGAGATCCTCGATTACCTCCGTGGTGTCGCGAATAAATACAATGTGCCACAACATATTCGGTACGACACCGAAGTACTCGACGCCGTGTGGGACGAGGCCACCGGGCGATGGCGCATTCGCACCGGGCGCGCGACGCTGACCGCCGATGTCCTGGTTTCGGCGATCGGTCCGTTCAGCGAGGCACAGATCCCGCGCCTGCCTGGTATCGCGAATTTCACCGGCACCCAGTTCCATTCCCTGCATTGGGATCACGACCACGATTTATCCGGCGAGCGGGTCGCGGTGATCGGCACCGGTGCGTCCGCAGTGCAGTTCATTCCGGAGATCCAGCCCGTGGTAGAACGGCTGACGGTGTTCCAGCGTTCGGCGCCGTGGATCGTGCCGCGCATGGACTGGGCGACCAGCGCCGTCGAGCGCACACTCGTGCGCCGAATGCCCTTACTGGGCACGATGATCCGCGCCGCATACTTCACCGGCATCGAGGGATTCGGGTTGGTCGGGTTCGTGGACAAGCGGTTCCGTCATCCGTTCGAGGCGCTGGGCCGATTGCAGCTGCGTCGGCAGGTTCCCGATCCGCGATTGCGCCGGAAGCTGACGCCCGACTACATGATCGGCTGTAAACGCGCGATCTTCTCCGATGCCTACTATCCCGCGGTGTCCAAGCCCAATGTCGAGGTGGCGACCGCCGGGATCGCCGAGGTCCGATCGCGATCGATCGTTACCGTAGACGGCACCGAACACGAGATCGACACGATCATCTGGGGCACCGGATTCGGAGTGCCACCAAGGATATTCGAGGTCATCAACGACACCACGGGCCGCAGCCTCGCACAGCTGTATCGTGAACGTCCACAGAGCTATCTCGGCACCGCCGTCACCGGATTTCCGAACTTCTTCACCACTCTCGGCCCGTTCGGCGCGGCCGGAAACCAGTCGGCGATCTTCATGATCGAGGCCCAGATCCGCTATATCGTGGACGCGGTAAAGAATATGCGCGACAACGGACTTCGCCGGATCGAGGTGCGGCCACAGGTGCAGCGGGACTTCGTCGAGGAAATGGAGCGACGCAGCCGCGATACGGTATGGGTCACCGGCGGCTGCCGCAGCTATTACCAGACCGCCGACGGCCGGCACAACGCCGGGTTGTATCCGAACTGGAGCTTCGAATATGCCAGGCGCACTATGCGATTCGATTCCGACGCCTACCTGATCGAGGCATCATGAACCTGCTGAGGCTGCTGCCGACCAATGACACCTTCGACGTGGCCGACAAGGTTGTGGTGATCACCGGCGCCGGACGCGGCATCGGTGCGGAACTGGCGCAGATCCTGCACCGCCGCCGCGCGCGGATCGTCATGCTCGACTTGGACGAGGCCGAAGTCCACACTTCCGCATCGCGATTGGGATCGCGTGCGGTCCCGCTACGCGCCGATGTCGCCGACCGCGACAGTATGGTCGCCGCGATGGCGACGGTCCGTGACCGCTTCGGCCGCATCGATCTCGTAATCGCCAATGCCGGTATCACCCCGACGCCCGCCACGCTGCGCACGATGGATCCCACCGATTTCGACCGGGTCATCGGGGTCAACCTGACCGGCGTCTTCAATACCGTCCGACCGGCACTCGACGATATCGTCGCCACGCGCGGCCACGTCGTGGTGGTCTCCTCCTGCGCGGCATTCGCGCCCGGAATGGGCGGATCCCCGTACATGATCAGCAAGGCCGGTGTGGAACAACTGGGCCGCGCGCTGCGGGTCGAACTCGCCGCCACCGGCGCCACCGCCGGGGTCGCCTATTTCGGCATCGTCGATACCGCCATGACCCATCACACGCTCGACGAGGACGAATTCGGCCGCGCGGCCGATGCCATGCTGCCCTGGCCGCTCAACCAGCGCATCAGCGCCACCCAAGCCGCCATGGCCATCGCCGATGGCATCGCCCACCGCGCTGCGCGCACCATCGCCCCCCGCGTCTGGGAGCCCTACGCCCTGCTGCGGGGCGCCATCAATGTGCTGATGGACCAGTACCTCAGCACCGATGAACAGCTGCGGGTACTGCTGCGCAAGCTGGAACAACGCCCGCGCGGCGAATCCAACGGCACATGACATGATCAACCCGTGAGAAGGTCAGCCACCACCTGGCGCGGCAGCACCATGGCCAGCCGCGCCGCCGAGCGCCGCGAGCAACTCGTGCGCGCCGGCTATGCGCTGCTCGGCAGCGAGGGGGCGGCGGCGATCACCATGCGGGCGGTCTGCCGCGAAGCGGGCCTGAGCCTGCGCTACTTCTACGAGAACTTCGCCGACCGCGAAGCCCTGCTCATCGAGATCTACAACCGGACCGCACAGGGGCTCGCCGCGGCGGTCACCACCCGGCTGAGCGACGCGCCCGTCGATCAAACGGCCCGTGCCCGAACGGCTTTCGATGCCGCAGCGCAATATTTCGCGGACGATCCGCGCCGCGGGCGGATCATGTTCCGTGAAACCCTGGCCGATGACACGCTGCGCGCCCGCGGTACCGACGCGCTGCCCGCGTTCGTCACGCTCGTCGCCGCGCAACTGGCACCGGATCAGGCCGCACGCTTCACATCCGCATCCGGTCGGATTCCGCTGCCGGTCAGTGCGATATCCGGCGCACTCGTCGCACTGTTCCTCGATTGGCTCGACGGGGATGTCGAGGCCAATCGTGACGAGGTGGTCGACTATGCCACCCGACTCACCATCACCATTCTCGGGCTCAGCTGACTACAGCAGTCCGCGCAAGCGCAGATCGCTGACGTACTTGTCGATCAGTGCGGGAGTCAGATGCGGAATATCATGTTCGGCACCGACTTTCGCGGCGTGGACGGCGGCGGTGAACCCCTCGGCCGGGATGGCGCCGCCGCGGATCGGCCGCTCGGGATGACTGTAGGCGTGCAGCAGCGGTAGCAGCGAGGCGTGTCGCTGCTTGTCGGGGAGCCCGCGCAGCGCGGTTTCGAATCGGCGCAACCATTCCTGATAGTCGTCGATCCGCCGGATGGGGTGGCCGGATTCGATGAGCCAGTCCACGAATTCGTCGAGGGAAATGCCGTCGTCGTGCGGATTGAGGACGTCGAAGGTGTGGTACTCGGTGCGCTCCTCGGTGCCGATGGCGGTGATCGCCTCGGCGGTGAAATCGACGGGCAGACCGTCGTAGTGTGCGCGTTGGCGTTTGCCGTCGGCATCGGTCTCGTAGAAGGAGTACGGAGCGATGCCGGTGGCCACCAGGCTGAGCAGCAGCCGGGTGAACATATCCGGAACGTTGAGCTGACCGGCGAATCGGCTGTGCGCCAGGATCATATCGGATCGGAAGACGGCCACGGGAAGTCCGCACAGGTCGTGCGCCTCCCGCAGCAGGACCTCACCCGCCCATTTGCTGTTGCCGTAGCCATTGGCGTAGCTGTCGTCGATGGCACGCGTCGGGCTGATTTCACGGATATCGCCGTCCTCCTCGAAGGACGATGGACGGATCTGGGCGGCGACGGCCACAGTGGACAGATTCGTGACCGGCTTGATCCGCGAGCTGATGGCCAGGCGGATAATTTCCGCGGTACCGACGACATTCGGTCCGAACAGCTGGTCGTAGGGCAGGACATGGTTGACCAATGCGGCGGGGTGCACGATCAGATCGACGGTGTCGGCCAGCCGATGCCAGGTCGCGTCGTCCAAGCCGAGATTCGGCTCGCCGATATCACCGGGCAGCACTTCGAGGCGGCGCGCGGCCAGCTCGCGGTAATGCCGCAGCAGCTCCGGATCACCGCTGTCGAAAGCCTCGTCGAGTCGTTTCCGGGCCGCCGCGGCGTCTCTGCCACGAATGATGCAGATGAGTGTGCCGTCCGACTTGTCCAGTCGCTCCAGCCATTCCAGGCACAGGAACCGGCCGAGGTAGCCGTTGGCACCCGTCAGCAGCACCGTACGCGTCTCGGTTGTGCGCGGGAGAGTCGTTGCAGCGGAGAGGATTTGCGCGTCGATGAACTTGTCCAGTGTCAGCTCATCGGCACGTGCGACGTTGCCGTGCGTGTGGACCGCGGCGAAGGTCGGCCGGATCGCACCGGATTGCTGCGCCGATTCGACATACTCGGCCAATTCGCGCAATCCGTTGGCCGGGCTGACGATAACGCCAACAGGAACGTCGACGGCGAAGATATCGCGGAGCAGATTCGAAAATGACAGCGCGGACAGCGAATCGCCGCCCAGATCGGTGAAATGCGCATCCGGTCGCAGATCGGTTGTCGCACAACCGAGCAATGCGCGGGCGGCCCGGCTCACGGTTTCCAGAACCGGCAGGTCGGCGGCCTCGCGGCGCAGTGTGACCAATTCGTTCGCTTGCCCTTGCGCCAGTTCGGCATAGAGCTGCTGCAGGCGCTCGCCGTAGCGTTCGATCAGTTTGGGACGCAACAACTTGCCGATGCCGGAGAGCAGACCGTTCTCCGTGGTGAACGGTTCGGTTTCGATGAGGAAATCGCGGGGGATCTCATATGACTCGAGATCGGCTTCCTTGGCGATGTGCTGGAGCGAATCACTCAGTGCCGCTTTGGGATCGGCGAGGCGTAACGTCTCCTCGGTCGGGACGATGACCGCGAGCAGATAGGCGCGCTCACTGCTGCCGTAGACGAAGATCTGCTCCAGCAGCGGGCTGCTGGCATAGACGGCCTCCAGGTGCGCGACCGCGACGAATTCGCCCTGGGACAGCTTCAGCACATTGTTGCGGCGGTCGAGGTAGACGAGTTCATCGGGTGCGAATTCGGCAACGACGTCGCCTGTCCGGTAGAAACCGTCCGAGTCGAAGATCTCCGCGGTGACCTCGGGACGCTTGTAGTACCCGGGAATCATGGTGGTGGTCTTGAGCAGCAGCTCACCGCGCGGATGCGGCTGGTCGGTGCCGAAATATCCCAGCTCCGGCACGTCCACCAGCTTGTAATCGAGCACGGGTGGACGGTGGATCACATTATCGACCATGATGGCGCCGCCCGCCTCGGTCGAACCGTAACCATCATGCAGGTCCATCTCGAGGACCGATTCCATGAAGGTCTTCATCTCGGCGGCCAGCGGTGCACTGCCGACGATGGCCGAGATGAATCGGCCGCCCAGGAAGTCTTCGCGCAGTTCGGTTTTCACCGCACGGTCGAGTTCGGCGAGGTCGGAACCCGGTTCGGCACGACGTTCCATCTCGCTCTGATAGCGCTGGAAGACCATATCGCACACGCGTGGCACGAAGAACACCTCGGACGGCCGGACCAGGCCGAAATCCTCGAACAGCGTCGAGATATCGCTCTTGGCCGTGAAATACGCGGTGCCGCCACGGGCCAACACGCCGTAGAGCGATAGACGTCCGGCCACATGACTCATCGGCAAGTAGTTCAGGCTGATCCCGGCGACATCGGGCTGGGACGCCCACATCGAGGTCACCAACCGGCCGGTGTACATGGCGCCCTTGGGTGTGCCGGTGCTGCCGGAGGTGTAGATCAGCAGGTCCAGGGCTTCGTCGTCGGGTACGAACAGCGGTGCGGGCGGCAGAGTACGACCGCGCTCGAGAACCGAATCCAGCGATTCCACCACAATCGGAGTGTTCGCCAAGCGATCGCGCGCGGATTCGAATGCGTCGCGCTGATCATCGTCCTCGGGGTGGTAGTCGAAGACCACGACGCGTTCCGGCGCCGGTCCGGTGCGGACGCATGCCACCGCGGCCGCGAGATTTTCGGGGGTCGCGGCGAGGATGCGGGGGGCGGTCTCGGCGATGATCGCAGACAGTTGCTTCGGCGCGGCACCGGCCTGCAGTGGTACGGCAACCGCGCCGAGATACAGACACGCCAGATCGAGCGTGGTGTAGTCGGCGCTGGTGAAGCCGAGTGTCGCGATGAAATCGCCGGCTTCGATGGGATTGTCGGGATTGTGATGCCATGCTGTGGCGATCGCACCGACGCGCGCCCACAACTCGCCGTAGGTAATGGTGGCGAATTCGGGCAGCGGTCGCAGCGTGCGCCGCCCGGACGCGTCTGTGGCGGGTTCGAGGACCCGGTGCCCGAGCGCGGGACGATCGGCGTAGGCCGCCATGACCGTCGCCACGATCTGTGATGGCCGGATTCCGGGTTCTCGGATCGCGGCGGAAGTCTCCGGTTTCGGTTGCGCGTCGCGAATGTCCGGATAGGTCGCGTACAGGTCGGCGATGCGACTCATTACCCGTTCCATATGCGTATCAATAATCATCACCAGCCTCCTTCGGTCGTATGCCGACCGTCGGTTGTTCTGTGCAGATTGAAGACGCCTATATCCAGTAACATGTTAGCTTGGCTAAATACTCCAACGCGGTAAATATTCGGCAACGGGTCCGGCCAGATCATGGCGCCCCGCGGCGCCTTGCGATGCTGAAACCATGACGATCCCGCTCCCCGATCTTGTCGAGACGCTGCTCGATGGTCCTCTCTCCATTGTTACCGCAGGCGATCCTGTGCTACGCGCGCCGGCCGCACGCTACGACGGACAGCTGACGGAGGCGCAATTGGACCGGCTGGTGCGGGCGATGCGGGAGACGATGCATGCCGCACCGGGTGTCGGATTGGCCGCACCACAGGTCGGGATACCGCTGCGGCTGGCCGTCCTGGAGGATCCGGCCGAGGTGACCGATGAGGTGCGCGCGGCTCGCGGGCGGGTCCCGCTACCCTTCCGCGTCCTGGTCAACCCGAGCTACCACCCCCTCGGCGCCGCGCACGCCGCATTCTTCGAGGGCTGCCTGAGCGTTCCGGGCTGGCAGGCTGTCGTCCCGCGACACGCCCACGTGCGCCTGCGCGGCCAGGACGAACGCGGCCGCGAACTGGACGAGGAGGTTTCCGGCTGGCCCGCCCGCATCGTCCAGCACGAAACCGACCACCTCGACGGCACCCTCTACATCGATCGTGCCATCACCCGCTCACTGACCTCCAGCCAAACCCTGATCGACCGTTGGTCCCAACCAACCCCCGCCGCCGCGGCCGAGGCCCTGGGCTTCGACCTGCCTGAGCTCGCGGCTCGTCGACAAGGTCATCGGGCGTAGCGCGGCGGCAATCGCATGAGCCGCGCAGGCCGCTGGCCAAGCGAGCGTTCGGGGCCGGTTGGCAGCGCATATTCGGCGGCGACAGCTGGAGCTCAGTACGACGGACGAACCGTGCTGAACGGATCGCCTGCTGCCTGCGATGCCGTCGGCAGCAAGGCAAGGAGCTGGCTGTTGATCGTTCGCAACGGCGCGGTGTCGTCACGGTCCAAGGCGGCGTAACCCTGCGCTATGAGGCGATCGGTATGTAGCGGGCTGCCCATCTCGGCTCGGCGGGCAGCGAGCTGGTGAAAAAGCCCGACCTGGAAAATACCTGCGCGATCGAGTACCTGACCGATGAGGCGGCCGAGGGCGTTCGTGTGCCGGCGCAGCGCCGTCGAGTCGCGGGTGTCGATCGCATCTTCGATCGCGAGCGTCGCTGCGCGCATAGCAGTCGCGTCATCGGCATTCCCATGTGCGGCAACGATATCGGTGGCGTCGGCGCGAGCCGAACGAGCCTGGGCCACAAGTTCGGGCCACTGCAGCGCATCCTCGGCTTCGTCGAGAGCGACGTGTAGGTCGCGCACCTGCGCATCGCAACTTCGTGCGGCGTCGGTGTCGTCGAGCGCTGCGGCGAGCCATTGTTCGATTGTCTCGGTTCGGCCCGCCTCGTCGATCTGCATCAACACCATGCCGGCGACCGGATCGCCAGCCTGCCGTTGACGAGATCGCAACGACGCCAATCGTTCCCGGATCTCACGCACTCGGCCGACGAGCTCGGCGTGGGTGGGTGCCGTCTCGGATTCGAGATCGGCGACCTGGTCGAACTCCTCGTCCAGCATCGGCACGTAGGCGCGGGCGGTCACCAGCCGTGACGTGTCGATCTCCACGATGAACTCGATAGCCGAGCCGAGCGGCAGCGGCCGCGAGACCTGCTTGGCACGCACCTCCAGGCAGCCCACCCGCCGATTCCGATCCGCCCTCGGCTGTTCGCCTTCGAGGATCGGGATGCGGATCACGCCGCTCGCGACATCGGGCGCAACGGTCATCGTGGTCCGAAGTTTCGCACGGCAACGCACCGGCAACGTGGCGCCTTTGGCCGCGAGCGGCAGCAATGTATTGTCGGCGAGGCCGATTCCGATGGAATGGATCATCGGTTGCCGGGTCTGCACCGCGCCGACGGTGTAGGTGAATGTGTCCGGGCCGACCTGGTGGCGGTTGCCGAGCGCATCGTACAACCACACTCGAAACATGTTGAGCCGCCCACGCTCTGCGAGCACCCGCGTCGCGAACGTGCCGTCCGGCGCGACCAAGATACGGCCGCTGCGCCATGGCGGGCGGGATGCGGGATTGCCGAACTCGATGGACAGACCGTGGTCGACCGGTTCGATGTGGCCGCGGATCAGCGGATCGCAGTCCGGCCCGACCGCCTGGTAGTCCAGTGTGAGTGCAAAGCCACCGCCCGCGACCGGTGGTGCCGAAACAGCCTCGTAGCGTTGCGTTCCCGCGAAGATCGCGGCGCCGCGCGCGACGACCGTGAGCGGATCCTCGGAGTGATCGAGTGCGATACCCAACCCGGATTCCGGGTCGGCGAGATAGTCCCGGACAAACGGCGAAAGCGTCGGCCCGCCGACGAGGATCACGCGTTCGATGTCGTCGCGGCCCAGATTCTTCTCGGCCAGCGCTCGTCGGCACAATTCGACCGTGCGTGCGATCACCGGGCCGGCGAGGCGCTCGAGATCAGCGCGGCACAACTCGAATTCGAACTCGTAGCGCCGCAGCCCATCCGGCCCGACAAGTTCGGCGACGATCTCGGTACTCACCTGACGAGACAGGCGGGTCTTGGCGCGTTCGGCCTCGAGCTTGAGCGTATTCAGTGTCGCCCGCCAGCGGGCATCGCCACGTCGTACATCGACCCCGTGCCGCTGCGCGAGGGCGGGCAGCAGGAGCTTCTCGACGACCCGCCAGTCGATGTCCTTGCCGCCCAGATGATTATCACCGGCGTGGGTGACAATGCTGAACTCGCCGTCGCGCAGCCGGACGACGGCCGCGTCGAACGTGCCGCCACCGAGGTCGTACACCAACCAGCGCACGCCGTCCGCACTCGATTGGAATCCGTGCGCCACCGCCGCCGCGGCCGGCTCCTGCAATAACGGAACCTGCCGCAGACCGGCGAGTTCGGCTGCGCGGCGGGTCGCGTGGCAAGCGTTCAGATCGAACGCGGCGGGCACCGTTATCACTGCGGCGTCCACCTTGTCACCGAGCCGCTGCAGCACGTCCGCTCGCAGCGATCTGAGCACCTCCGCCGACAATTCCTCCGCACCGAGGCTCCGGCCGGAACCGGCGAAGTGCTTGACGGCGCCGGAAAGTCCCATGTGCCGCTTGAACTCCACCGCCGTGTTGTCCGGATCGATTTCCGCCTTGGCCTTCGCCGCCCGACCGACGTGCAGCCCGCCGTGTCTGCTGATCCAGACCGCCGACGGCGTGGTGTCGAAGTCTTCGTTGTTCTTGACGATCTCGGTGTCGATACCGCGCAGTACGGCGATCGCACTGTTCGTGGTACCGAGGTCGATGCCGAAGTTGATTGCGTTCATAACGCACCTCCCGTGGGAATGCCGACGATCACCTCGCCGGTCTGGATGAGTTTCGTCGTGCAGACACACGCTCGGCCGGAGCGTCTGCACCACGGTCGCCCGATCGATGCCCGGCATCTCCTGCCGGCAACCACTTCCAGCCCCTGACCAGCGACGAATTCGGCACCGGCGTGATCCTGCACGTCGACACCGGCCTCGGCGAGATATTCGAGCGTGGCACGGATCTGGCGCCGCAGCGGCGGCAGTTCGACCCCGTCCAGCCTGCGCTGTGCGGTCGCGATCGCCGCGACGACGTCGGGTGCGAGCACACCGCAGCGGTGCTCCGGTACGGGTGCGGGCGGATTCAGGCGTGCGTACACCAGTGCGACCGAGCTGCGGGCCGCTGAAACCACGCTGTCGCGTATCACTTTCGCACCGCCATGATCGCCCGCACCCGGGTATCCGTGAGCTCCCTGGCGACAGTCGGATGTTCTCGCATGCGTTCGTCGATTTGTCGCGCACCGTACCCGGCAATTCGTGTTCCGGCGTAAGCGACGACATAGGCACCGAAGGCAGGAAGGTAAAAGCCCAAACCGATTACGCCGAACAACCCCAGCACAGCAAGGACGACTACGAAGACCAAGACCAGCGGGAGCACGATCAGGTTCATCGCACCGAGGACCCGCGATATGCGATTCCACGCCTGCTGACACGATGGACATCGCTCGATATCCACCACCGTCTGCTCGGTTGTCGTGCGTCTTCGTATCAACCGCACCTGGGCGGTGGATTCCGGTGCGTTCGGCTGCCCGCAGAACCAGCAGCGCTGACCTACTTCGTGCCCGATCGTCGCGGCCATGCGAGCCGCATCGACGAGAACCCGGGTGTCGTCGGTCGCCGCGAGCGCCTCTGCGCGGCGCAACAACACCTCCGCGCTCCGGAAATCGCACACCGTCGGCAAACCCAACGCCACAGCGGTGACAACGGACAGCGCGACTGCGTCACTGCTACTGCGGAATACTTCCGTCGACATGCCCGGAACTCCGGCGAGCAGGTGGAGCGCGTCTTCCGCCGAATCCAGCAGCGTCGCAATATCCGTCAACTCGTAATCGGGTTGGATACCAGCGGGGGCGCGCATACGGTCACAGATCACGCTGAGCTCGTTGCTCAGGAAAGTACCTCTGTCCCCGTCGATATCACGGACCGCCACGATGTTGTCGGTGAGTGCGCGCGCCCGCACGAGCAACTGCGCGCACAGGCGGGAATCGCCCGTCTCGTTGCCGTAGGCGGCGATGCACACTCGTGCGGCGGCGGCGATCTCGTCGCAAAGCGTCGCCACCAGCGCGCGGCCCGGCGTGTCGCCGATAACCCCGGATAAGTCTTCGGCCTGCGCGATCAACTGCTGGGCGACGACCAATCCGCGTCGAGGGTCCGCCGTCACCTGACCCCGTGCCGCGACCGCGCGGCGCCGGATGTCGTCGAGCAAGGGCTCGATCGCTGTTGCGATCTCCGCACCGGCCAACCGCTCGTCGCCGGATGCCATCCGCACGGTTGCACGCACCTGATCCGCGGCCGCCGCATCGTCCCCGCGTTCGATCGCGCGGGCAAATAGGGCGGCGTTGATCGAAACCAGCAACGCAGGCAGCAGCCGCCGCAACTGGTCGACGAAATCGGGGCGGATCTCCGGCTCGTCCAACTGGAGAATCCGGTCGCGCACATAGTTCCAGCCGGACTCTTCACTGCTGGCTTCATGCCAGAGCAACCGCACCCCCGCCCAGTCGACACCATCCGTCGGATCGGCCAGTGCCTTCGCGTGCGCATCGACCGCGCGATTATGCGCGTCGTATCCCGGCCAGTGCCAGAAGAATTCGTCGACGATCCGGTGCATCGGGTCACCCAGTTGCCGACCGGCCTCGATAATCCGCTCATTGCCTCGGGCCTCCTCGGCGCGCCGCCGGATCGCACGAGCCGACGCCGTGACGTCCAATCCGGTCAAGCGAAAGCCATTGCGCTGGTATATCTCCGGGCCAACGAGACGGCGCAGGCCGGTTTCGTGGCCGGGCTCGATTGTTCGGCTCATCGGATCTCCTCGAACTTCGCCGATAACCACCCTGTCGTCATCGACTCCACGATCGAGCTCGGATGTCACTCGGATTGCCGACCAGTGCCCGCGAGCGCTGCCAGTTGCCGATGCGAGTGATGATCACCGCCGCACACGCTCCGGCAACCACCATCGACAGCGCCACGACAGCGGCCCGCGCCGGTGACAGGAAGTCGGAATCGACCGGCCAGAAAAGCACGGTCCACGTGACCAACCACGCCGACCACCACACACCGACCAACAACCCGCCAGGGCGCCCACGAAGGTCCGGCGCATCCGTCGGTGTCCGCGGATCACTGGCGCGCAGGACGTCGGTGAGGCTCGTCGCGGGAAACCACAGGCTGACCAGCGGGCAGAACCAGCCGCCGACCACCCACCCGATCGGTAGCCGATGCCGTGCCGCACACAACGCATCGGCGTTGGTGCGGGCCCGCCATAGCCACGTCAGGAACACGATCCCCGTGCCGAGCAATGCCATGAGCACGACGACCATGGCCGAACCGACAATCATGCTCCAGTCATGAAACTCATTGCGGGCTGTTGCATTCGGATACTCCCCGCGATAGTGGTCGAGCGCGCGATAGCCCAGCGCCTCGGCGTTCACAAAGACGAGCAGTGCAGCTGTGGTACAGCCGATCAATCCGATCGACCAACGCCCGAGCGCGTCGATCGGTCGTACGGCCCGCACTGTGCCGAGCGCGGCGGCGGGGGTGACAGCGGGCGACACCTGGCCCTGGTGCTGCCCAGGTTCGGCCCGGCGGCTCGCCGAGTTCCGCGAGCTGTCGTATTCGAGCCAACGCGTCGTGGCGGTGGCCATGGTCGATCCGATCGTGACGACCGGGAAGATGACCCCGATCGTCACCAGCACGGGACTGCCGATCAAGATCAGATCGCCACTACTCGCGGCAACAGCCTGCACAATCGCGAATTCGATTATCCCATAAGCGATATCGGCCGCGCAGGCGATGACGACGAAGGCACGGCCCGCCCGGCTGCGGCGGAGCAGTTGAATGCCGCCGACAACCAGCAGCACGCCGATCATCGAGAAGATCGGGGCAGAGATCAGCAAGATCGTCCGCATCGGGCGATCCGCCTCGCGAAGCAGTTCACTGCCCGTGCCGAGAAATATGAACAGGCCGACCGCCAGCATCGCGCTCAGCAGCCGATGCGCCGCGCCGAGCAATGCCAGCACTCCCGCCGCGATCGCGGTGCCGCCACTTGGTCGGTGTCCGCCCTGCGGATTCGGCCGGGTACCGGGATACGGTTGGTATGTCATTTTTCGTCCGTTCCCAGAGGCTGCACCGGGCGGTGGTCGAGCCAGCGCTTGGTCGCCGGAGCCGCGGCGAGTGCGAGCGTGATCAGCGCCGGGGTCTGGACTGCGAGAGTGGCCAATACGGAAGGACCGACCTCCAAGCTGACCGTGCTGTCGGCTCCGAAACCGGCAATTGCAAGGTACGCCAGCATGATCCAGCCGACCGATATGTTCAGCGTGCACGCCACCAGCACTTGCCTGCGACCAACCGTCCGTCTGCGGAACAGCTGGACAGCTCCCGTGGCCAACAGGACTCCGACGGTGAGCCCGAAGAGACCGATCAGGACGAGCACCGGTTCGAACCAGTACGGCCACTCGCCGTCCAGTCCGGCATCGGCTGGTGTCGAACCGAGTACGAGGCCGACGAGGATGACTCCGAGCAGGTGCGAGGCGGCGCCGAGACCAGCCAACACACCTGCGGTGATCGCGGTGAAGCCACTGGGCGGATTATCGGAATGCTGCGCAGGCGTTGCAGGATACGGTTTCATGCCTCCCACAACTCGGTGACGGGGCAAACGGTTGCCCACGTTTCGTGCCCAACTTTTTCGGGCACGGACCTGTTGTAGTTCGGTAAGGGCACAGGAAGGCGATTCGGATGAGCACGGCAGACGATGGCGATTGGGTACGTGATGTTGCACTGATCGCGCTGCTGGGCGAGGTGCTGCGGGGGTGTGCGAGGGAACCGCTGTCATTGCTCGCGAGCGCTCCGGAGACGTCGGTGATTCGGATCGGGCGTGGCGGCGCCGATTCGGCGCGGACATTCGACGACCTGCTGATCGAGGCGTACGAATCGACCAAGGACATGCTGTTGGCCTCGGTGACCAAACAGGTCGGGAGCCGCACCGACGCGGAAGACATCGTCCAGACCGCATTCATGCGCGTCTACGCCGCGCGCCCCGATATCAGCGACCCCGAGGACTTGCGCCGCTACATCTGGACCGCCGCGAAGAACCTGACCCGCGATACCTGGCGGCGCGCCGCCAACGATCGCGAACGCCTCGATCCCGACGGCGAGACGCGGATCGCGCAGCTGGCAGACGGTGCCGGACTGGCGTTCGACGATGTGATCGCTTTGCGGCACATGCTGATCGCCGCGCTGAACGCCGTCCCCGCACGCGAGCGCGAGGCAGTGGTCGTGCGCGCGTTCGAGGGAAACACCTATGCCGAAACAGCCGCGATCATGGGCGTGGGAGACGGGACCGTAAAGGCCTATGTGCACGCCGCGCTCAAACGGCTCCGCGCGAACCTCGAAGCCGCCTGATACACAATCGAATCAACGCTTCAGCATCAGCCGCTCGCGCATGGCGGCTCGGTGTCGACGCCGCGCGGGACCTTGTCGCGTTCGGCATCGGTGTAGTCACGACTGCTGATCGCGCACAGCCGTTGCTGAATATTGTTGCGGTCGAGGTTGATTCGGATTGGTCCGAGATCGGAAAGACCAATGAGCATCGTTCCGATGAGCTTCCAGACCATGGTGGACCCAGGCACGCTGAATTTCGTGCTGGTGCCCGTCCGGGTGTCCCACACTTCGACTTCGGACTTGTTGCCGAACACGACAAGACCGTCCGGTGACCAGCCAGCGACCACGGAGTCATGCGGTACCAGCGGTATGTCCAACTTCGCCGATTCGCCGGTGGCAGTGTTCCATCGGAACAACGCACCCGAGTCGTCCTGGACCAGCACATCGGCCTGCCCTGGATTCATATGGACACTCACCACGCGTGCGCCCTGACGAACGAACGAACGAACCAGCGTGCCGCTCTCGAGATTCCACAGCTGCAGCGACACGTTGGCGACGTTGACGACAACCGAGTCCGGCGACGCATAACCGACCAGGGTCGACGCTTTCGCGGTAATCCGTAAATCCTCGAGGTTCTTGCTGAGCAGGACCTGACCGCCGATCTGTCGACCGTCGCTGATACGCCTGCGCGTGATGGCCCCCGCGTACAGCGCGGCCACTTCGTCGTCGGTACGGATGGCGAAGGTTATGAACGACTCATGTGCCGGATCCAATCCCGAGGGTGTGGGGAGCTGTATCCGACCTATCTCGTCGAAGTCCGGCATGAGCACAACGGCGACATTCGACGTGCCGGTCCACATCATGGCGTGCCGCCCGTCGGGAGTGAAGGCGAGCATCGCGTGTGGCCACTCCCGAAGCATATAACCGGGCAGGCTGAAGACACGACGCATCGACTTCAGGTCGATGACTTCGAACGTTTCACCGCGATCGCCTGCGACATAACGACCGTCGGGGCTCCACAGGGATGTGACGGCGTCGGGCGTGATCTCGGGCCAATCAGGGTTGGACTCCGCTGCCGGAGTGTATCGCTCGATGCCGTTGGTCGTCGCGTGGATCAACAACGGACCGCCCGAGGTCAGATGCACCGCGGGGACGACCGCCTCGGAACTGTATCGAACCTGGACCTGATAGAGGCGTCCAGTCGCAATGTGGACCAGCTTTGCGATCCCGAACGAATCCCTTTCTCCTACGTGGTATTCGATCGCGAATCGGCCTGTACTGTCGAGCCGGATCGATCCGCAACCGCCGAGACCCACACTGCGCAGCTGCGCACCGTCGGCGCCGCGAATGATCAGCGTCTTCGCGTCATCGGCGCATTCGATTGTCAGTCCGTCCGGGGTGACGGCGCGCCCCCGCCATTCACCAACTGGCCGACCGCTTCTCAGATCGTAAATGATCCGGTGATCTTTGAAATCGACGTCCGTCTCTGTAAGCCACAGGGTCTCGTTCACGGAGTCGACTCGTTCGACCTCCCGTGTCGGCATGCCGTCGGCGGGAATGTCAGGGAGGCGGCGAGGTTGCCCCGACACGTCATATCGTTCGACGACATCAGGAGCGCCGAAATAGGTGCCATAATCCCGCTTCGGATCGACAGAAACGAACAACTGTCTGCCATCCTCGGAGAACATCGGGACGAGCGCCGTTCTTCCCACCACATCCGCGCCGTCGGGACGAACAGTGACAGGACCGGATCGCGTCGACACGTCCCACAGCGTGATGCCGCCACGATCGTTGAAAACCACAAGTTTGCCGCCATCGGGGCTCACGCGTGCACTCAGGACATTCGGCACCGTGGCCACCCGCCATGGCGACGGCGATCCGGTGAGAAATCCCGTCCAGACCGTGACACCGCCGTCCGATTCGGCAGTTGCCAAGACCGACGCATCCGCGCTGAAGCCCACTGCCTTCACATCGGACCACAGATGGCCATACGCGACCTCCAATGAGCCCAGCCGAACCTGCTCGAGCAGTTGATCCGCACGAACATCAGCATTTCCCGGGGCGAATCTTCCTGCGGCTTGCGCGAATTGGAGCGCCCCCGACGGATCGGTGTTACCGAGCACTTCCGATTGCTGAGCGAGGTTGATTCCGGCCTGCTCGCGCAACTGTGCCGTCCGTTCCTGGCTGGTGCGATAGGCGACGACCGCAGTGCCGGAGGCGACCATGGCGAGCACGGTGACCACCGCGGTGACGCTCCACAAGCGCCGCACCGCACGTCGGCGGAGTCGGCGGGATGCGGCGATATACAGCCGATGCGCCGCGGGGACTTCGGGTTTGCGCCTGTCCACCCATTCGAGCGCATCCTCCAGCGCCCTGCCGTGCAACAGCGCGCCGTTGTCGTGCTCGGACTGCTCCCACTTCCGACGGTCCTGCTCGAGTTGCTGCTGCCAGGCGCGGAAGTCGCGGTCGTCCTGCAGCCAGCCGCGCAGCCGCGACCAGTTGTCGATGAGGGCCTGATGGGCCAGTTCGACGGTATCGGTTCCGTGCGAGTCGCGTCCGACGACGACCAGCCGATCGCGCGCCAATCGTCCAGCGACACTGCGCAGTTCAGGAAAATCACCCATCGACACCACGGACCGGACGAAACCGTCTCCGCTCGAAACGGGAGCGGCGAGCAGCTTGAGCAAGCGCTGCACGTCGAATGTTTCCAGCGGATCGGTGAACTGGGCCAGCACATGGTCGGCGCGGTCGGTGAAGAAACCTGTTGCGCGGCCCGCTCTTTCGTAGTCTTCGATGGTGATCGATGCACCGGCCCGTCGATCCCACAGTTGCGTCATGGTCGACTCGAGCAGTGGCAGTGCGCCCGGCTCGCCCACCGTATCGTCCACGAGACGCTCGACAAGCGCTGGCTGCAGATCGACTCCCGGTGCGCGGGCCGCCGGCTGCCGAATAGCGTCGCGGAGCTGGTCACGACCCATCGGTGCCAGCGCCACCGTCGCGCCGTCGAGAAATCCGGCCAGTTCCGCGTCGATCAGGTTGGTGAGCGCATCCCACCGCAACGTGAGCAGAATGCGGATGCGCCCGTCGGTATCGGCGCGGGTGAGTTCCATCAGCCATTGCAGCACCGCACGCGCCCGCTCCGGCGCGGTCGCGGCCAAGTCCTCGAACTGATCCGCGAACAGCACCAAGCCCTCCGGCGGCACGCGTTCGATCAGCCGCGCCACCGAATCGTCTTCGCTCCCCGGCTCGCGCGCCGCCTGCTCCACCAGGAGCGTCGCGAGCTGGCCACCGTCGGGAAGACCGAATCGCGGGGTCACCGCACGGACGGCCGCAATGGCGGCGGCGTCCGGCGATACTTCGCCGGCGAGCCGGACGGTCGCGATCCGGCGGCCCTGGGCGCGGAGGCGGGGAATCGCCCCCGCACGGATGAGCGAGGATTTGCCGATGCCCGACGGTCCGGCCACCGCGACGAGCGGTCGCTGCCGCAGTGCCGACAACACACGTTCGACATCGTCGTCTCGACCGTAGAAGTAGTCCGTGTGTTCCTCGTCGAACGGCTCCAGCCCACGATATGGATTGGGGACGAACGAGGGGTCCATACCGAGCACTTCGGAGATCGGGATCATGAATGCGGTGCCGGTGTACCCACGCGGGTCGGCAACCGCAGCCATCCCCACGATCGCGTCGGTTCCACTGTCCCACACCGGTGCACCGCTGAACCCCCGCGTGATCGGCTGACCGCCGACCCGCTGCAGTTGCAGCCAGCCGGTACCCTGCCGCTCCCGGAACTCGCCGGACGCCCAGACACCGTCGGACAACTCGGCAGGAAAGCCGAACATCCGGAACTCGCGTCCCCACGGGTCATTGGCACGCCAAAACGGTGGTGCAACCGAATCGCCCACGGCGTCGTCCAGCTCCAGAATCGCGATATCACCTCGGCCATCCTCGGCGATCGGTGTCCACCGGCGCACGCGCGCCTGCCGAGACCCGGCCGACGGCAGCAACGGGAAGTCCACCGCCACAATCGAGTCTGGCGGCTGCACATCATCGGGATCGGTACCGGCCGCGTATGCGATCACGTGCGCGCACGTCGCGACGACGTTCGGGCCCACCAGGAATCCCGCGCCGACGACCTGACCCGTGGTCGTGCGGATGCGCGCGTGCGCCGAGCCGAATCGCGCGACAGCGCTCGAACCACCTGCAGTCATAGCCCTCCCTCTGTACCCGAACGAACATATCGCGGTACAACAGGGTTCGAGATCGAATGCGAGATCATCTCGCCGCCTCCACCCGTCGACATCCAGGTGTTGCCAGTACCAGTGTCAACGGACTCCTGTTACTGGTGTCGGATCGGACGCAAGCTCATGAGATGACTCAGACCTTGCAGCCAGGTACCGCTGCGGCCACGTCGGCCGCTGCGGGGTCGGCAGTTCAACCTGCCGCGTTCGGTGCGCGGCGGACCATCGCGGTGCTCGCGGTGTTGCTCACGGGGCAGTTCATGGCGGTGCTCGATGCCTCGATCGTGAATGTCGCCATACCTTCTATTCGTACTTCGTTGCATACCAGCGGATCCGCATTGCAGTTGATCGTCGCGGGGTATGTGATCGCCTATGCGGTTCTGCTCGTGACCGGTGCTCGGCTGGGTGATCGGTTCACCCAGCGTCATACCTTCATCACCGGCCTCGCAGTGTTCACCGTCGCCTCGCTCGCCTGCGGGTTGGCGTGGAATGAGTTCTCGCTCATCGTCTTCCGGTTCCTACAGGGTGCGGGCGCCGCGGCGATGATCCCGCAGATCATGACCATGATCCAGCGGAATTTCACCGGCAATGCCAGGGCCAAGGCGCTCAGCGCGTACTCGGCGATCATTTCCGGCGGTATGGTCGTCGGTCAGGTGGCGGGCGGTTTGATCGTCAATGCCGACCTGTTCGGGAGTAGTTGGCGCGGCGTATTCCTGGTGAATGTGCCGATCGGTGCAGTGTTGCTCCTGATCGCGCCGCGGGTATTGCCCACGGCCACCGCGCGATTCGATCGGAAGCTGGATCTGGCGGGGCTGACCATGCTCACCCTCTCGGTGCTGCTGCTGGTCCTCCCGCTGGTATTGGGGCATGAGCAGGATTGGCCGCTGTGGACGTGGATCGCATTGGGCGCCAGCGTGATCGGTGTAGGTGTATTCGTGGTGATCGAGCGGGCCGTCGCGGCACGAGACGGTGAGCCGCTGTTCGCGCGGCGTGTGCTGACCTCGCCCGGTTTGGCGCTCACGGCGGGCACGCTGTTCACGATCATGGCCACCTTCGGTGGGTGGATGTTCGTCATGGCGATCCACCTGCAGAGCACGCTCGGATATACCGCACTGCACGCTGGTCTGCTGTTCATCCCGATGGGCGTGACCTTCGCGCTGGCCAGTCTGAATTGGGAGCGCATCCCATCTCGCCTGCACGCCGCCATGATTCCGTTCGGCTTGCTGCTCGGTGCGGCCACCATGGTGGTGCTGGGCACCATCCTGCGCAATGGCGCCGAATTCGGGCCGCTGCCGCTGGTGGTCTTCGGGATCCAGGGCATCGGCTTCGGTCTCGCCTTCAGCCCGCTGATGACCCGCACCCTGGCCAGGATTCCCGTGGCCCTCGCGGCCGATGCCAGCGGCATTCTGGTGACGAGTGTGCAGCTCGGCATCGTGGTCGGGATCGCCTGCTTCGGATCGGTATTCCTCGGCCTCGTAGGCAGCACGGCACTGTCGGCCGCACACGCGTTGGGCGGCACCGCGATCGCGGAGGGCGTCACGGTGCTGGTTGCCGCGGCGCTGTCCGCTCGCGCCGCAGGGTAGGTGCGGCAACGATCCCGGATTCGCCAGCTGGCGAATCCGGGATCACCAGACGATCGAAAGCCGCGCGATGGGTTCGGATCATCGCGACGCAAACCATGGCGGTGGCGGACCGGTTTGACGATCGTCATACCAATGAGCGGAACTGGCTTCGCGGTGGGCATCGAATTGGATGGCGAGGGATATCACCCGGCCGCGTGGCGGCGGGCCGCACATGCGCCCGACACCTTGCTGACCGGCGATACGCTGCGCAATCGGGTGCGCGCGGCGGAGAATGCCGGTTTCACTCTGGCCACCTTCGACGATTCCATCCTGCCGCCCGCGCGACATCCGGCGGGGCGGATCGACGCGGTGACGCGGGCTTCATTCGTCGCGGGGACAACCAGCACCATCGGACTGGTCGCCACGGTCGCGACCACCTACGCCGAGCCGTTCCACACCTCGTCACAACTGGCCACGCTCGACTACGCCTCCCGTGGGCGCGGCGGGTGGATCGCGACGACCGACGCGGCGGCCGCCACCACCTGGGGACGTCCCGCACGCACTGCCGAAGCGGAACTCGCACGCGAACAACGGGATTCGATCGAGGTCGCACGTCGGCTGTGGGATTCGTGGGAAGACGACGCGGTGGTGCGTGACTATGCGTCGAGCCGGTTCCTGGATCGGGACAAGCTGCACTACATCGACTTCAGCGGCGAAACGTTCTCGGTGAAGGGTCCGGCGATCGTGCCTCGGCCGCCACAGGGGCAGGTGGTCGTCTTCGCACGTGACGCCGATGGCGCCGACGTCATCCTGGTCACCGCAAGCGATCTCGCTCGGACGCTCGCCGCCGCCGAACGCGCGCGGGCCACCGGCGCCCAGGTGTTCGCGGAACTCGATGTCGCCCTCGATATTCCGGATGCGACCGCCGCCGAACGCCTTGCGGATCTGGACGGGCACACGGCCGCGAACCGCACCGAGCGCCTGACGTTCTCGGGCTCCCCCACCGAACTCGTGCGCCGCATCACCGAACTCGCTCACCACGTCGACGGTGTGCGCCTGCATCCGGCCGTCATCGACGAAGACCTCCCGGCGCTGGCACGCTACGTCCTGCCCGCACTCTTCCGCGCCGGTGTGACCCACCGCCCGGTACCGGGTTCGACCCTGCGCGCCAATCTCGGCCTGGTGCGGCCGATCAACCGCTATGCGAAGGCTGAGCACTGATGTCCGAGATTCCGTTTCCCGACGCACAGGTCCACTTCGGCGTCTTCTTCCAGGGCGTCAATCACAGCACCATCTGGTCGGATCCGAGCAGCGGCTCACAGATCGACTTCGAAACTTTCCGGCATATCGTCACCACGGCCGAGCGGGGACTCTTCGACGCATTCTTCCTCGGCGAGGGGCTGCGCCTGCGCGAGCAGAACGGCCAGCTGCTCGACACCGATATCGCCGGGCGTCCCGACGCCATTGCCCAGCTGGCGGCGCTGGCCGGAATCACCAGCCGGATCGGTCTGGTCGCCACCCAGAACACCACCTACAACGAACCCGCCGATCTCGCCCGCCGACTCGCGGGTCTGGATCTGCTGTCCGGCGGCCGCGCCGGCTGGAATGCGGTCACCACCGACAATGCCTGGACCGGCGAGAATTTCCGACGCGGCGGCTTCCTCGACCACGCGCAGCGCTACGAGCGCGCGGGCGAATTCATTCGGACCGCCCGCGCGATCTGGGATGCCTGGGCCGATGATGCGATCGCGACTTCGCGCCACGCTACCGACTGGGCCGCACCGGATTCCGTACCGACCGTGACCCGGGACAACGAACACTTCCAGGTCTCGATCACACCGACACTGCCGCGCAGTCCGCAGAGCCATCCGGTCATCTTCCAGGCCGGTGATTCATCCGCGGGCCGCGATTTCGCGGCGGCCGACGCCGAAGTCATCTTCTCCAGGCACGGAACACATTTCGACGCCGCCCTGGCCTTCGCGAACGATATTCGCGCCCGCCTGGAACGCGCGGGCCGACCGGCCGATGACATCAAGATCCTGCCCGGTACCCAGATCGTGCTGGCGGAGCGGGAATCCGAGGTCGAGGAGAAGGCACGGTGGGTGTTGGAGGGCCAATTCACCGGTCAGACCGCGCTTTCCCTGGTCGGCCAGGTGTGGGGTCGTGATCTTTCGGACCTCGATCCAGACGGTCCGCTGCCCGCGGACGACCCGCGGCCCCGGGCGATTTCGGGTGAGCGCGGCGCACAACGCGACGGTCAGGATCCGGTGGCGATCGCCCGGGAGTGGCGTGCGCTGGCCGAGGCCAAGAAGCTGTCGCTGCGCCAGGTTGCCATCGAGACCACGCAGCGGTCCGGTTTCGCCGGGACACCTCGCCAGGTCGCCGACGAGCTCACACGGTGGGTCCGCCACGGCGCGACCCACGGGTTCAACATCTCGCCGTATCTGGTGCCCACCGGACTCGACGAGATCGTGGACTGGCTGATTCCGGAATTGCAGGAGCGCGGGTCGTACCGGACCGAGTACACGGGCACCACACTGCGCGAACATCTCGGCCTGCGGCCGCCGCTGACCAGGCGTTGATCGTGCACCGGTAGCCGGGGCCGATCCACGAAAGACGGCCGGTTTGTCACCGAAACCGAACCCGGGTCCGCGTGTTGCTCGTATGTTGGCCATACGCAGCGCAGATCGGAGTGGGACAGTGCAAGCAGGAGTTACCGCGGATTATGTGATCATCGGCTCCGGATCGGCCGGTGCGGTCCTGGCCAACCGGCTC
Organism: Nocardia sp. NPDC052112; assembly: GCF_040680135.1. Taxonomy (NCBI): domain Bacteria; kingdom Bacillati; phylum Actinomycetota; class Actinomycetes; order Mycobacteriales; family Nocardiaceae; genus Nocardia; species Nocardia sp. NPDC052112. Next base: position 2,315 of record NZ_JBFAWD010000034.1, on the reverse strand, counting down.
AGTGTCGATCCGAATGTTTCGGTGGTGGTGCTCGAGGCCGGGCCGCCGGACAAGAACAAATTCGCGCATATTCCGGCGGCGTTCGCGAAACTGTTCCGCTCGGAGGTGGATTGGGATTACCTGACCGAACCGCAGCCCGAGCTGAAGAATCGGCAGATCTACTGGCCGCGCGGCAAGATGTTCGGTGGATCGTCATCGATGAACGCGATGATGTGGGTGCGCGGATTCCGTGCCGATTATGACGAGTGGGCATTGCTGGCCGGGGATGAATGGGGGTTCGCCGCGGCGGTCGAGCAGTTCCGCAAGATCGAGACCGTCGAGGACGCCCAGTATCCGGATGAGGGCGCGACCGGGCCGCTGCATATCTCGCGACAGCGCAGTCCGCGCGCGCTCACCGCGGCGTACCTGGCCGCGGTCGAGGAATCCGGATTCACAGTCGAGCCGCCGAACCGGCCGCAGCCGGAGGGCTTCAGCCAGACCATGGTCACCCAGCACGGTGGCAGGCGGTGGAGTACCGCCGACGCGTATCTGAAGCCAGCGATGCGCCGTCCGAATCTCACCGTATATGCCGAGGCGCTCGCGTCACGGATCATCTTCGAGACCTCGCCGACCGGTGGGCCACGCGCGACCGGTGTGGAGTATCGCAAGGACGGCGTCACGCACACCGTGGCCGCCCGGCGCGAGGTGGTGCTCTGTGGTGGGGCGATCAACAGCCCGCAGCTGCTGATGCTCTCCGGCATCGGCGACGAGGACGAGCTTGCGCGCCACCACATTCCGCTGGTGCACCACGCACCCGAGGTGGGCGCCAATCTGCAGGACCACCTGGTGGCTGCACTCGGCTACGGTGTCGAATCCGATTCGCTCTTCGCGGCCGAGAAACCACTTCAGCTGCTCGATTATCTGATCCGGCACCGCGGCATGCTCACCTCCAATGTCGGTGAGGCCTACGGGTTCGTCCGCAGCCGATCCGATCTCGAATTGCCGGATCTGGAGCTGATTTTCGCGCCCGCGCCGTTCTTCTACGAGGGCCTCGAGGATCCGACCGAGCACGGGGTCGTGCTGGCGACGGTGCTGTTGCGACCGCATAGTCGCGGCCGGATCTCGCTGGGTTCCGGAGATCCCGCGGCCAAACCGGTTATCGATCCGCGCTACCTGTCCGATAGCGGTGGCGCGGATCGCGCCGCGATAATGTCGGGTCTGCGCGTGTGCGCAGAACTGGCCGCGGCTCCGGCGCTGAAGGCGGCACTCGGGCCGCTGATCTATCCACCGCAGGCTCCGGCCGAGCTCGAGGCCGCGATGGAATTGACATTGAACGGCTATTCGCACACCCTGTATCACCCGGTCGGTACCTGCCGGATGGGCACCGATGCGGGCAGTGTTGTCACGCCGCGACTGGAAGTGCGTGGAGTGCAAGGACTCCGCGTTGCGGACGCGTCGGTGATGCCGTTGCTGATCCGGGGACACACGCATGCGCCGAGCGTATTCATCGGTGAGCAGGCGGCGCAGTTCATTCATCGTGGTTAGCGCGCTGTCCCAGCCGAAGGTACTCGATGCCGCCGGGTCGCGATCGAGCGTATTGCCGAATCGGATCCACAGAACGCCGCGCGAGAATGCGCGGGGCGGACAAGTGAATCCGTGATCCAGAACAGCGGTGCCGCAAAAGTAAGGCTCGAAATGGCATGTGGTGCAATATCGCATTGCATGCGTGTGCACATACGATGCTGCGCCGCACCGAATGTCAGCCCGCCATGCCCACCCGATTGTTTGCGCTCGCACCACGCCACCACACGGCCGCGCTGAACCGACAAACAGCGGGCGGGTACCGACAGCCAACTCGACACCACCATTCCAACACCGCGATGGCCGTTGCGCCGTGGTCTTCGCTCGCCGCGCAAGACGCAGTGCCGAGTCAGTAGCCGAAACCGCCTACACCGCAAGATGATCCACCGACATCGCGGTCTGATCCGGGGCGGTGATCGTGGTCTGCCAGAGATCACCGAGCTCGCTCCGATAACGTCATCGCACTGCCCCGGGGCATGGCGGAACGGCCGCCATGCCCCCTGGCCTTCGTCAAACCAGCACCGCGAGCATTGCGGCACTGACTCGCAGCACGGTTCCAACGACGCCGAAACCGCGAAGCACAGCGTCGGCTGGATGGGTCTTCCCGAGCAGCGCCGAAGACACCTGTGTCGAAGCCACAGATCACCGCAAGCTCCAGCCACATGTGGGATCTGTCAGCTCTGTGTCAGCGGTCGTGTCAGCACGGGAACAGTGCGGTGTCAGCACAGCGGGCGATTGTTGCTTCCGTAATCAGT
>NZ_JBFAWD010000033.1:24537-86024 GCF_040680135.1 Nocardia sp. NPDC052112 | reverse complement strand
ACTCGCGCCCGAGTCGTCGAAGCGCATGCGCCGCAGGCGCGAGTCTCGACGGCTCGGACGCGAGACACAAGGGGGCCGCGAACCCGCCGCGCCGCAGGCGCGGCAAAACCAACACAGCCTAGCTCTTCACACCACCCGCGGTGAGACCGGAGATGATGCGGCGCTGGAACAGCAGCACCATGATGACCAGCGGAATCGTGACCATCGTGCCCGCGGCCATGATCGCGGCGTAGGGCTGGACGAGCGGGTTGTTACCGGAGAAGCGCGCGATCGCGACGGTCACCGGTTCGGTCTTATCGCTGGAGAGCAGCCGGGCCAGCAGATATTCGTTAACCGAGGCGATGAATGCCAGGATCGCGGTGGTGAATACCGCCGGCGCGGCCAGCGGCAGCATGACCAGCCGGAATGCCTGCATCTTGGTCGCGCCGTCGATGCGCGCGGCCTCCTCGAGTTCCCACGGCAGCTCGGCGAAAAACGAGGCCAGGATGTAGACGGTCATCGGCAGCACGAACGAGATGTTCGGAATGATCATCGCCTGGTATTCGCCGATCCAGCCGAGGTTGGTGAACAGCTGGAACAGCGGGGTGACCAGCACGACCACCGGGAACATCGACGCGGACAGGATGAGCCCGGAGACCAGGTACTTGCCCTTGAAGGTCAGCCGCGCCAGCGCGTAGGCGGCCAGCACACCGAGTACCAGCGCGACCACCGTGGTCACCGCGCCGATGATGACGCTGTTGAGCAGCGCTTTGCCGAAGTCGTTGCCGCGGCTGGTGTCGAAGGCGTTGCGGAAGTTCTCCAGGGTGACATGGGTGGGCCACGGGGTGTTGTCGAAGGTGTAGTCCGGATCGCGGAATGCGGTGACGGCCATCCAGTAGAACGGGGCCAGACCCCACACCAGCACGATCAGCGCGCCCAGATACAGCCGCACCGAACCGAGGCGTTTGGTCAAAGGCGCCTGTGCCGTGGGCTTTTTGGGGGTCACGGTGGTCATCAGTGCGCCTCCCGCTGTTCTTCCTGGGTCCGGACGGCATTGGCGCCCAAGACCTTTACCAGTAGGAACGCCACCGCGAAGATCAGCAGGAAGGTGATCGTCGACAGTGCCGCCGCGCTATTGGGACCCTGGCGGACCTGTTCGACCACCAGCGCCGAAATCGGGCGGGTGGACGGGTTGCCGAGCGTCATGATCGCGGGCAGGTCGTACAGGCGCAGTCCGTCCATGGTGCGGAACAGCACCGCGACCAGCAGCGCCGGCTTGAGCAGCGGCAATGTGATCTGGGTGAAGCGCTGCCAGGCGGAGGCGCCGTCGACCTTGGCGGCCTCGTACACATCGGCCGGAATCACCTGCAGACCGGCCAGCAGCAGCAATGCCATGAACGGTGTGGTCTTCCAGACATCGGCGGCGATGACCGCGAACCGCGCGGGCCAAGCCTCCGAAGTCCACAGGATGTGGGTGCCGAAGACCCGGTTCACCACGCCGTCGTACTGGAACATGAACTCCCACAGCCGGGCCGTGACCGCGGTCGGAATCGCCCACGGCACCAGCACCGCCGCGCGCAGCAGGGCCCGGCCCTTGAAGGTCTTGCCCATGACCATGGCCATGCCGAGGCCGAGGGTGGCCTCCAGCGTCACCGTGATCACCGTGAAGAACAGCGTCACGCCGATGGCCAGCCAGAACTGTGAGCCCAGATTGCCGGTCGGGCAGGACACCGTCTCGCCGCCCGCCTGGCACTGCTGCAGCAGCCAGTGCGTGTAGTTCGAGAAGCCCGCGCTGCCACCCTCGACGAACATGCCGGTCGACGGATCGAGTCCAGGATCCTTCTGGAACGACATGTACAACGCGCGGAAGACCGGATAGCCGACCACCACCGCAAGGGTGATCAGCACGGGCGTGACGAATAGCCACGCCTTACCGGAACGCCGCAACTCCAACGCCAAGGTGCCACCGAATCCGCGCTGCGTCGGCTGATCGCCGTCGCTCGGCACGCGAGTGGCCGTTCCCGAAGGATCCGACACCGTTTCTCTCTCCTACGGGGTGGTCGGGTCCGCTCTTGTACTCGCTACGATCCGGCTGTCTCGATGCCCTTTTGCATACCGTTGATCGCGTCGTCGACGGACTTGGTTCCGTTCAACGCAGCATAAGCGTTGTCCTGGATGGCCTTCGACACCGCCGGGTAGAACGGGGTGACAGGTCGCGGCACCGCGTTGGCGATCGAATCCTTCAGCGCGGGCAGGTACGGCATCTTCGCGATCAGCGCTGGATCGTCGTACATCGACGCGCGCACCGAGGGCAGCGCACCGGCCGCGACGATGTGCTGGGCGTCCTCGCTGATCAGGTAGCGCAGGAAGTCCAGCGCGGTGGCCTTGTTCTTGGAGAACGCGCTGATGGCCGCGTTGTAGCCACCCAGGGTCGAGGCGCCGACGCCGTTTTCGCCGGGCAGCGGCGCGACGCCGAATTTGTCCTTGACCGAGGAGGATTCCGCACCAGCGTCACCGAAGGTGGAGGGCCAGTTGCGCATGAAGAGCAGCTTGCCGGTGTTGAAGGCGTTGGCGCTCTCGGGCTCCTTGAAGGTGATGGCTTCCTTCGGGATGTCGCCGTTGCGGTAGGCATCGACGAGCACTTTGAGCCCGGCGCGCGCCTGCGGGGTGTTCACGGTCGGGGTCTTGCCGTCCGCGCCGACAAAGGTGCCGCCGTAGGCGTTGATGGCCTCGGCTGCGTTCACCGTCAGACCTTCGTACGGCGCCAGCTGGCCCGCGTAGCAGCCCATGTTGTTCTGCTTGGCGATCGGGCACTGCGCCAGCATCTCGCTCCACGTCTTGGGCGGATTCGGCACCAGATCCTTGCGGTAGAACAGCAAGCCGCCGTTGGTGTTTCGTGGTGCGGCGTAGAGGGTGTTGTTATAGGTGGCGCTGGCGACCGTCGGAGACAGCAGTGCCGAGGTGTCGATGGAGAAGGTGTCCTTCAGCGGCTGGATCCAACCCTTCGCGGCGAATTCCGCGGTCCACGGCACGTCCAGGGCGACCACGTCATAGGTGGACTGCTTGGAGCGCATGTGCTCGACGAGGTCGTCGTACTGCTGTGAGGCGTCGTTGGACTGTTCTTTGAAGGTGACCTGCTCATCCGGGTGCGAGGCGTTCCAGCGTTCGATCAGCTGTTTGACCGCGCCGGTTTCGGTGGTGTCCTTGCCCTCGACATAGGTGATCGGGCCGCGACCGGTGAGGTTCTGGCTGGATGGATTGCCACTGTTATCGCTGGAGCAGGCACTGGTGAACGTCGCCGTGAGCAGCGCAACGGAGGCGGCTGCCAACGCCGCTCGTGGTACGAGCGACGAACGTAGAGACGTCACCTTTTTCAAAGCCATCGCGAACACTCCAAGATCGAGACGTGAGCAGCAGCACACCCGGCAGGTGCACAAGGCAAGATACATGGTTGTTATATGTGACGCAGCGATTGTGCCCGTAACAGGGGTTCGCCGCGGCCGCGTCCGACGTCACCGCCGCGATGTCACAGCCGCTCGTTAGGCTGGCGTCGATGACTTCGCCGAATGCGGTTCCCGACCGGATGCTCACCCGGATCGGTGGGTTGCTGCGCCAAGCCGAATCGACCGATAACGAACACGAGGCCGAGGCGTTTCTGGCCGCGGCCCAGCGGTTGGCGACCAGGTCCTCGATCGACCTCGCGGTTGCCCGCGCGCATATCGCCGGACGTGAGCGCAGGCCGACGCCGGTACAGCGGATGATTCCGATCGGCGAACCCGGCAAGAAGGGGTTGCGCACCTACGTGCAGTTGTTCGTGGCGATCGCGGCCGCCAATGATGTGCGCTGCGATGTTGCGCGCACGTCGACGCAGGTCTACGCGTATGGTTTCGATTCCGATATCGATACTTGCGCGGCCCTCTACGCAAGTCTGCTGGTGCAGATGGTGCGTGCGTCGGATCAGTACATCAAATCCGGACAATATCGTTCGGCCACCGTCGAAAAGATCGTTACGGAGAAACGTTGGGGCCGAAAGGTGCAGCGACACGTGCAGGCGCCGGTTGCGGCAGTTACCGCGCGGCTGAACTTTCAGATGGCATTCGCCGCGCGGATCGGCCGTCGCCTGGCCGAGGTCAAGGCGGAGGTGGAGGCCGAGGTGGTGCCGGAAACCGTTGCGACGAGTACGGCATTGGCCCTGCGCAATAAGGAAATCGAGCTCACCGACTTCTACCAGCGGACCTCCGATGCCCGCGGTACGTGGCGCGGTCCGCAGGCGTCGGCCGGACATTCTGCTGCGGCCCGGCGTGCGGGGGATCGGGCGGGGCGTGCCGCGCGGTTGGGGACTTCGCCCGAACTCGGTGCCGCGCGTGAACAATTGTCGGGCGGTGGGTCGACGTGAAGGTCCCGCGGGATGAACCGATCGGAGTTCTCGGGTGGCACCCCGTCCGAATCGCCGCGTTCGAGCCGACGCGCTGGGTACCGTGAGTGCACGAGATAGCCAGCGCGCCAAGGTGTATGACGCCGAGCAGCTGGTACGGAGGGTTTTCGATCGTGCCGATGAGAACGGTAATCGCACGGTGGAGCTCTATGGTTCACACCTCACGTTGCCGATCGAGCGCCGCTTCGCCTCGGTCGAATCTGTGCAGACCTACACCGATAAGGTCCTGAACCTCAATTGGGTTCGGGCACAATGGGACCGCGCCGCGACTCCCGTCCGAGTCCGCTCCCGCGCCGGAACCGCCGCCGCCCACTATGAGGCCGCGGACGCGGTACTTGCCGTCCCCCTGCACACCGGCGCTACCGCATGGGCCCTGCGCGAACTGGTAATTCTGCACGAACTGGCCCACCACCTCGAGCCCGCCGCCGCGTCGGTGGCTCCCCACGGCCCCGAATTCTGTGGCCGCTACCTGGAACTTGTCGACGGCATTATCGGCCCGGAAGCCGGGCTGGTCCTGCGCTCCAGCATGCTGGGCTGTGGCGTCCGTTTGCGCTGAGGCCGTTGCGTCGCCAGGTCGGGCCATGTCTGTTGCTGTATGCCGGTAGCGGGTTGTTCGGGCAGCAAAACAGCAGCTTAGGAAACTTCCGTGCCCGGCTGGGGTCTGATATCCGGTGCCGCCGAATTCATGCGCTGGGTCCGTGGGCGAAGTACACCGCGTCGGTGTGCTGGGCCGCTACTGGTGGGTCGACATGCCGTTCGGCACCGGCGGAGAGTTCACTGTCCGCTGTTGCGGACTGCTCCCGCGTGGCGGTCACCGCGGTGGGGGCAGGGCGCGGACTCGGGTCAGGCGGTCTTCCCACCAGCGGGTTCGTGCTGGGTCGGGGTGGCGGTAGTGCTCCAGGAGGGTCGGGTCGGGTGTGGGCGGAGTTTTCGGGACCGGCATGAAGCCGTCGACCGGGCGCAGTGATTCGGGTACGAGGTCGCCCTCGAAGAGGGACAAAGTGCCGAGGCCGCAGGCGAATTCGAGCTCCGGGATGGCACCGGCTAGGGCGAGTTGGGCGGCCATGCCGACGCTGGTTTCCAGCGCGGAGGAGACCACGCACGGCAGTCCCGCGGCCGCGGCGACCTGGAGCGCACGGCGGACACCGCCCAAAGGGGTGCATTTGAGTACCGCGATATCTGCGGCACCGGCCACTGCGACGCGCAGGGGATCCTCGGCGCGGCGGATGGATTCGTCGGCGGCGATTCGGACATCGACACGGCGGCGCACCGCGGCCAGCTCCTCGATGGTGCGGCACGGTTGCTCGACGTACTCCAAACCGCCTGCGGCACGGTCGATCTGCTTGATGTGGGCGACGGCGGTTTCGACATCCCAGACCGCATTGGCATCGACGCGTACCGATCCGTTCGCCCCCAGCGCATCCCGGACCGCCTCGACCCGGGCCAAATCCTCGCCCAGCGAATCGGGGTGATCGGCAATCTTCACCTTCGCGGTGCGGCATCCGGACCCGGTCACGATCGCATGTGCCCGCGCCGGATCGACAGCGGGCACGGTGCAATTGATCGGAATCAATTCACGCACCGGCTCCGGCCACCCCACCGTCACCTGCTCCATCGCGGTCGCCAGCCAGCCGGCGGCCTCCCGATCCTCGTACTCGGGAAACGGGCAGAACTCCCCCCAGCCGAGCGGGCCCCTGATCAGCATCCCCTCGCGCACCGTGATGCCGCGGAACCGAGTCCGCATCGGAATGGCGTAGACGAAGGTTTCGGTCATCACCCTGCAGCCTAGCGAGCCAGCTGTCGCCGCCGCCCGGTACGCCTGCCGCCGCTGGCAAGTCCGCCGGGGTCGACGAATTCGTTGGCGCACCGAGTTGGACCGTGCCACCAGCTCCCGTTGGGCGTCGGGTGTGGCCGGCGGGCCATCGGATTGACGGATCGGCCGTCCGCGGAGTTGGGCCGGGTGCGCGTGCGAGGCTGCGCCGGTGCGGTGCGGTGCGGTGCGGTGCGGTGCGGTGCGGTGCGGTGCGGTGCGGTGCGGTGCGGTGCGGTGCGGTGCGGTGCGTGGAGCGTCAGTGAGGGGTCGTCGTTGCGCGTGCGTGTCGCGCCCGAGCAGAGCGCACCGGGATGTGCGAGCACGATCGACCGGTCATGCTGGGGGTGTGGGGTCGACTCGGTGGAAGCTGCGGCTGGCGAACGGGGTCCGGGTGGTGCTCGGGTCGGTGTTCGCGGTCGGGTTCGGCTGGCTGGTGGCCGCTTTCGTGCCGTTGTACGAATTTCTCGGGCGTGACGCGGATCCCGATGGGGGTGTGCGCTATCTGCCGGTCGCGTATTGCGTTGCGTGGGTCGGGATTGCGCTTTCGGCAGTCGCGGTCGGCATCATGGTGGTCGAGAAGATCCGCGATCGACGCCGAATCGCATGGACGCCATTGGTGGCGGTGCCATTGATCGCCGAGTCGTGGTTGCTCGGCTTTCTGATTGCGGTGGTGCTGGTTTCGATCTGAGTGCCGCGGTACCGATCCCGGATCGGTACCGCGGCACCGGCTGGACTCAGAGCCGTTCGATAATAGTGGCGTTGGCCAAACCGCCTGCCTCACACATGGTTTGCAGACCGTAGCGGGCACCGCGCTCCTGCATGGCGTGCACCAGCGTGGTCATCAGACGCGCGCCGGAAGCGCCGAGCGGATGACCGATGGCGATGGCGCCGCCGTTCACATTCACCCGCGACATATCCGCACCGGTATCGTGCGCCCAGGCCAGCACCACCGGCGAGAACGCCTCATTGATCTCGACCAGATCGATATCGGAGAGCTGCAGCCCGGCGCGCTGCAATACCTTTTGCGTCGCCGGGATGACGGCGGTCAGCATGAGCAGCGGATCGTCACCGGCCACCGCGAAGCTGTGCAGCCGGGCCAGCGGCTTCAGCCCGAGTTCCGTGGCGCGTTCGCTGGTCATGATCAGCACCGCGGCGCTGCCGTCGCTGACCTGGCTCGCGGTCGCGGCCGTGATCTGCCAGCCGATTTCCGGGAAGCGCGCGGCCATGGCCGCGTCGTAGTAGGCGGGACGCAGTTTGCCGAGGGTTTCCAGGGTGCTGCCGACCCGGATGCCCTCATCGGTTTCCAGTCCGGCGATGGGCGCGAGCTGACCGGCGAACGAGCCGTTCTTCGTTGCCAGCGCCGCCTTCTCGTGGCTGCCCAGGGCGAATTCGTCGAGCTGGTTGCGGGTCAGCCCCCAGCGGGCCGCGATGAGTTCGGCGCTGATGCCCTGGGACACCAGCCCTTCGGGATAACGCTCGGCGAAGCCGACACCGGAGAAATCTTCGGATCCGATCATGTTTGCGCCCATGGGAATTCGTCCCATGGACTCGACACCCGCCGCGACCACGATGTCGTACGCACCGGCGATCACGCCCTGTGCGGCGAAGTGGATGGCCTGCTGGCTGCTGCCGCACTGGCGATCGACCGTGGTCGCCGGTACCGATTCCGGATAGCCCGCGGCCAGTGCCGCGCGCCGCGTCATATTGGCACCCTGTTCGCCGATCTGGGTGACTATGCCGCCGATCACATCGTCGATGAGTACCGGATCGATGCCGCTGCGGTCGACGACCGCGCGCAGGCTGTGCGCGAGCAGGTCCACCGCGTTGACGTTGTGCAATGCCCCGTTCGGCTTCCCCTTGCCGATCGGCGTGCGTACCGCTTCGACAATCACCGCGTCTCTCATGGTGGTTCCTTTCGAACCGCGAGCCGAGCTTCTCCGCCTGGCTCTAGTGGCTTATAGTCAGATTAACGTCTGGATATATCCGACTCAAGTCAGCTGACGCTATGATGTTCGTCATGGCAGCCGTGATGGAAGGACCGTTGGCCGATCTGAGCGCGTGGAAACCCACGGAATGCTCGATCGCGAAGGCGATGGACCTCATCGGAACCCGCTCGGCGATCCTGATCCTGCGCGAGGCCTACTACGGCACCACCCGCTTCGACGGCTTCGCGGCGCGCGTCGGCATTACCGACGCGGCGGCCTCCGGCCAGCTCCGTCGGCTCACCGAGGCGGGTCTACTCACCAAACGGCCGTACCAGGAAGCGGGCAAGCGCACTCGACACGAGTACGTGCTCACGGATATGGGCCGCGACCTGCTGCCCGCAGTGCTCGCTCTGATGCAATGGGGCGATACCTACCTGCAGTCGGGGCCCGCGCCGCTACTGCTGGTCGAGGAGTCGAGTGGCGCGCCGGTTCGGGTCCAGGTCCGCAGCGAAAAGGGACGTGAGATCGATTTGGAAGAACTCGGGGTCAAGCTCAACCCCGACTTTGTACGTGCCCGGTCGGCGAAGTGATTGTGCCGAAGTCGCCCGACCGTTTGCCTCGGCCGATCGGCCTGCAGCGCCGACCCGCGCCGATGTCGCAGCACTGACCCGCGTTGGTGCCCTATCCACAGTGCCGCGCTGGCGCTGTAGCGCTGACTTGCGTTGGTGTCGTACCGCTGACCCGGCTGGTGTCGTGCCGCTGACCCGCGCGGGTCGGCTCAACCGGTGACCACGGCGTAGTTGATGTCCTCGGTGCCGAACTTGTTGTAGAGGTGAACCCACAGCAGGACAAGAGGTTCGGTGCTGCGGGCGGTTACGACGCCGCCGAGGTCGATGATCTGCGCGTCGATCCAGCCGAAGGATTTGAGCAGGTCGGCGACATCGGATTTGGCCGACTCGTCATCGCCGCTGAGAAAGACATTGTGCCGACCCGGAATTCGGGACGGGTCGACCATGAGCTGATTGTTCATGGTGTTGAGGGTTTTCACCACGCGCGCGTCCGGGAAGGCCTGCTGGATCTGCTCGGCGACGCTGCCCGCCTCGGGGGTGGCCAGTTTCGGTGGGAATCCGGCGGAGAAATCCAGTGCGTTCGACACGTCCACAATGACCTTCCCGCTCAGATTCGCCGCACCCGCCGCACTGAGCGCCGCCAGCGACGCGGTGCCGGACGTCGCATTGATCACCAGTTCGGCATCGGCCGCGGCATCGGCGAAAGTGCCATGGGCGCCACCGGTTTCGCTCGCCCATTCGGTCGCCGCCGCATTATCTGCGGTGCGCGAGCCGAGCGTCACCGCATGCCCGAGTTCGACCAGCTTGCTCGCGAGCCTGCGTCCCACCTGCCCGGTACCGAGCACCGCTATCTTCATTACCGCTCCTCGCGCCGGTCGTCTTCCGCCCGTCGAGTTTACGAACAGCGGTTGTGCGGCGCCCTATATTCGGCGCTCAGCGAAATCGGTACCGGGCACCGGTCTCAGGACAGGCGACGACCGTCGACGGCGGAGAAGAAGTAGGTGTGTTCCGGTATGACCGACAGCGGCACCCGGGTGCCCTTCTCCGGCGGGTTGCGCCAGTCCGCCCGCGCCACAATGGATTCGCCCGCGCCGTTCGTCGCGCCCTCGGCAATCGTGCGGCCGTAGATGTAGGCGTCCGAGCCCAGCTCCTCCACGACATCGACTTCCATCTGGATGCCCGACTTGTCCGGCGCCGCACCGATCTCCAGGTGCTCGGGCCGAACGCCGACCACCACCGAACCCTCGGCGCCATCCGCGACCGACCGCGGCACCGGCAGGGTGGCACCGCCGAGTTCCACCGCACCGTCGGCGACCGGCAGGGTGAACAGATTCATCGCGGGCGAACCCATGAATCCGGCGACGAAGACATTCGCCGGATCCCGGTACAGATCGCGCGGTGTCGCGCACTGCTGCAGCAACCCGTCCTTGAGCACCGCGACCCGATCGCCCATGGTCATCGCCTCGACCTGATCGTGCGTGACGTACACGGTGGTGGTGCCGAGACGACGCTGCAACTGGGCGATCTGCGTGCGGGTCTGCACCCGCAGCTTGGCGTCCAGATTCGACAGTGGCTCGTCCATCAGGAATACCTGCGGCTGGCGCACGATCGCCCGGCCCATCGCGACACGCTGACGCTGACCGCCGGACAGCGCCTTCGGCTTGCGGTCCAGATACGGCTCGAGGTCGAGCAGTTCGGCCGCCTCCAGCACCCGCCGCTCCTTCTCCGCCTTGGCGACCTTGGCGAGTTTGAGTGCGAAGCCCATATTCTCCGCGACCGTCATATGCGGGTAGAGCGCATAGTTCTGGAACACCATGGCGATATCGCGTTCCTTGGGTTCGGCATGCGTGACGTCGTTGTCGCCGATCAGAATGCGCCCGTCGTCGACATCCTCGAGTCCGGCGAGCATTCGCAGCGAGGTCGACTTACCGCAGCCGGACGGACCGACCAGAACGAGGAATTCCCCGTCGGCGATCTCCAGATTCAGCTTGTCGACGGCGGGCTTGGACGAGCCGGGGTAGAGCCGGGTCGCACTATCGAAGGTCACGGTGGCCATGCCAAATCACATCCCATCACCGGCAGGAACGTGCCGGACGATCCGAGTAAGGGTTGACCGGCGATACTACTGGATCTGCTCGATTCGTGCTCGAAGTGCTCGAGTTCGCGCGCATGCTGGAATGGATGCCGGATCGGCGCAGCCCGTAGTTGTCGGACCGTGCCGAGCGCGGTCGGGCAAGCACCGAGCCCATAAGGGTCCATTGCCGGATATTGCCGGTGATAACGCAAACCAGCGGTTGATGGCGGTAGATCTCCCGTGCGAAGCAGCAGCGATGGCGGGCACGCGATGTGCTCGAGTTCGCGCAACGAATCCCGAAGAGCGATCGCGCCGGTAGCCTCGATCGGGGAACCAGATCGAGCGACGAGGAGCAGGCTCATGACGCGACCGGTTCGAATCGGTGTACAGCTACAGCCCCAGCACGCCTCCGACTACGGACTCCTGCGCGACGCCGTACTGCGCGCGGAGGACGCGGGCGTCGATATCGCCTTCAACTGGGATCACTTCTATCCGCTGACCGGCGACCCCAACGGTGCGCATTTCGAATGCTGGACCATGCTCGGCGCCTGGGCCGAGCAGACCGAGCGGATCGAGATCGGCGCGCTGGTCACCGGCGGCGGTTACCGCAATCCCGACCTGCTCGCCGATATGGCGCGCACGGTGGACCACATCAGCGCCGGCCGACTCATTCTCGGCATCGGCGCCGGGTGGTTCCAGCGGGACTACGACGCGTACGGCTACGAATTCGGCACGGCGGGAAGCCGACTCGCGCTACTGAAGGCGAATATGGCTCTGCTCGCCGCCCGGCTGAAGAAGCTGAATCCACAGCCCACCCGTGATATCCCGATCCTGATCGGCGGCGGTGGCGAGAAGAAGACGCTGCGGCTGGTCGCGGAGTATGCCGATATCTGGCACACCTTCGCCGACCTGGACGCGATCGCGCACAAGAACAAGGTGCTCACCGACCACTGCGCGGATGTCGGCACCGATCAGGCGAAGATCGAGCGTTCGGTGCAATGGCCGGGTGCGGAGCGGGCGTCGACGTTCGTCGAGGCCGGGGTGAGTCTGTTCACCATCGGTGTGAGCGGTCCCGAATTCGACCTGAGCGAGGTCGAGCGGGCAGTCCGTTGGCGTGATGAAGTCAATCCGGAGCCGGTCCGCGGGCTGGCCTGATCCTGGTCGGGTTCGAATCACCGTGATCCGAACTCCGGGATAGGGCCGTGTCGCCGCATCCGCGCACGCCCGGCGGCCGGACGCCCGGACAGCGAGGTGTGGCCCACTACGCACCCCGCGGGGTAGCTGCGGATTAGCGACCTATCGGCCGCTAGGGTTGCTATTCATGGCTGGTCTGCCCGCTGTGCGGTCTCGTGCGTTGATCGCCGTGCTCCTGCTCGCCGTCGGCCTCGCCGCCACGGCCTGCGGTTCCGGCGACAATTCGTCCGATCGAAATCAATGCACGCCGCCCGGATTGAGCGCGGCCTCGGCCGCACCGACGAGCCTGGGCTCGGCGGCCTCGGCGGGTGCGGACAAGTACACCACCGCGAGCACGCTGCCGGTGTCGGCGATCGATACCGGCAAGCTGCGGCTCATCACGCCGGGCAAGCTCACCGTCGGCACACTCTCGGATGCACCGCCGAGCATCTGCCTGAACTCGGCGGGCACGTTCACCGGCTTCGACAATGAGCTGCTGCGGGCGATCGGTGCGAAACTCGGTCTCCAGGTGGAGTTCTCGGGCACCGAATTCGCACCGTTGCTCTCGCAGGTCTCCGGTGGTCGGTTCGATGTCGGTTCGTCGAATATCACCACCACCGCGGAGCGGCGCGAACGCGTCGGATTCACCAATGGTTACGACTTCGGCTACTTCTCGCTCGTTGTCCCGAATGGCAGTGCCATCAAGGGCTTTTCGGAGCTGGGGCGGGGTACCCGGATCGCGGTCGTGCAGGGCACGGTGCAGGACGATTACGTGGTCAACCAGCTGCATCTGGATCCGGTGAAGTTTCCGGACTACGCCACCGCGTACGCGAATCTGAAGTCCGGTCAGGTCGATGCCTGGGTCGCACCGTCGGCGCAGGCCGAGGGGCAGGTGAAGTCGGGGGACGGCACCACGATCATCCAGAACACCTTCAGTCTGGACAATTTCGTCGGCTATGCGGTCGCCAAGAACAACCAGCCGCTGATCGACGCGCTCAACAGCGGTCTCGACGCCGTGATAGCCGATGGCACCTACGCGAGGCTCTACGCCGACTGGGTGCCGAGGCAGTTGCCGCCAGGGTGGAAGCCCGGCTCGAAAGCCGCACCTGCACCGCAACTTCCGGACTTCGCCGTCATCGCCGCCGAGAAGAAGACCACCGACAGCGGGCAGAGCGCGCCGAAATCGACGGTGCAGCAGTTGCGGGAGACGTTCTTCGACTGGTCGCTGTACCGCAAGGCGTTTCCCGATCTGTTCGAGACCGGTTTGCCGAATACCCTTATTCTGGCGCTGGTTTCGGGTGTTCTCGGCACTATCCTCGGCATGCTGCTCGCGGTCGCGGGTATTTCCCGGACGCGCTGGCTGCGTTGGCCCGCCCGGGTCTACACCGATATCTTCCGCGGCCTGCCCGCGGTGGTGATCATCCTGATCATCGGCCTCGGCATCGGTCCCGTCGTGCGCAATATCACCGGCAACAATCCGTATTGGCTCGGTGCGATCGCGCTGGCTTTGCTGGCCTCGGCCTATATCGGCGAGATCTTCCGCTCCGGCATCCAATCCGTGGAGGCGGGGCAGCTGGAGGCCGCGCGTGCCATCGGCTTCGGATACCGCCAGGCCATGACGCTGGTGGTGATTCCACAGGGCGTGCGCCGGGTGCTGCCCGCGCTGATGAACCAATTCATCGCGCTGATCAAGGATTCGTCGCTGATCTACTTCCTCGGACTGCTCGCGACCCAGCGCGAACTGTTCGCGGTCGGGCGAGACCTCAACGCGCAGACCGGAAATCTCTCCCCACTGGTCGCCGCCGGTCTGGTCTACCTGCTGCTGACCATCCCGCTCACGCACCTGGTGAACTACATCGACCATCGGATGCGCACCGGCCGACCCGACCAGCCCATCGACCAGGTCGAGGCGGCCACGATCACGGAAGGGCGCGGATAGTGAGTGCTTCTCTCACCGGAACCGGTCTGCATCTGACGCTGGGCCACAACCATGTGCTGCGCGGTGTCGATATCCATGTCGATGCGGGTAAGACCACCACCGTCATCGGGCCGTCCGGCTCCGGCAAGTCGACGCTGCTGCGCGTGCTGAACCGCCTGCACGAACCGGACGATGGTGATGTGCTGCTGGATGGCAAGTCGGTGCTCACCGAGGATCCCGACAGGCTGCGCCAGCGCATCGGCATGGTGTTCCAGCACTTCAATCTGTTCCCGCACAAAACGGTCGCGGAGAATGTGGCGCTCGGGCCGCGCAAGCTGCGCGGACTGTCCAAGGATGCGGCCCGCGCGCTGGCCGTCGAGCAGCTCGAGGTGGTCGGCCTGGCCGATAAGGCCGATTCGCGGCCGGCGAATCTGTCCGGTGGGCAGCAGCAGCGGGTGGCGATCGCCCGCGCGCTCGCCATGCAGCCGGAGATCATGTTCTTCGACGAGGCCACCTCGGCGCTGGATCCGGAGTTGGTGAAGGGCATTCTCGCGCTGATGGCCGATCTGGCTACCCAGGGGATGTCGATGATCGTGGTGACCCACGAAATGGGTTTCGCGCGCAGCGTCTCCGACAGCGTGCTGTTCATGGATGCTGGTCAGGTGGTCGAAACCGGTACACCCGACGCCCTGTTCGACAACCCGCAGACGCCGCGGCTGCAGCGGTTCCTCTCCCAGGTTCTGTGACCTGCAGCACACTGCTAGTAAACTCGATAGATGCGCACCTGTTAATGTGTCGTCGCGCTCGGCGCCATACGTCCGGCAATGGGAAACGAGGAGGTCCGATGACCACAGCGCATCACGAGCACACCGAACACCAGCACACCCATGGCCCCGGCTGCGGCCACACCGAGGTCCCGCACGGTGACCACACCGACTACGCCCACGACGGCCACCTGCACCGCGAACACAACGGCCACTGGGACGAATGCGAACCCGCCGCCCACACCGAACACGCGGGCCACGACCACACCCATGGCCCCGGTTGCGGCCATGAAGCCGTCCAACACGGCGACCACGTCGACTACCTGCACGACGGCCACCACCACGCGGCCCACAACGGCCACTACGACGAGCACTGACGTCACCGCCGACCCGAAAATTACTCGCCCCGGGTTGCCGATACGGGTAGAGATGGCGGGATGGGGAGTTACCCTTCGCGGGTTCATGTGCGCCTGCTGACGCCCGAGGACTGGGCGGCATTTCGAAACGTTCGACTGCGTGCCCTCGCCGATGCGCCGGCGGCCTTCGGGGCGACGCTGGAGCAGGCGCGGAGTAGGTCCGATCAGGATTGGTCGGACCTACTGGCACAGCGCGCGCAGTTCGTGGCGAGTGTCGACGGCATCGACGTGGGGACCGCTGCCGGACACGATGATCCCGAACGACCTGGGGCGCACCTGATTTCGATGTGGGTTGCCGGAAGGTCGAGGGGAACCGGGATTTCCGATCGTCTGGTGCGGTCGGTCATCGACTGGGCGGTCGATGCCGGGCATCGCAAGGTGTGGCTGGAGGTCGCCGAGGGCAACGCGGCGGCCGAGCGGTTGTATCTGCGGCACGGGTTCGTGCGGACCGGGGTGCACGGGGTGGTCGCGCCTGACGATCCACGGCCGGAATTCGAGATGCTGTTGAACCTGTGAGGCGCGGCCGCGGTGCGCGGCGTCTCGACGCGACAATGCCGATCGGACCGCATACGTATAGGTCGGCGAAAAGTACTGATAGATGACTGATTCGGTACCCCTAGGTCTGCCCATAACGTAGTTCCTGTCAGCAAGAACGACAGCGAAACCGCAGATCAGAAGCCTAGGAGGCCATCATGAACGAGCTCGTCGCGCAGTACCTGGAAGTCTGGAACACCACCGACGCCGCTGCCCGCAAGGCCGGCATCGAGGCCGTGTTCACCCCCGATGCCAGCTACATCGACCCGCTGGCCGCGGTCGCCGGACACGATCAACTGGATGCGGCCATCGCCGGTGTCCAGGCCCAGTTCCCGGGTTGGGTGTTCACCCTCGCCGGACCGGTCGATGCCCACCACGACCAGGTGCGCTTCACCTGGGAGCTCGGGCCCGCCGGCGCACCCGCCGTCGTGATCGGCTTCGATGTCGCGGTCGTCGAGGACGGGCGCATCGCCAACGTCTACGGCTTCCTCGACAAGGTTCCGGCTGCCGCCTGACCCGCCCTGCCGCAGCCACCGTGCTCCGGTGGCGGCGGCCCCCAGTCATCCAAAATCGTTACCCCAGAAGGAAATGCCAGTCATGACGACCACCGCCCCCACCTACCTGTCCACCCTGCTCGCCCCGGCCAGAACCTGCTGCGCACCTCGCTGCGGCTGGACGCGGTCATCACCACCGTCAACGGCCTTGCCTACCTGGCACTTTCGGGTCCGCTGGAATCACTGCTCGGACTGGACAGCAAGATCGGCATGCCGGTCGGAATCTTCTTGACCCTCTACGGGATCGGTGTCGCCCTGGTCGGCATGGCCAAGACCATCAATGCCAAGGCCGCCGCCGTGGTCGCCGCCGGTAATGCCGCCTGGGTCGTGGTCAGTCTGGCCGCCCTCGTCGAGGGCGCACTCGAGCTGAATCCGGTCGGCTCGATCTGGACGGTCATGCAGGCCGCCACCGTCGGCGGTTTCGCGGCCCTGCAGTACCTCGGCATCCGCAAGGCCCGCTGAATATTGGCGCCAATCGACCAACTCCGCGAAACGCGGCATCGGCTGTACTTACCCACCCCGCCGGCTGCCGTCGCCCTTGCCGATACCGCGTTCGGCGTTTGGTCGGTGGCTGCCTCTAGAGTCGAGGCCGTGCTCGAGGCAACCAAGATCCCGACCGAATCCGGCACCTTCGACGCCCTGACCAGCGGCGAACCGGGTGGTCGTGAAGTCGTGCTGTTGCACGGCTTCCCGGAGTCGGCCATCGCTTGGGAGTTCCAGATGACCGCCCTCGGCGGTGGCGGCTGCCATGTCATCGCACCCGATCAGCGCGGTTATTCGTCAGCGGTGCGCCCCGACCGGGTCGCCGACTATCGCGTCGAGGAGTTGGTCGCCGATGTCATCGCCATCGCCGACCAATTGGGTTGGCAGCGTTTCGATCTCGTCGGGCACGATTTGGGCGCGCACGTCGCCTGGGCCGTAGCGGCCGACCACCCGGCCCGAATTCGAACCATGACCGCGGTATCGCAGCCGCACCCTGCCGCGTTCGCACAGGCCATGACCGAGGACGAGGACCAGGCCCAGCGCGCCCGACACTTCACCTACTTCCGCCAGCCCCGCACCCCCGAGCGCGCCCTCCTCGCCGATGATGCCGCTGCCCTCCGCAAGATCTTCGACTGGAAGATTCCCGAAGAGCGCATCGACGACTACATCCACCGCCTCACCCGACCCGATGCCCTCACCGCGGCCCTCAACTGGTATCGAGCGTTCCCACTCGCCGGTCCGACCGCCGCCATCACCGTTCCGACCTGTTACGTCTGGGGCACCGAAGACACCACCATCGGCTCCACTGCCGCCTTGGCGACCGCAGGCCATGTCAACGCCCCCTACCGCTTCGAGATGCTCGAGGACGTCTCGCACTGGATCCCCGAAGAAGCCCCCGAAGCCCTTACCCGCCTCATCATGGAACACCTGCTCGCCCATCGCGCCTAGCCGGTCAGGTGCGAACGGTGGCGAAGGCGGACCAGAGCAGGGGAGAGTGCTCGATGGCGTGGGTGGTGCGCCAGGCCGTGAGGCGGGTTCGCTGCCAGGCGGCGAGTGCGGTTACCGGATCCGGGTGTTCGTGAGCGGCATCGATGGCGCAGATGGCGTCTTGGAGGGGATGGGCGTCGAGGGGTGCACCGGCGAGGCGCTGGAAGGCGAGGTCGGTGGGGAGCGCCCACCGGCTGGCGGTGACGAGTTCGGCACCGCCGTTGATCATGGCGGCGACCAGGCCCAGCGCCTCGCTGAAGCGCATATCGCCCCCGCTTTCGCAGGCGATCAGGGCGACTCGGCTCGGCATGGGCCAGAGCTGTGGTCCGGCAGCGGGTTCGGTGGTCAGAGTGTGGGTGCCGAGCAATAGGTCCTTGGCCGAAAGCGGGCGGTGGGCCCGGATGGGGGTAGCGAAGCCGATGGATTCGGCATCGCAGGCCAGATGCAGTTCGGAGGCTTCGCTCTGGCCGGATTCGGGGGCCGCCGCGGTCACATGTCCCACATAGGTCAGGCGGCTGGCACCACCGCGTAGCGCTCGGCTCAACCAGTTTCGATCGATATCCGTGCGGCGGAATGCCTCGATCGGATCGTCGACCGCGGGAAGTAGGCGGCCCTGTGCCGAATATTCGGCAACCCGCTGGGCGAGTGGGGCCTCGGGGGTCATGCGGCCGAGAACGGATCCGAGCGCGGATTCGGCGCGAAAGCCGGGGACGCGCGGATCGAGGACGGCGACCACCGGAAGTGCACCCGTCTCGGACCAAGTACGCGCCGTCCGGTCCGGACCGTGCACAATGCTGGCGGGGGCGAGCAGACTGATATCGGCGATATCCACCAGGCGCAGCTCCGGATCGGGAGCGATGATCTCCCAGGGGATCTGAGCTACCCGTGGTGAGGGTTGCAGCCGAATATGTGCGCGTACACCGCGCACGTGCAGGTCGTACAACTGCGCCGCGAAACCATAGGGCAGTAAGGCGCGGGAAAGCGACTGCGCGACAAGATATTCCGCATCGTAGGAGGCAAAGGCGCCGGTGGTCATGGCCCGTTCGAGGCTGCCGGGCACCGCCGGATGCGGCAGCGCCCGCGCGAACCGCTCGACGGCGTCGGTGATCGCATCCCCGGGCAGCATGCTCGCGCCTTGGGCGTAGTCGTCGCGCAACCAGCGCCACGACATATACAGATCACCCGCATCCGCCATCCGCACAATGACGGTCGGCTGTTCCGCGATGGTCATGCGGGCAGTACCCGGCGGTCCCGCACCGGATGGCCGTATCGCCGATCGGCTGCCTCGATGTAGGCACCCAGTGCGATATGGCCGTCCGGTGCGACGGCCAGCCGCGGCGGCGGCGCCACCGGCAGCCCGGCGCTCGCCGCGACCGCCGCCAGCGCCGTGCCCAGCTGCGGTGCCGACCCACTCTGCGGACCGGTTCCGACCTGCACAGTGGGTTGTGCCGCCACCGGTGGATCGAATAATTCGAGTGGCAGCCGCGGTGGTGCGCCGACCGTCGATCTGGTGTTATCCAATGTTGTACCCGCGCATTGTGTTTCGATGAGATCCGCGATCAGCGGACCATTGCCGGACAGAAAGGCGAACCGGAATGCCAAGCGCATCGCCGGATCGGCGATCTGGCGGTTCCATTTCTCGCGTTGGTTGCCATTGGGCAGCGTGTACCGCACGGCATCGATGGCAAGCGCCGACGGCACCGCGAGATCGATTGCCCGCCCCAATAGCTCGGGATTCGGCATTTCGGTCGCCTCGATCACCGACTCCAGCAGCGCGGCATGCCAGAAATCGATGTGGGCACAGTGCAATCCGAGACCACGTTCGGCATAGGTCGCGAATGCCTCGCCGATGAGGGATTCGCCCTCGTCGTATTGTCCGTTCGAATAGGCGACGGTCGCCAGGCGCACGCGCACATCGGCGGCATCGAGCACCGCACCGGATTCGTCGAAATAGTCCAGACTGCGGCGATAGAGCCGATGCGCCGCAGCGGTGTTGCCGCGGCCCTCCGCCAGAAACCCCATGGTTTTGCGCCCGACGCCCGCGCGATATCCGAGTCCGGCGCGTTCGAAGTACTCCTGGCTGGACCGCAGCGGCGGTTCCGCCTCGTCGAACCGATCCAACCTGACGTACATGACGGCCAGATTCTGTTCCGTCTCGGCGACCGCATTGCGATCACCGGCCGCGTCGAAGGCCGCCAGCGCCTGGCCCATGAAGTCGACGGCGAGTTCGCGCCGTCCGGTCTCGAAGTAGATCCCGCCGAGCGTCGAGAGCGGATGCCCAGCCAGCTGCGGTGCGAAGCGCACTGCCGCATCCAATGATTCGGTGGCGAGCTCGATGGCATACGCCCAGCTCTGGCGATGGAATGCCACCGCGGTCAGCGAGAGCAGACAGGCCACCCGCTGCATACTTTCGTCATTGTGTTCGGTGAGCAGCGTCCGCGCCTGTTCCAGCGCCTCCTGTGCGCCGTCGAGATCGCCGACATGCTGCAGTGCCTGGGACAGGTTGATCAGTGCGGCGGGCCGCTTTTCGATCGCGTCCGCGGGCATTTCCGCGAGCGCCGCGCGGAACAAGACGATCGCCCCGGCATGATCGCCGAGTTCATCGCACATGCTCGCGGCATTGACCAGCGCGCTGACGCGCAGGCCATCCGTGCTGGTCCTGGCGATATCCTCGAACAGCCGCCTGGCCTCGGCAATATCGCCGCGCTGATAGGCGGCCGCGCCTTCGGCGAGCAATTCGCGACCGTCATCGGCTGCCATCAGAAGTCCGAATCCGATGCGGCGGCGGCGATTTCGGCGAGCAGCGGTGCATCGACCGCGTCGTCGGCGGTGCCGGCCCGATGCAACCGCGCGGTCGCGAGCTCACGAATCTGTCGCCGGATCTCGGGACCACCCAGCTCGGGTGCGCCGGGCGCCCCGACACCAGGCACATAGACATCCACCGTCGAAATGGCATCCGACGGCGTGGTGGTCGCACCGGTCCACAGCTCGCCGACCAGATCCAGCTCGGCCTCGGCGGTGCCGACGGGTGTGGTGATGACGGCGCGCGGGCGCAGATGTGCCGGTGCGGCCGAGCCCAATTGGGGCGCCGCTACCGCGGTGACGTGGACGGTCGTAGTTCCCGAACTACGGGTCGATTCCCAGGTCACCGCCCGTTCGGACGCGTCGATGAGGCCGGGCGGGCAGCGTCGCCAATCCCAACCGCTCGTGCCACGCGCCAGTGACAGTGCCCCGGCCGGCCGATCGGCCCCGCCACCAGCGGCCAGCGCGTAATCCGCTGCGCGAGTGGACGCTGCGACCGTAGCGACGACATCCGCCGACTCGTCGTCCGCGGTTGGCTCATCGTCACCGAAAAGTGGTTCGCACTGCGTGCGTAGCGTCGTGATCTCCTGGTCCAGCAGCCGATCGTCGAGCGCAGTGATGCCATCGATCGTCGACGCGGGCCACCATCGCGCCGCCCAATACGCGAACCCGAGCCGCCAGGCAGCCGCCACCAGATCCGGCACCACGGGTTCGGCCACATCGGTGAATTCGGTGGCGCCGCTCTCGGTATCGGCGATGGCAACGGCGATCCGTTCGCCGTACACAGCCCACAACCAGTCCTGGGCGAGTTCGACATCATCGACCACCGCGGCCGGAATCGTCTGTCCGGCGAGCAGACTCCAGGACAGATGACCGCCGAGCACCTCGAGCACCAGCACATCTATCGCCGCGGCACCGTCCAACACCGTCGGCGCCCCGTCGGGTGCGATGATCCAGATCCCATCCCCGCCCGGTTCGATCCGCACGGTCGTACTCATCAGCTCGCCCTCGATTCCGCCGGATCCGGCTCGGTGACAAGGGAACGCGCACTCAGCGCCTGTTTGACCCGCATGCGATGGTCCAGCATGACCGAGCGCGCCACCCCGTCGAGCAGATCCCACAGCTCGTCCGGCTCGTACACGCGGAACTCCCGGACATCACGGCCGTGCAGGCGAACCCACAGCCGCCGCAGATAGGGCCGCCACGGCGTGCGCAGTTCGGCGGCGATGGCCGCCAGTGGGCCGCTCGGCATTTCGATATCGGTGCGCACCGCGAGCCGTCGCGCCTGCAGGACGTAGGCCTCCCGCTGCCAGCGGCCATTGATCACCCGATGCGCCGCCGTCTCGGTTGACCGGGTAGTGCTCGCAGGCGAAGCGGCCGCGATCGGCCGCAACCCGAGCGCCAGCACGGCCCCGGCCGTCGCCGCGACCCGCAGCGATTCGTCCAAAAGTGCCCAGGGCGAGCAACTTCGGGCGATCTCCGTGGTCACCAATTCCGGAATGGGTGGCAGTTCGGCCCGTTCACCGGACGCTTGCAGCACGGTGAATACGCGCTCGTAGATGGTGCGATCGAAGGGCAGCCCGAGACTGGCCTTCGACGCCGACGAACCGAGCGCGGGTGGCCGCGGAACCGGCACCGCGGTCAGCCCGAGCTGATGTGCCGTCGGCTCGAAGGTGCGTTCCCAGAGTCGGATTCCCCCGTGCGTCCCGGCATGGGTGGCAACCAGCTGATCGAATGTCGGCTGCCCATCGGCGGTTCGACCGTCGCGAGCCGCGGCCGCATCCAGCAGCGTCGCGAACAGTTCGGCGTGATCCCCGGTCGGTCCGCCCACCGGACGTCGTCCCCACGCGACATCGATCAGCGACGCGAGTTCGGCAGTCCGCGCACCCGCGGTGATGTACTCCTTGAGCACCTGTGTCGTACGCCCCGCCGCGAATTCGTGGACATCGCGCAGTGTCGCCTCGGCGGTTGTCCGGTCCCGGTCCGGATCCGGCATACCCGATGTGGTGGCGAGTTCGAAGGCGCGCTGGAAATACAGATCCTGCGGATTGCCCTCGGTGATCCGCAGCGCCCGCCGGACCTGTTTGAGCAGAGAAAACCACGCCGCCGTCGCGCGCAGCACATCGGCGGCGGCATGGATTCGGGTGGCGAGCAGAACCGCGCCGTCCGCGGTGAGGATCGGGCCCGCGCACAGCGGATGCTGCACGGGCCGGATGACGAGTGGATCCAGGATCAGCTTGACCGTCCGTCGCAGCGGACCACCGTGGGGTCCACTGAGCGGTTCGACGCCCTCGAGTCGGCGCCAAACCTCGTCCAGCACCATCGCGCGCGGCCGTCGCATTCGACCAGGCTAACGGAACTTTGCTCGTTTCAGACTCCGAAAAACCTGGGATCGGTAGGGCGGTTCCGATTCCTACCTTTCTCGTATCGGCCCAACACCGGAGCCGAACGAAGCAAAGGAACAACAATCATGAACACCAAGCCGGTCCGCATCTCCGCCGCCGCTCTCACCGCCTCGGCCGTCGCCCTCGCCCTCTTCGTCACCGGATGCAGTGACGATTCGGGCAGCTCGTCGACCACGTCGGCGAAGCCGGGAACCTCGGCCGCCCCGGCACCGGCATCGGGCAAGTCGACCGCCTCGGTCGACGGCAAGGCGCTCGACGGCAAGTTCGAGACCGTCTGCGCCAAGCAGGGCGGCACCCTGGCCCTCACGCTCAGCGATACCAATAACGCCACTTACGGCACCCTGAGCGTCAGCGCCTCCATCACCGGCACCGACAACGTCCAGGCCGTCGCGGTCGCGGGCAGCAAGGGCGGCACCAACGGCATGCCCTATGCCCTCGGCTTCGGCAATGGCATGCCCGGCGGTTCGGCCAAGGTCGTCAAGGACGGCAACACCTACAAGGTCACCGGTGAGGGCGTCGGCGCGCCCGATCTCACCAATCCGACCGCGAGCCCGAAGAACTCGAAATTCGATATCACCTTCGCCTGCTCGACCGTGGTCGGCGGCTGATCCCCACGACCAGCCCGTTCACGCCCCTCGAGACAAGGGGCGTGAACGGGGCGAGTGAACCGAACCGTTTCGAACACAAGGGAACACCATGAAAACCATCGCCCGCTCGCTCGCCGCCGCCTTCTTCGTTCTCTCGATCGGCTACTACCTCTGGCACGGCCTCACCTACACCGGTTACGGCCCTTTCGACGATGGCACGCTCGCCTGGGTCGGGCCGCAGATGGCGTTGCCGATCATCGCGCTGACCATTGTCCCGATCGTCTTCGCATGCACCGGCGAGGGCATCATGGCGGCCTTCACCGGGAACAACAGCTCGGCCTTCCGCAATGGTCTTGTCGGTATCGGCACCATAAAGTCGTTCCGGCAGACCGGACTCACCGTCAATGATCAGCCGCAGATCCGCATCGACTTCAGCGTCGAGGGCGTCGACGGCACGATCTTCGACTCGCACGCCAAAATGATCGTTCCGCTCACCGAACTCGCCCTGCTGCAGCCCGGTGTCGTACTGCCGGTGCGCTATCTGCCCGATCGCACCGATAAGGTCGAGGTCGACCGGTCCGGCGACATGTCGGCAGCTCAGCGTGCCATGAATGAATCCATGATCCGAAAGGGCTTCACCACCAAGGCCGAACTCGATATCGCCGAGCGCGGCATTACCGCTCAGGCCGTCGTGCGATCGCTTTCGGTTCCCGGCGAAATTCGCAACGGGCACTCCAAGATCGAGCTCGGCCTGGTCGTAACCCGGCCCGACGGAACGACTTTCAGCACCAGCGTGGACAAGTTCTTGCCGCCCACCAGCGTGTCCCGGGTACAGGTCGGTCGCGTTCTCCAGGTGCACTATCTGCCGGAGAACGAACAAGAGGTTGTGATCGCACTGCAAGTCAATGCCTAGCCCGGCGCCGAATGTCGCTCCCGCTCCCCAGGAACGGGAGCGGTATTTGTTTGCGCGTCAGAAGACGCGGTGGCTGAAGAAGCTGTGATGGCAGGTGGGACGCTTGCAGAGCGCACCACCGCCCGGGATGAAGCCGACACAGGTCGGGTGGGTACACCGGTTGCAGCCGCCATCGCCTTCTTCGCCCATATGTTCGTGGTCGGCGACTACGGCGCGGGCCTCGGCCACCGCGCCCGCGAGAATCGAATCGACATAGTCCAGCGCCTGCGAGGTGAGCTGGGTCTTTCCTCCGGACAAAGTCATCGCACTACTCCTGACTCGGTACTCATGTCCTTGGTTTCGATCCTCCTCCTGGGAGGGGAGTCGCACATGAGTAGCGAGCTACGTGACGCAACCGAAATCTTTAGTATTTGACCAGGTAAAACGGGTAATGCCCGGTCAACGCGAGGATAGCGGGCGGGTGCTGCCCGATCGTTTCGCACAGTGAGGGTTGCCTAATTGGTCGGACGTTCATCTGACCGTTTCCTGTGGATTGCCTGAGCGGCTTACCGTGCGCCGGTCAGCACTAGTCAGGAGTTCGTCGTGACAACGAAGCCCCTCGCCCTGTTCGTGAAGCGGGACGGCCAGCCGAAGCGCTCGGCCACAACCTGTCAGTACAAGTGCGGAAACGCCTGCTTCCACGAGGTTCCGAACACTTCCGAGAACGAATACTTCGGCGACATGGTGCGCGCGGCGCTGACGCGGCGCGGCATGCTGAAGGGCAGTGCGGGTGTGGTGGTCGCGGTCGGTGCGGCCGGTCTGCTCGCGGCCTGCGGGGATGACGACAAGGTCGAATTGGCGGCGGGCGGCTCGCTGGTCGACGGTGTGCCGGTGGGCACCAACTTCAAACCCGTGGCGGCGAATTCCGATGACGCTCTGGTCATTCCGGATGGCTACGAACACAATGTCGTGATCCGCTGGGGCGACCCGCTGTTCGCCGACGCACCGAAGTTCGATGCCAATGCCCAGTCCGCGACCGCGCAGGCCGAACAGTTCGGCTTCAACAACGACTTCGCCACACTACTGCCCATCGAGGGGCAGGCGAATACCTACCTGCTGGTGGTGAATCACGAGTACACCACCGAACCGCAGATGTTCAAGGGTTACAACAAGGAAGAGCCCGCACTCGAGCATTACCAGACCGCCATTGCCGCGCACGGCCTTTCGGTCGTACAGGTGCGGGGCGAATCCGGAACCGGCAAGTTGACAACGGAATTCGGCAAATACAACCGCCGCATTACCGGCACGACGGAATTCACCGTCACCGGGCCCGCCGCGGGCAGCACCTTCCTGAAGACGAGCGCCGATCCGTCCGGTGCCAAGGTGCTCGGCACCCTCAACAATTGCTCCGGCGGCCTGACGCCGTGGGGCACAGTGCTTTCCGGCGAAGAGAACATCAACCAGTACTTCGCCAACGGCGACAAGGTAACCGACGAGGCCGCCAAGGCCAGGCTCAAGCGCTACGGCTTCCCGAACGGCGCCTCCGATCGCAAATGGGAGCGGCACGAACCGCGCTTCGATCTGGCGAAGGAACCCAATGAGGCCAACCGATTCGGCTGGGTCATCGAGGTGAATCCGTGGGACGCCACGGCCGCGCCGATCAAGCACACCGCGCTCGGCCGGTTCAAACACGAGGCCGCGACCATTCACGTCGCCAAGGACGGCACCGTGGTCGCCTATATGGGCGATGACGAGCGCTTCGACTACATGTACAAGTTCGTTTCGTCGCGAAAGGTGCAGTCCGGCAACGGCCAGGCGAGCATGCGGCACAACCTGACGATCCTGGACGCGGGCACGCTGTACGTCGCCAAATTCACCGGCGACCACCCGGACAAGATCGACGGCAATGGCACGGTGCCCTCGAACAAGGGCTTCACCGGTACCGGCCAATGGATTCCGCTGCTGGTCACCGGCGAGGACGGCAAGGCAACCTCGAAGGTGGACGGCTTTACCGCCGAAGAGGTTTCGGTATTCACCCGGTTGGCGGCCGATAAGGTCGGCGCGACCAAGATGGACCGTCCCGAGGATTTCGAGGCGAATCCCAAGTCCGGCAAGGTCTATGTCGCGCTGACCTACAACGAGCAGCGCGGTGCGCAGGGCAAGCCCGCCATCGACGAGGCCAATCCACGCAATATCAACAAATTCGGGCAGGTGCTCGAACTCGACGACGATCACGCCGGCACCACATTCATCTGGAATATCCTGATGCTGTGCGGTGATCCGAAGACCAGCGATACCTACTTCGCCGGTTTCGACAAGGCCAAGGTCAGCCCGATCGCGGCACCGGACAATCTCGCCTTCGACGCCTATGGCAATCTGTGGATCTCCACCGATGCCTCGCGCGCCAACGGTGCCAATGACGGGCTGTTCTCGGTAGTACTCGACGGGCCGAATCGCGGTGAGACCAAACAATTCCTGACCGTTCCGTTCGGCGCGGAGACCTGCGGTCCGACGGTGTCGGAGCAGCGGGTCACCGTGTGCGTCCAACATCCGGGCGAGCGCGATGACGCGACCGCGGAGAAGCCCGCCTCGCATTGGCCCGATGGTGGCGATAGTCTGCCCAGACCCGCCGTTGTCTCGGTGTGGAAGAAGGGCGGCGGGCGAATCGGCACTTAGGGGGTGGCAGCCGGCGGAGCCGGCGCAGTAGGTAAGTACCGTCGATTCCCCGCACACACGAAACCGCTACTCGACAACCTGCAGGGAGTAGCGGTTTCGTGCTGTGCTCAGCCGATATTGGCGTAGCGTGCGAAATCACCCTGGGCGCCGCTGTATACGTTGACATCGGTGCCGCCCGCGATACCCGGAATGCGGCCGGCGTCGGTGGTCTGCCAGAACGTCCACGTCGGCCAGCCGCCCGGCACTTCGGGCTGTTCGTTGCCGCGGTAGTCGGCGATCCAGAGTGGATACCTGGTGAATTCATTGGTATTCGCCATGGCCGTCTTCCAGAAATTCGGATAGGTGTAGATGATCGGCACCCGTCCGGTCAGGGCCTGCACGGTATTCAGATACCGGTGCGTCCAGTCGATGAGTCCGGCCGGACCGAGTCCGCCCGCATTCTCCAGATCGAGCACCGGCGGCAGATCCAGCGGCCCGTTCTGGCCGAGCACGACCGTCGCGTACAGCGCCGCCTGCGGCTCGGGCGGCAGATTCGGTCGCGCGTAGTGATACGTTCCGCGCGCGACCCCCGCTGTTCGCATCAGGACGCTGTCCGGCACGAAATACGGATTGAGGTAACTCAGCCCCTCCGTCGCCTTCACCATGGCGAAATCGTGCCCCGCCCTTTTCACGGCGAACCAGTCGATGAACCGGCCGTCGACATGCTGCCACGACGACACATCGGGCCCACTCGGTTCGGCCACTGCCGTAACAGCCGAGGTAGCCGTAAGGATGCTGCCCACGGTGATCGTGGACAGCGCCACAGCGCGAGTCGATCTCCAACGAGTGCTATCCATGCCTTTCGACGATAGCGACTGTTGCGCAATGTGACCAGTGTTACATCTGATGTAGTTGCTCAGTATTCACTAGTCACTCGTTGATGCTGCTCGCATCGGCAGCCGATTCCCGCCCGGACCGGCGGCGGATAGGTCAGCCGAGCCAGTCCAGTACCGAGGCCGCGGTCCAGGACTGCTGCATGCTGCCGAGTGGTTCACCGGTGAAGGGTTCGTAGTATTCGGCGAAGCTGCCGTCGCTGGCTTGCCGCAGACCCTCGGCGCGGAGCATGAAGGAGCGTTCGGCCCAGCCGCGGCGGGCGAAGACCCAGGAGAACAGCCAGCTCATGACCGGCCAGACGGGACCGCGCCAGTATTCGCGGGAGCGGAAGTCCTTGGAGACCGGCGAGGTGGACGGCGGCAGGGCGTAGCGCAGGTCCGGATGACCGCAGAAGCGCGGGCCCTCGAACAGCCGCAACAGGCTGCGTTCGGTATCGCGGGGCAGGCCGCCGCAGAGCAGTGGGGCAAACATCGAGAGGGTTTCGGTATTGATCCAGCGCTGGAGTCGCACGTCGAAATCCCTGGCCGCACCCGTACGGGCGTCGGTGGTCGCGACCACGCCCGCACGGAAGCGCTCCGCCCACGAATACAATTCGCGGACATCGGCATGGGGCTGCTTGTACTCCTCGCCGATATTGGCCAGCACCTCACACGCCAGCGCGAAGATCGCGGTGACGAAGACATCCTCCACCGCGAAGCTCATCGTCGAGGCGAGCTGGTAGTCGTCGTATCCGGCGCGGCGCATCTGCTCGACCAGCCACAGATAGCGGTCGTATTCGCGATCGCTCGGCCGCTGCGATGGGTCCGAGACCACCAGCAGATCTTCGCGCTGATACGGCGGCAGATCACCGGGTGTCACATTCGCATAGGCCCGATCCCAGCGCGGCGAATTGTCCATCCCGGATTCCCAGCCGTGATACAGCGTGATCCGGCCGCTCTCCTTGGGGTCGCGGGCATGGGCCAGCCAGCGATGCCAGCGCACCAGATCCGGCCAGCGCCGATTCAGGAATTCCTCGGCCACCGCCCTGGTGCTGCGGCCGTGGCGGCGCGAATGGTCGAGGATGCGCTGCACCGCGATGGCGTGCACCGGCGGCTGGGTGATGCCGGAGGTGTCCGGACCATCGGGGGCATTGGCGGCCAGCTTCTTGCACTCCCAGCGGGCCGGGCCGGGAAAGTAGCCGTCCACACCATTGGCGAACACGATGTGCGGGATCATCCCGTTCTTCCACTGCGCCGAGAGCAGGGTATCCAGTTCGATGACCGCGCGCTCGACGCTGAGTGGGGCGAGACCGACCGCGACGAAGGCGGCGTCCCAGCTCCACATGTGCGGATACAGCCGGGGCGCGGCGCTGGTCATCGTGCCCAGGTCATTGCCCCGTAGCAGGTAGGCGGCGCGGGCCGCGAGCTGTGTTGGGGTGAAACCCGGGTGTGCCATCTCCCTATTTTGCGATGGCACCCGCAAGTACGCCCGCTCAGTGACTCGCGTCTCGTCCTGGTGCGCCCTGGTGGCCAGCTGTTGTGCGCCGGATCTCACTCTGCATGCCCCGTCCGTGAATTCCATTTATTCGCTTTATGCATTCATCGCCGCGCGCGCGGGTAGTGCTACGGCCCGTATCGGTGGTCGATACGGTGACTCCATGACCTCCGCCGTGACCAGCACACCGAAGCCGACCGCGCTGATCACCGGTGCCAGCCGAGGGCTCGGCGCCGCGATCGCTCGCGAACTCGCACCGACCCACGATCTGTTGCTCGGCGCCCGCTCGGCCGAGGCGCTGCGCGCGATATTAGGCGAACTGCCCGGCGCCACCGGATGGCCGGTCGAGTTGACCGACTATTCCGCAGTGGCGGAAGCGGTTTCGCCGATTCGGCACCTGGATGTGTTGGTACACAACGCCGGTATCGCGGACCTGGGTGCGATCGCCGAATCCTCGGTACATCAGTGGCGAAATACCCTGGAAGCCAATGTGATTGCCGTCGCGGAGTTGACCAGGCTGCTGTTGCCCGCGCTGCGGGCGGCCAACGGTCACGTCGTGCTGATCAATTCGGGTGCCGGATTGCGGGCCAATGCGGGGTGGGCGTCGTATGCGGCAAGCAAGTTCGGCCTGCGCGCGTTCGGTGATGCGCTGCGATTGGAGGAGCCGACACTGCGGGTGACCTCGATCCATCCCGGCCGCATCGATACCGATATGCAGCGGGAGATCATCGCGGGTGAGGGGCGCGAGTATCGCGCGGAGGAATTCCTCAGTCCGGAGACCGTCGCGGGGACCGTGCGCGCCGCCATCGAAACGCCGCGCGACGGCCATCCGACCGAAGTCGTGCTCCGGCCCTACTGATTCGAAGCCATCGCCGCACAGCTCGACACAATGCCGCTGACCACCGACGCCGGCGCGCAACGCCACCGATTCCGTACACCTGCCACTGTCGGAAGCACAGTGGTTCCCGGCCGACGGCGCACTGCGACATCGTCCGCACGATGATGTCGTTTTCTTGACATATTGTTCCGAGGTTCAGTTCGGGGACAGTTTCGCCCGGCACCGTCACGGCTGTCACCTGCGCGTTTGCGTCGACGGGGCGACGGGCGCGGATAGAGCGAAGCCAAAGGGTTCGGATCGCGGATAGACGTCGGCTGCTGACAATGCTTGCGCCCGGCACCGCAGTGGCATTGACCGGTTGTGCCCGGACGCAGGGTGCGAATGCGTGGGCGGGGTGCAAGTCTGTGCGCGGTACGCGAGCGTGGTTTCGTCGGGCGCGGACGCGGGGTGCGAATGTGTGCGCGCGGTACGCGAACGCGGTTTCGCCGGGCGCGAATGCGTGTGGGGCAGGCGAATACGTGACGCGGCGCGAATGCGTGCGCGGAGCGGATCGCGCCTACGCGACGATATTGATGAGCCGCCCCGGGACCACGATCAGCTTGCGCGGCGCACTGCCGCCGAGCAGTGTCGCGATCTTCTCATCCGCCAGCGCGGTCGCCTCGATGGTCGCGTTGTCGGCGTCGGCGGGTACCTGGATTCGGCTGCGCACCTTGCCGTTCACCTGGATCGGATACTCCACCGACTCCTCCACCAGCAGCGCCGGATCCGCTATCGGGAACGGGCCGTGGGCCAGGGATTCGTTGTGTCCCAGTCGTTCCCACAGTTCCTCGGCGATATGCGGTGCCATCGGCGCCAGCATCAGCACCATCGGCTCCACCACTGTACGCGGCGCACCCGCGGGATAGCTCTTGGTCAGATGGTTGGTCAGCTCGATCAGCTTGGCTCCCGCGGTGTTATCGCGCAGGGCGGCGAAATCGTCGTCTACACCGGCGATCGTCTTGTGCAGCAGGCGCAGCGTCTCATCCGACGGCGCCGCGTCGGTAACCCGGATCGCGCCGGACTCCTCGTCGACGACCAGTCGCCAGACCCGCTGCAGGAACCGGTGCGCACCGACGACATCCTTGGTCGCCCACGGCCGTGAGGTATCCAGCGGACCCATCGACATTTCGTAGAAGCGGAAGGTGTCGGCGCCGTACATATCGCACATCTCGTCCGGCGAGATGGCATTCTTCAGCGACTTTCCGATCTTGCCGTACTCCTGGAACGCCTCGATCTCGATGCCGGTCGTGGGATCGGGGAAGTAGTGCTTGCCGTCGTGCTCGATGATCTCGGCGGCGGGCAGATACGCGCCGCGCGCGTCGGTGTAGGCGTGCGCCTGGATGTAGCCCTGGTTGAACAGGCGACGGTACGGCTCGTAACCGCTCACATCACCCAGATCGAACAGCACCTTCTGCCAGAACCGCGAGTACAGCAGGTGCAGCACCGCATGTTCGACACCGCCGACGTACAGATCGACGCCGCCCGGATCGTTCGGGCCGTGCTCCGCGGTGCGCGGGCCCAGCCAGTACTGCTCGTTCTCCTTGGCGCAGAACGCATCCGCGTTCGTCGGGTCCGCGTAGCGCAGCTGGTACCACGAACTGCCCGCCCAGTTCGGCATGACATTGGTATCGCGCCGGTACTGCTTGGGGCCGTCGCCCAGATCCAGCTCGACATGCACCCAATCGGTGGCCTTGGCCAGCGGCGGTGACGGTTCGGAGCCCGCATCGTTCGGATCGAAGGTGACCGGTGCGAAATCGTCCAGCTCCGGAAGTTCGACCGGCAGCATGGATTCCGGCAGCGCGTGCGGTGCGCCGTCCTCGTCGTAGACGATCGGGAACGGCTCACCCCAGTAGCGCTGGCGGGCGAACAGCCAGTCGCGCAGCTTGTACTGGACGGTGCCCTTGCCGTGGCCGTCGGCCTCCAGCCGGGCGATCACGGTGGCCTTGGCCTCCTCGACGGACAGGCCGTTCAGGTAATCGGAATTCACCAGCGCGCCGTCACCGGAGTAGGCCGCGGCCGAAGTATCTCCGCCGGAAATGACTTCCACGATCGGCAGGCCGAAGACCGAGGCGAATTCCCAGTCGCGCTGATCGTGTCCTGGCACCGCCATGATCGCGCCGGTGCCGTAACCGGCCAGCACATAGTCGGCGATGAAGATCGGCACCTGTGCGCCGTTCACCGGGTTGGTCGCGTAGGAACCCAGGAAGACGCCGGACTTCTCCCTGTTCTCCTGACGCTCCAGATCCGATTTGGCCGCGATCGCCTTGCGGTATGCCGCAACGGCCTCCGCGGGGTCACCGGCATCCTCGAAGGTCCAGCGCGGGTCGACGCCAGCGGGCCACTCCTGCGCGGTCAGCCGGTCGACCAGCTCGTGCTCGGGCGCCAGCACCACGTAGGTGGAACCGAACAGCGTGTCCGGCCGGGTCGTGAAGACCTCGAGGTGCTGACCATCGGCATCGAATTTGACCTGCGCGCCACGCGATCGACCGATCCAGTTGCGCTGCATGGCCTTTACGTTCTCCGGCCAGTCCAGGCGATCCAGATCGTCGACCAGCCGGTCGGAGTAGGCGGTGATGCGCATCATCCACTGCCACAGCCGCTTCCGGAATACCGGGAAGTTACCGCGCTCACTGCGGCCGTCGGCGGTGACCTCTTCGTTGGACAGTACGGTGCCCAACCCGGGACACCAGTTGACCACCGAATCCGTTTGGTACACGAGACGATACGAGTCCAGCACCTCAGCGCGTTCGGCCGCGGTCAGATCGTGCCAGGTGCGGCCGTCCGGCGTCGGCCGGGCACCCGAATCGAACTGTGCTTCCAGTTCCGCGATCGGGCGGGCCCGGTCCAGATCCCGGTCGTACCAAGCGTTGTAAATGCGCAGGAAGATCCACTGCGTCCACTTGTAGTACTCCGGATCGGTGGTCGCGAACGAGCGCCGACGGTCGTGGCCGAGGCCGAGCCGGTCCAGCTGACGCTGCATGGTGGTGATATTCGATTCGGTGGTCTGGCGCGGATGCGCACCGGTCTGCACCGCGTACTGCTCGGCGGGCAGACCGAATGCGTCGTAACCCAGTGCGTGCAGCACATTGCGGCCATGCATCCGGTGATAGCGCGCGAAGACGTCGGTGGCGATGTAGCCGAGCGGATGCCCGACGTGCAGACCCGCGCCGGACGGATACGGGAACATGTCCTGGACGAACAGCTTGTCCGCCGGGGTCGCACCCGCGAGCGGGCCTACCGGGTTCGGCGCGTGGAACGTCCCGCGCTCATCCCAGGTCCGCTGCCACCGGCGCTCGATACGGCCGGCGAGGCCAGCGTTGTACCTGTGCTCCGGTACATCGCTTTCGGTTGCACGAGTGTCCGCCACGGTCCTGCCTTCTTGTTCTCGCCGATCCCCGTCATAGATGTGTCTATCAGGGTAGAACGTCCGGGCTCATGCACCGAAAATCGGGCCGGGCTCGACCTGTTCTCGAGCCGTGCGGACGGCCCGCGCGGCATTGTTGCCCGGTCGCGATGGTGGGTGTGGCGCAGATCGCTCAATGGTCGCCTTAGCTGTGCCGCAGCGACTTCCGCTGTTCGTACTCGATTTGTGCCGGGCGGTCGGTTGCTGCACGCGCCGCTCGGCGGAGATCGATGCGGAATGCGCCTGTCCCGATTGGTGACGGCTCGGGTGCCGGACGCTTGCTGGGGAGCTGGCCGTCGCGGCGTGGCGGCGGTGCGCTAGCCTGCTCGAGTGTTCGTCGTCGCTCTCGCCCTGTTCGTGCTGGCCATGGTCGCCATCGCAACCGGCGTGCTCGGACTGACCGGCCGGCTGCCACGCAACCGCTTCGTCGGGGTGCACACCGAGGCGGCGCTGTACGACGACGAAACCTTCCGCATAGCCAACCGCGTCGCCGCCCCCACCTCCGTGGCCGCGGGCGCACTGCTCTTCGCGGGCGGCCTCGTCGCCGTCGCCGCAGGCGGCTTCCCGGCGCTGATCGTGGCGGTGGTCACCGCGGCGGTGGCGCTGTTCACCCTCGGTGCGGGCGCGAACGCCGCGGCTCGCGCGGTCGAGGATCTGGTTCCGGCACAAGAGATCGGCGGCTGCGGATCCGCCTGCGGCGCGTGCTCGCTACGCGACACCTGCGCTCCGACCAACTGACGCGCGGTCGCGGCCAGGTCCCATCGCGACGTCGCCCGCGCTGCTATTTGCTCCATTTCCGGAGGTGCTCGGCGATCTCGGGCACGTCCATGTCCCCGACCGCGACGGCAATCATGACCGGTTCCTGTTCATCTGGGAGCGCGGCCAACACGATGCCGTTACGTTCGAGCATGAGCGCCGCCGCAAGGAACGCGGTGCGTTTGTTGCCGTCGATGAGGGCGTGATTGCGAGCAAGTGAATGAAGTAATGCGGCGGCCTTTTCGAACAATTCCGGATATGGATCGACGCCGAACACCTTGGTGGATGGACGCGCGGCGGCGGACGCGAGCAATCCGTAATCCCGGATCGCGTCGGTACCGTGGTTCACGGCCCGCGCGATCAGCAGAAGTTCGTGGAGCGTCAGGTATCTGATCACGCGAGTCGTTCCAGCAATTCGGCGTGCCGGTCCATGGTGCGGGCCAGCATCGCCTCGAACTCTTCCTGATTCGCGGTGAGGTGCAGATGTATCGCTTCCTTCGCGATCTCTTGCTTGGAGCGACCCGTGCGCGCAGCTTCCGCGGTCAGCATGCGGTCGTCGTCATCATCGAGTCGCAAGGTCATCGCCATACTTTGAATGATACCTGTCAGATACCACGGCGGTCCGATCGC
Organism: Nocardia sp. NPDC052112; assembly: GCF_040680135.1. Classification (NCBI taxonomy): domain Bacteria; kingdom Bacillati; phylum Actinomycetota; class Actinomycetes; order Mycobacteriales; family Nocardiaceae; genus Nocardia; species Nocardia sp. NPDC052112. Next base: position 51,026 of record NZ_JBFAWD010000033.1, on the reverse strand, counting down.
GCACCGACCTCTGCCGCGCGCGCCGGGCAAGTCGGTTCGAGCGCTATTGGTTGGCGCATTCAGGCGGGTTGATGCGATGTGACAGTGGGCTGCCGACCGGGTTCAGGTACAGCACGAACAGCGTTACCGGGGTCGTTCCGAGATTGCGTGCGACATGGGGATAGGACGGGCCGCTGGGTTCACGGAAGATGCGGCCGCGGCGATAGCTGACCGGGACACAGTCCGCCCCCGGGTGGTCGAGGATGCCGCGGGCAACCAGCACCAGCAGCGTGCCGTCGTGATAGTGCCAGCCGCTGGTCCCACCCGCCTCGATAACCGTCTGGCGAACGACGACCTCACGCCGCCCCAGCACCAACCGCAACAGCACCCGACTCGCCGTCCCACGCGCCGGTGCCGTATTCACCTCGAACTGCCGCCACCGCATCACCTCCCCATCGAACCACCGCGCAATCAAGATCAGGTGGCGCCTGGCGCGGCATCCCGAGATGTCCCCGCCACCAGTTCCACCTGATCTTGATCCGCCAGCTCGCCAGCCTTGCACGTCCTGCCAGCTCGGTGCCAAGCCGGCCGGTCTTGCGGGGTCCCGACTGTCTTGGAGCAGGGCAGGACGGACTGCCTAGCGCAGTGACTCGAGGGCCCTCAGCACCGCGTTGTCGGCGTCGGGGTCGCCGACGGCGATGCGGGCGCTGCCGTCGGGGTAGGCCTTGGCGGCGATGCCGGCTCGGCGTAGGGCTGTTGCTATGCCGGGGCCGGGGAGGTAGAGGAAGTTGGCGTAGCTGCGTGGCACGGTGATGTGTCGGCGTAGTAGCGCACTGCGGAGAGTTTCGCGTGCGGTGGTGATGCGCAGGATGCGCGCGGCCAATTCGGGTTCGGCGGCGTAGGACGCGGCGACCGCGGCCACCGCCGCCGAACTCACCCCGAATGGCAGTTGCAGCCTGCGGACGCGGCTGATCAACTCGCTCCGGCCGAAGGTGTAGCCGATGCGCAGACCGGCCAGTCCGTAGGCCTTCGAGAAGGTGCGCAGAACCAGCAGATTCGGATGCCGGTTCAGCAGTGCCAGCGTGTCGACCTGATCGGCCGGCCCCAGGAATTCGGCATACGCCTCGTCCAGGATGACCGGCACCCGGCGGGGCACCGAGCACAGGAAGGCCTTCAGCTCACCGGCCGCGACCACGGTGCCGGTCGGATTGTGCGGACGGCAGATCACCACCAAACCGGTCTGCTTGTCGATGGCCTTGGTCATCGCCCACAGATCCTGATGGCCCGCGGCATCAAGCGGCACCGGTACGACCTCGAGATCGGCCATCTCCGCCATGATCGGATAGCCGTCGAAAGTCGGTGCCCCGTAGACGATTCCGTCACCCGGCTTGGTCAGCGCCTGGATGACCTGCATGGCCACCCCGGTCGCACCGGAACCGACGACCACCTGGTCCGAGTGCACCCCCACACGTCCCGCGATCAACCTCGGCAGCCGCTGCGGCAGGAATTCCGGATAGCGATTGGCCTGCGCCAGTACGCTGTTCACCGCGACAAGTACCGAAGGCAGTGGCGGAAATGGGTTTTCGCTCAGGCTGAGATCGAACCGCGCCTGCGCCCGCTGACTTCGGTGCTGTTGCGAGGGCCGAGATTCATCGGCCACCCGCACGCTCACCTCGCCGCACCCCAGCGCACGGCCGCGGCACCGGCGAAATCACCGGCGTGCGCGAATGCCGACAACAGCACCACCGAGCCGTTGCGCAGCCGACCCGCCCGATTCTCGGTATCGAGTGTGACCGGAATGCCCGCCGCGAACAGATTTCCGCACTGGTCGAAGGTGTCCGGGTGCCGCTCCGGCGGCAGCTCCAGCGCATCGTGCCAGTTGCGCAGGAACAGCCGGTTCGGCTGATTGGTGACGAAGGTGTCGATATCGCGGCCCTTCACTCCGATCCGATCGCATACCGCCGATGCCACCTCCGGCACCAGCCGATTGCCGCGTGCGAACACCTTGGTGATCTTCGATTCGGTGAAGCTGACGCAGCCCTGGCCCTCGCCCGGCTCCCAGTACTTGCGCTCGCCATTGGTCGAGAACTCCATATCCCCGGCGAACTCGGGATAGGTGCGGCATTCGATATCCAGGATCGGCGCGGAATCATCCTTGACCAGCAGTCCGACACCGCAGGCATCACCGGGCACCGGGGCCTGGGCGAGCTTGCGGATGTCGGTCTGGGTGAATACCGGGCCCGCGCAGTTCTGGCTCGCCGCGATGAGCGCCGTGCGGGCATCGGTGGTCTGCAGGATCATTCTGGCCATGGCCATCATGTGCACGAATGCCGCGCAGCCGCCGTTGTGCAGGTCGTAGACGAAGCGGGGCTTCATCCCGAGGCGTCGGGCCACCTCGGGTCCGCAACCCATCACCGGATTGTCCGGCAGTTGGGTGTGCGTGATCAGCACATCAATATCGGCGATCGCCGGTGCGCCATGGCGTTCGACGAGCGGCGCGACCGCGCGCTCGACCATATCCACCGCGGTCTCGTCCCTGGCCACATGGTGGCGTGCCTTGGGCGAGCGGAACATGACGTTCTTGGCCATCCGGTCGGATCGGCTGTACTGCGTGAAGTATTCGGTGCCGACCGGTTCACCCGGCAGATAGCTCGCCACATCGACGAGGCTGACCGTCGGCAGTCCAGGGGCGTCCGGATTTGCGGGTGCTGCGGAGTTCGAGATCATGGTGCCGCCTCACTTCATCCAGTCGGGCTTGATCGGAAGACCGTGTGCCGCACGGTATTCGCAGATCGCCTTGAGGTTGTCGAGCTCGAGCTGATGTCCCGCCGAGAACATCTCCCAGAAGTCGCCCACCCACACCGGCCGCTTCTCGGGAGCCGTTTCGGGATAGGGATTTTCGTCGTAGAACGGGTGATGGCAGTTGACCCACAGCACCACCGAACCCGGCTTGTTGAACACCACCTGGGCATCGATGACCCGCAGCAGGTAGATCATCCACAGGTGCTGGCTCTGATCCCAGGCGCAGTGGTAGTCGACGGTCATACCCTCGCGGTGCGCGACGGTGCGGGTGAAGATCTTGGTCTCCGGGCCGAGCCGGTCCCAGGCCAGCCACAGACCGGGCTCCTCGGTCTCGACGAAGCCGCGCAGGCTATAGGTCCACTCCTCCAGGCTGCGGGTATCGGCCAGGTATTCCCACACCTGTTCCGGCGGCGCGGCGATATACGCCTGCACCGGGCAGAATTCACCGAAGATCTGGTCGTGCGGATATACCGACCGCAGCATGTCCATGATGATCGGAGTGGTCGCGTCCTTATCGGAGTTCTCGATCCGCAGCACACCGGGGACCACGTCTTCCGGAATGTCGCTGAGGGCGGGGAGGGCGCTTGTTGTCACGGCTTCTTCTCCAATGTCGCGAGGAACGGGATGAAGGGGGGAACTTCGTCGGGGTCGACATCGATCGAGATGAATGCCGGCCCTTCGGATTCGACGCATCGCCCCAGTGCGATGGCCAGGTCTGCGGTAGTACGGACGGAGTGCGCGGGGAGTTCAGGGAACATGGCACCGATGCCCGCACCCAGGTTTGAGGGCCGAAATCGGTTGAAGCTGTATCGATCTCGGTAATAGAGCTGTTCTCGGGTGACGCACATGGCGTGCGCGTTGTTGTTGAGTACGATGAAGGTGACCGGCAGCTGATGTTCGATCGCGGTGTGCAATTCCATGCCGTGCATGAAGAATGCGCCATCACCTGCGACGACAACGGTGCGTCTGGTTCCGGACGGTCCGCGATACCGCGCGAATGCGGAACCTATTGCGGCGCCGAACGCATAGCCCATTCCGCCCATGCCGAGCGCAACCACGAATCGGCCGTCGCGCGGCACCCGCAGATGGTGCACCACGGCCGCTCCGGTATTGCCCGCATCCGCGAAAACATCGGTGCCCTCCGGCAATAGCGCCTCGATCGTCTCGACCAATTCGCGATAGCGCAGACCGGGACCGGTCGACTCGGGCACTCGCAAGGGCGTCAGCTCGTGCGGCGGATACGGGTGACTCGACTCTGTATTCACCCGCCCCGCCGACTGCCGTCCCCCTGTGCTGCCGCCGGTGAGTTCGTCCGCGAGTGCGCCCAGATCCCGCGCGAGATCCGTACTCGTGGCGTGGATCGCGGACAGATACGGCGCGGCGACACCGATATGCGCGACGGTGCGCTCGGCGAGCAGTTCATCCAGCCCGGTGCGCGCGGTGATCGGCATCGGTGTGCCGACGATCAGGCACAGCGTCGCCGAGTGCAGTGCCGCCGACAATTCCGGATGTCCCATAATCCCGGCGACACCGCAGAACCCGGGGTCGGCATTGTCGTAGGTGTCCTTCGCATCCGGGGCGACCCCCACCGACGCGTCCAAGGTGCGCGCCAGCCGAGCGAGTTCGGTGCGGGCGTCGTCGCGCGCGACCTGGTCGCCCGCGATGATCACGATCTTGCCGACCTTGCGTGCCGCGGTCAGCGCGGCGCGCACCCTGGCCAGGCTGTTTTCATCGCGCCGGTGCGTCGGCGGTGTCGACCGGAACGGCGGGATGTCGCCGGTATCGCTCTGCTGCACATCCTTTGGCAGTAGCAGGACCGCGGGCCCGCCGCGCCGGGCGGCGTCGACCGCTCTGGACAACTTGTCGGGCAGGTCGGCGGCGCTGTCCACCCTGGCGCAGTACTGGGTGATCTCGCCGAACATTCGGGCCGCGTCGATGGTGCCCCCGAGCCCGCTGGAGTCCTGGAACGCGCCATTGCCCTCCAGGGCGGTCGGCGGCTGTCCGACCAGCGCTAATACCGGCACCCGGGACGCGAACGATTCGGCAAGTCCGGCAACGAGATTCATCGCGCCACCGCCGGAGGTGGCGGCGACGACGCCGAGTCCCCCGGTCGAGCGGGCGTAGCCGTCGGCCATGGTCGCGGCCGAAAACTCGTGCTTGGCAACGATTCCCGTGACGTCGCAGGGCGCATCGAAGAGCGCGTCGTAGAGATCTTCGATATTCGCGCCGTCGACACCGAAGATGTGCCGTACTCCCAGGGTTGAAACCGCTCTGACCAGATAATCTACGACCCTGCTCGGCATCGGCACTCCTCTCGCGGTGACCGGCTGTGCGCCAGCGGCGAGCACAGGCGTGATCACCGATCGCGTACACGTGAACTACGAGTTGGACTGCGGGGCGGTTCAATCACTTGCGCAAGATGTACTCCGCGCATCAAGCGCTCGGGAAATTCTTGTGACCGCCCACGGCTTGCGTGTACGTATACATCTACGTATAGTGAGTTCATGCCCAACAAGACGATCTACGTTGCCGATGACGATCTGCCACTGTTCCAGCGCGCGCAGGAGCTGGTCGGCGGCAACCTTTCGGGGGCGGTGACCACCGCACTGCGGCGGTTCATCGAGCTGGAAGAGGGCAGGCTGGAGGGCTACGACGAGGTAGTGCTGCGGGTCGGTCACAACGGTGTGCGCCAGGTCCGCTTCTCCGGTGCCCTGCTCGGCGAGCATCGCGACGTGAACGAAGAGCGCATCGAACACGTCCGGGTGTATCGCAGTCGGAAGGGCAAGTTCGTCATGCACGCCCAATACTCCAACTGGGACGAATATCCACAGAACACCAATTGGGTCAAGGATCTGACGAACTGGCGTCGCATGCTCGGCGTCGGTGATCAGGACTGGGGCGACTTCATTTTCGAGGTCGTCGATTCGCTGAGCGAATTGAAGGGAAAGATTCCGGACAAGCTCTACCAACGGGTGGCCGAGATCGCCGACCGTCCGCCGGTCGAGGAACTCGACATCTAGCCGAATTCGACATCTCGTCGAATCAACCGAATACACCCACTGAACGCCGCACCGGACGCCGGGCGCGGTGCAGCTCAATCATGCTGTCATTCGCATTTATTTATGAAACTTTCCGGAAAGGAAGACCATGACCAACGGTCATCGCGCCCCCGCCATCGCGGCGCAGGGCCTGCGTAAATCGTTCGGTGAGCACGTGGTGCTCGACGGGATCGACATCACGGTCCCGGAGGGCACGATCTACTCCCTGCTCGGCCCGAACGGTGCGGGCAAGACCACCACCGTGCAGATCCTCACCACGCTGCTGCGCCCCGATGCGGGTGAAATCCGCGTCGACGGCCATGATCTGGGTTCCGAACCCGATGCCGTGCGCTCCGCGATCGGTGTCACCGGCCAGTTCTCCGCGGTCGACGAATTGCTGACCGGCCGCGAAAACCTGATCCTGATGGGCGATCTGCACCATCTGCCGCGTCGCGAGAGCAAGCGTCTGGCGGCCGAACTCCTGGAGCGCTTCGATCTGGTCGAAGCCGGTGACAAGACCGCGGCGACCTATTCCGGCGGTATGGTGCGGCGGCTCGATCTGGCCATGACGCTGGTCGGCGATCCGCGCATCATCTTCCTGGACGAGCCGACCACCGGCCTGGATCCGCGCAGTCGCCGGACGATTTGGGACATGATCCGCACGTTGGTCGACGACTACAGCGTGACCGTTTTCCTCACCACCCAGTACCTCGAGGAGGCCGACCAACTGGCCGACCGGATCGCGGTGCTCGACCACGGCCGGATCGTCGCCGAGGGCACGGCCGCCGAATTGAAGCGGCGGATACCAGGCGGACACATCCGACTGGAATTCGCCGACCAGCTCGGACTCGCCGCCGCGGCAACGGCATTGGGTCCGGAGGCGCGCGTTGTCGATGACGCGGCAGAGGAGGAGTTCACCCTCGCGGTGCCGAGCGATGGTGGCGTGAAATCGCTGCGCACGGTGCTCGATCGGCTCGACTACGAACAGATCGAGGTCGCCGGACTTTCGGTGCACACCCCCACCCTCGACGACGTATTCCTCACCCTCACCGGACATCCCACCGCCGAAAAGGAGACTGTGTCATGAGCGAGCGTAGCGAGCGAACAACAAGCACAGCCACGTTCGTGGTCGTGGCGGTGCCGAGCGACAGCGAGGTGGAGTCATGAGCGAGCGTAGCGAGCGAACAACAAGCACAGCCACGTTCGTGGTCATGACGGAGCCGAGCGACAGCGAGGTGGAGTCATGAGCACGATGACCTACGCGCTCGCCGACTCGAAGACGATGCTGCGGCGCAACCTGCTGCACGCGAAGCGGTACCCGAGCATGACCTTCAGCATCATCCTGATGCCGATCATCCTGCTGCTCACCTTCAACTTCGTATTCGGTGGCGCACTGGAAAAGTCATCCGGTGGCAACTACATCGACTACCTGACCCCGGGCATGCTGTTGATGATCCCGGCGTATATGACCGCCGGTGTGGCGGTCCTGGTCAGCACCGACACCACCAAGGGCATTGTGAATCGTTTTCGCACGATGGCGATTTCGCAACCTGCGATACTTGCCGGATACGTGGTCGGCGCATTGATCCAGGCCCTGCTCGGCATCGCGGCCATGGTCGGTGTCGCACTGCTCACCGGGTTCCGGCCATCGGCGAATGTCGTCGAGTGGATCGCCGTATTCGGACTGCTCGCCATGCTCGTTTTCGCACTCACCTGGATCGCGGTCGGCATGGGGCTGGTCGCGCAGACTCCGGAGAGCGCGAGCAACATGCCCTTTCCGCTGATCATGCTGCCATTCCTCGGCAGCGGCCTGGTCGGCACCGACACCATGCCCGTCGGCCTGCGTCAGTTCGCCGAGTACCAGCCGTTCACCCCGCTCACCGAAACCATCCGCGGTCTGCTCATGGGCACGGAGATCGGCAATAACGGCATCATCTCCATCGCCTGGTGCATCGGCCTCGCGCTGGTCGGATACCTCTGGTCGATCTCGGTCTTCCGCAAGCAGGCCCAGCGCTGAATTGCGCGAAGCCCCTTCGAGCCCCCGTCGAGTTCGGCGGGGGCTCGAAGCGGATCAGACCGTGCCGGACAGCAGCGTCTCGCCCGTCGACGCCAACCGGATCTGCACTTCCCGAATCTGATCCGGTGTCTTATCGATGGTCCGGTCGATCGTCAGCTCGGTGCCCGGCCCGGCGGGCCACTGATCCAGCTTGGCCTGGCTGCCATCGGTACCGATGACGTACAGGTCGAGATTCCAGTTGTACTTGAAATCGCTCGGCCCGTAGCTGCACGTCATCACGATCCGGGTCTTGCCATCGGCGCGCACGACCTTGAAGCTGGCCGTCACCGGATTCGGTTTGATCGGTTGCATGCTGCGTTCGGCCACAACCTGTTCCGACGAACTCGGCTTATCCACCGCGGTAATCGCGGTGACCACCGGAACCGCGATGGCCACCGCCGCCGCGGCGGCGGCGATCGCGGCGCCGACGGCCGTCCACCGGCCGCGCCGCCTGCGCCGCTCCGCCGCATCGGCGAGCCGGGGCAGCAGCTGTGCGGGGGGTTCCACCTCGGCCACCGGCATTTCCGGGGCCTCGATCATGGCCAGTGCGGTGTCGGGCTCGATCATGGCGAGCAGACCCGGGAGTCCGGCGAGATCGGCGACCGCCACCTGGCATACCGGGCAGCCCGCCAGATGCTCCTCGTACTCCCGCCGTTCGGCACGGGTCAGGGAGCCGAGAACATACGGTGCATCCCACGTCGAGTAGTCGTCGGCGATATCCGTCATTGCTTCGTCACCCCCATCTCCTGTAGTGCCAGCCGTAATGCCCGCATGCCGTAGTGCATGCGAGATTTCACCGTGCCCGCCGGGATACCGAGTTCCTCGGCGATCTGGTGGGTGGAAAGGCCTCGATAGTAGGCCCGCACGATCACCTCGCGATGATCACCGCTGAGCCTGCTCAGTGCGTCCGCGACCAGCCAGCCGTCCAATGCTCGGTCGGCCTGATCCGGTGCGGCCTGCTCCGGCGGGTTGTCGGTGCGGAATTCGCGCCGATTGCGGGCGCTTCGATGCTCATCCACGGCGAGATTGCGCGCGACCGTGAACAACCACGCCCGCGCCGATGTCGTCGATTGATCGAGCACATGCGGGCGCTGCCACGCCCGCAACAACGTCTCTTGCACGATGTCCTCGGCCCGACCTGGATCGCGAACCAATCCGAGCGTGTATCGCCATAGCGCCGAAGCATGTTCCTGATAGAGAACCCGCATGAGCTCGGCTTGTTCTTCGGGCATTAGTCACCTCCCGCACATCCCACGAATCAGGAGGGCTGAAAGGTTCAACGCTTGTCGGCATGTCAATTGCGCTCGAGTTCGATCGGGTGTGTCGCGAGCAGCGATAGGGGTAGTGGTTGGCGGCGCAAAACGTGAGCCCACAGGTCGGGGCGGCCGGTGCTGATCGGATCCGAAGGCAGCGCCGACAGGACGATCCAGTCGTTGTTCTGCAGTTCGCCCTCGAGTTGACCGAAGGTCCAGCCCGCATAGCCTGCGAAGATCCGCAGACCCTCGATCAGCGGGGTGATCTGATCCGGATCCGCGTCGAGATCGACGAGCACCACGCGGCCATCGATGCGGCGCAGTCCACGGACGCCCGCGATCGACGCGCCGACCCGCACGGTGCCGAGACACAGTGCCGCGTCCCGCTTGACCGGGCCGCCGATGAAGAGTGTGCGCGGTGCGGCGGCCACCTCGGCCCAGCGCGGGAGCACATCGTGCACCGCGGTATCGCTCGGGCGGTTGAGCACCACGCCGAGGCTGCCCGCCTCATTGTGCTCGATGATGTACACGACGGTGCGCCGGAAGGTCGGCTCGACCAGTTCGGTCGCCGACACCAGCAGGGTGCCTGCGCGCACCACCTGCTCGCCCTGCCGGAAATCGCGTCGCCTGCGGTCACCGTGTCCGCCGCGAGTTTTCCGATCGTCCGGGTCATCTCCGCGTGCCACCCCGACATCATCGCACTGGCGCGGGCGGTTCGTCGGTCAAGCGGCGTGGCGGATTCCCGGACCGGCGGCTGCTGACCCTTTCCAGCGACCCGCAAGCGGTCGCCAGCGGCAAGTCGATCACCCCTGAAACAGACCGGTTAGGGTGTGGCCATGGAACGGCCCGAGGTCCTGCTCGACAACGCTGACACTGTGTACGACTTCTATCGCGACCACCGGCAGAACCGGCTCAAGGCGTGGGGCGCCTACGCCATCCTCGGGCGTCGATACCATCCGCGCGTCACCTATGCCGAGGGAGCGCAAAAGCTGCTGCACGAGGTGATTCGCCAGCGCAGGCCGTTGCTCGTCGCGCTCAACCACCTTTCCGAATCCGACCCGTACACCGTCGCGGCCGCGGCCTGGCGCAGTGAATTGCGGCCGGTGATCGGGCGGGTTCGGGTGCTGGCCAAGGACGAGCTGTTCCTCGACCCCGACCAGCGCCGCAAGATCGACATGATGGGCGGGATCCCGGTATTCCGCGGTAAGGACCACGGCCTGCGGGCGGTGAATGCGGCCGGGCAACGGATGATGGATATCTGCGCGGAGCGGATGGCCGACGGTGACGGCATCGCGGTCTTCCCGGAGGGCACCTGCAACGAGGTCGACCACACCGAGGTGCAGCCGGTCGGCAGCGGGATCGGGCACATCGCGTTCCGCGCGATGAAGCTGGGTGCGCAGCCGGTGCTGGTCAGCCTGGGCTTGAGCTATGGGCCGCGACCCGATCCGAGTCTGCCGGTCACCAAGGAGGAGGCCAAGGCGGCCAGCTTCTATTTCGGCGTGCCGATCACGGAGCTGCCGACCAAACCCGCGGAGATCGCCCGGCTGGTGCGCACGGATCTGCAGCAGGCGCTCGACGGAGCCGTCGCCGCGTACTGACCTACAGCGGCAGGCCGAACTTCTCGCGCGCCCACTGCGGAACCGTCGCGATGTACTCCGGTTCCGATTGGACGAAGTACCGCACCAGAGGACACATCGGCAGAATGCCGAAACCTTCCTGACGTGATGCGTTCAATGCCGCCTGCACCAGCACTCGACCGTATGCCCGGCCGGCATACCTTGGATCGAACTCGGTGTGGATGAAGGCGCGCTCGGCGCCGGTGTCCTGATATTCGGCGTAGCCGGCAATGGCACCGTCGACGTAGATCTCGAAGCGTTCCAGCGCGAAGTTGTTGCGGACCTCAGTCGACATGGCTCGACGCTACTCCGGTAGGGGCGGACGGCTGTGCACCGCAATACAAATCGCGGCCGATTGCCCGCTCGACTTGTCTACCGGCGCCCGGCTGACCAGAATACTTCTGGTCGCGGTGAACGCCCGGAGGCGGTAGCTTGCGTAACCACGGAGGGACCCGCGAAGGCCGCCAATCGAATACGGCAGCAGGCCCGGCGGAGGTACGAAACATGATGAGGACGTCAGGTTTTCCGCGAGCGCTGGTCGCTGTGGCCGCCGCGAGCCTGATCAGCGGATCGGTCGTGGCGGGTTGGGCCGAGGCCGCACCCGCCGCGTCCTTCGGCGCCTGCCCGGACTTGTCGGTCACCGAGGGCCGCGATGTGCAGTGCGCGGTGCTCTCCGTCCCGATGGATTACGCCGACCCCGACGGCACGCGCATCGAACTGACCGTCAGCCGGATCCCCGCGACCGGGCAGCGTCGCGGCGTGATCGTGGCGAATCCCGGCGGACCAGGTGCCGATGCCCTCGACTACTGGGCCCGTCGGATCGACGCTATGCCCAGCGAGCTCAATGCGCATTACGACCGGGTCGCGGTGCAGCCGCGCGGACTGCGCTGGGCCACGCCGCTGCGCTGCGATGCCCAAACCACCAGCGCGGCGTCGAAATCAGCTGAGGGCGACCAAGTTTCGCTGGGCGGCGGGAACCGCGACGATATCAAGAAGGCCTGCGACGCGGCGTTGCCCGGCTACCTCGACACCATCACCACCGAGAGCGCCGCGCGCGATCTGGACGAGGTGCGCGCCGCGCTCGGCGTGGATCGGATCAGTTATCTCGGTACGTCCTACGGCACCTATCTCGGCGCGGTGTACGCGTCGTTGTTCCCGAACCGGGTCGATCGAATGGTGTTGGATTCCAACGTCAATCCCGATTGGGTGTGGACCGAGGAGTTCGCGCAACAGCAGGTCGCGGGCAAGCAGCGGCTCGACGATCTATTCGCCTGGATCGCCGAGCACGACGGCGACTACGGGCTCGGTGACACCGCGCTGCAGGTCTACCAGAACTGGGTGCGGTTGGTCGCCGACCAGGGCGGCGGCTGGTACGCCAATCTGACCCCGCCGCCCGCGAGCGTCGCCGACCTGCCCGGCGCGCTACCCGAACCGCTTGCCGAAATCGCCCGCGACGGCTTCAACGACAGTGTCGAGCAGGCGGGCAAGCTGCAGAATCTGGTGCGCCTGCTGGTCACCGGCGGTGCGTCCGCACAGGTGCCGCTGGTCGGTGCGACCGCGGTGGCCACCTACACCCGCACCTTCTGGCCGACCTTCGCCCGTGCGATGGCTGCGGCCAATATCGATCCGAAGAATGTCCGCCAGTTGCTCGCCATCGAGGGCGCGACCAGCACCGATCCCACCGGCCGCTTCGTCTTCTCGGCCATTACCTGCAACGAGAACAATGTGCGCGGTCGCCCCGAGCTGATCGGTTCCGCCTTCGCCACCATTGCCTCCGGCGGCAATGCCATGGACGCCCGCGCCGACCTGGTGCGCTCCGGAACCGCCTGCGGCAGTTGGAAACCGGTGACCAAGCCGGTCCCGATCACCGGAAAGGATCTGCGCACCCGCCCGCTGCTGCTACAGAGCCGCAGGGATGCGCTCACCACCTACGCGGGTGGCCCGGCCATGGCACAGGCGATCGGTGGGTCGCTGATCACGGTCGAGGGCGGCGACCACGGTGCATTCGGCCGCGGCAATACCGTCGTCGACGACGCCGTGATGACATATCTGCGCACCGGTCAGGTCACCATCGATCACGCCGATCAGGCGCCTTTGCAGTAAGTAGCGCGCCGCCGACACTGCGTGGTCGGCCCGACGTGCGCCCATCGGAACGACCCCCGACAATGTGGTGATGACATCCGCGCCCCGGGTGGTGATCGCACCGGACAAGTTCAAGGGCTCGCTGACCGCCCCCGAGGTAGCGGCCGCTCTCGCCGCCGGCATCGCGCGCGGCGTTGCGGATGTGGAGATCCGGCGGGTGCCGGTCGCGGACGGCGGTGACGGAACCGTCGACGCGTTCGTGGCCGCGGGCTGGGAACGGATCGAGGTCGATGCGCCCGGTCCGACCGGCGCACCCGACACCGCCGCCTATGCGGTGCACGCAACAACGGCCGTAATCGAATTGGCCGCGGCCGTCGGACTGACGAGACTGCCAGGGGGACGACCCGATCCGCTCGGAGCACACACCTATGGCCTCGGTGTCGTCATCGCGCACGCGCTGGATCGAGGGGTAACCGATATCGTCCTCGGTTTGGGTGGGAGCGCCTCCACCGACGGCGGGGCGGGCATGCTGCAGGCCCTCGGTGCCCGGATCCTGGATGGGAGCGGCGCTGAATTATCCGCAGGCGGAGCTACTTTGGCGCGCGCCGCGCGACTGGATCGCACCGGACTGCATCCGCGGATCGCGACAACGACCTTCATCCTGGCCTGCGATGTCGACAACCCACTACTCGGCCCGACCGGTGCGGTCGCGGTGTACGCGCCACAGAAGGGCGCGATGCCGTCGGATCTGCCCGTTCTCGAAGCGGCACTGACGAATTGGGCGGCCGTCGTCGCACCGGAATTCGCGGATGTTCCCGGCGCGGGTGCGGCGGGCGGCACCGGCTTCGGCGCCCTCGCGGTGCTCGGCGCGCGGGTTCGCAGCGGCATCGAGGTCGTACTCGAACTCCTCGATTTCCCATCGCTTCTCGACGGCGCCGCCTTGGTCGTCACCGGCGAGGGCGCCCTCGATACCCAGAGCTTGCACGGCAAGGCCCCGATCGGTGTCTGCGAGGCCGCGCGCAAGGTGGGCGTCCCGGTGGTCGCCGCAGTCGGCCGAACGCAATTGACGCGCGACGAGGTTCGAGCGGCGGGCTTCACCGCCTGCTATGCCCTCGCCGATCTGGAACCGGATCCCGCCCGCTCCATCGCCGATGCGGCGCGATTGCTTACTCGCGTCGGCGAGCAAATAGGCGTCGACAACCTCTGAAATGTACCTAGCCCGCCGCGGCGAGCAGATTCCCGAGCAGTTCGTCGCGGTGCTTATCGCCCCAGGCTTCGAGCGGACGCAGGGCGACCTCGAGTTCTTCGCCGAGCGGCGTGAGCGAGTATTCGACGCGCGGAGGAACCTCGGGGAAGACCTCGCGGTGCACCACACCGCTGGCCTCGAGGTGGCGCAGATTCTCCGCGAGCACCTTCTCACTCACCCCGGTGAGCAGTTTGCGGATCCGGCCGAAGCGCTGCGGACCCGCGGCGAGCACCCACATCAGATGCAGTTTCCATTTGCCGCCGACGACATCGATCGCCACCGACATGCCGCACACATCGTGATCCGCGTCACTGTTCATCCCCGCCGCACTCCTTCCGACCTGAATTCGAACCTCGAGGTAAGCAACCACACCTGAACGTTCGGTCTTCCCGACCCTACCTGCGACAACGACCATGGGTCTCGGACCGTAGCGACTGCCTGCAGGTCGCTCGAAAGGGTCAGCCGACCAGCAATCGAACGAGAAACGAAGGGACACACCATGTCCGAACAGACCTCCGTCTCCGTCGTCGGCCTGGGGCCGATGGGCCAGGCCATGGTCCGGGCCTTCCTGGACACCGGTATCGAGGTGACGGTGTGGAATCGCGGCACCGAGAAGGTCGATGCCATGGTCGAACTCGGAGCGAAGCGGGCCGCCACGGTCGCCGAGGCACTGGAGGCCAATGCGGTGACCGTGCTCAGCCTCACCCACTACGCCGCCATGTACGACGTACTCGGCCAGGCCACCGATCACCTGCCGGGCAAGGTGATCGCCAACCTGTCCTCGGATTCACCGGAAAATGCGCGCAGGGGTGCCGAGTGGGTGCGTTCGCATGGCGCGGAATTCATTTCCGGTGGCGTCATGTCGGCGGGCGACAATATCGCCCATCCGGCGTCGTACATCTTCTACAGCGGTCCGAAAGAGGTCTTCGACGCGCATGCCGAACTGCTCCGTCCGCTGAGCCCGCAGGAGTACCTCGGCGCGGACGATGGTCTCGCGCAGGTTTTCTATCAGGCCGGACTGGTCATGTTCCATCCGTGGATGCTCGCCTTCGATCAGGCGCTCGCGGTGATCGAGAAGTCCGGTCACAGCATCGACCAGTTTCTGCCCTTCGCCCTGCGTTTCGCCGCCGCGTACCCGTATTTCATCGAGGAGTTCGCGGCCGCCGCGAAGGCCGGTGGCTGGGGCACCCTGGCGAGCCTGAGAATGATGGATGCCGGTGCGCAGCACATCATCGATGCCAGCGAGGAGGTCGGCGTCGACGCGACGCTGTCGCATGCGTCGCAAGGGCTGTGGCGGCGTGCCATCGCGGCCAGCGAGCAGGCGGGCAAGGTGGTTCCCGTCTACCGAATATTCACCGGGCAGTGAGCCGGGATGTCGGTGGCATGAGGTGAATCAGTGGCGCACTCGGCCGCGCCACTGACCTCCGGCCGACCCATCGGTTGTGCAGGTGCCGGTTCATGTGCGGCGGCAACCGGGTCCACCGGGTCAATCCCCTGCGGCATGGGCTGATTCGGCTTGGGAGCCGAGACGAGGGAATGGTGTGGTGGAGAAGACGACCTCCACCGCGACCTCGAAATACGCCGCGATCCGCAATGCCAGATGCAGGCTCGGACTGTATTCCCCGCGCTCGAGGTAGCCGATCGTCTGATAGTGCACGCCGAGCGCTTCGGCCAGCTCCCGCCGGGAGATGCCGCGCTCGGCCCGCAACATGGCGATGCGGTTGTAGATAACCTCAGTAGGCACGCTGAATCGCCTTCTCGCGGCGCGCCGCCACGTTCGACCCGGACTCGCGACGTGCCATCCTACGCAATACGATCGGCGCGAGCAGCAGCCCGGCGACCGCCCAGGCACCGAGCACGGCGATGGTTTCCAGATGCCGCCAAGAATGGCCGAGTTCGATGGCGACCGCATCGCCCGGCAGCATCGCCGACCGCATGCCGAGTCCGAGCCAGTAGACGGGAAACACCTGTGCAACGCCTTGCAGCCAGCCCGGCATGGAGGTGATCGGGTAGAAGATCCCGGAGATCGCGACAACGCCCATGATCGGCAGCGACACGAAGCCGATATTGCGCGGATTGCTGAACATCGATCCGAGCACCGCGCCGACCGGCATGGTCGCGAGCAAGCCGAGTGCGACCACGCCGAGCAGGCCGAGCCAGGAACCGATGCTGTCCATCGCCGTGCCATCGACCAGGAACAGCCCCGGTATCAATATGATCAGGAACGGAACGACCACCCAGCCCGCGGTCGTGACGATCTTGCCGATCAGGTAGCCCACCATGCCGTTCGGAGTTGCCTTGGCGCGCAACAGGGTTCCGTCCTCGCGTTCCAGGGTCAGCATCTGGGCGATGCCGAACATACCGTTGAAGGCGACCAGCATGCCGAGGATGCTCGGCAGGGCCAGCGAACCGAGTGCGATGCCGCTCGCCTCGAAGGTCGCGTCGCGCATGAAGAACAGCACGATGACCATGGCGACCGGCCAGAAGAGCATGCCCCACAGATCCTGCACATTGGTGAGCGACTGCCGCAGTTCGATCAGCCCACGCCGGGTTCCGGCCCGGACCGCGGCCTCGATCGGGTTCATCGCGCGACCTCCTCCAGTGAATGCACCTCGGTTTCGAGCCGACCGGACTCGTATTGCTGCACCAGCGCCATATATGTGTCCTCCAGCGAGGCGCGGCGCACCTCGAGTTCGCCGATGCCGCCGCCGTGCTGCTTGAACAACTCGTAGACGAACTCGGTGGACTCGGCGGTGGTGTGCACGAACCGTTGTCCATCGTGGGTCCAACGGATTTCGGCCTCGCCCGCGATGCGGCGCGATAGTTCGTCGGCCGAACCGTCGGCGATGATTCGGCCGCCGGCCAGGATCATGATGCGGTCCGCGAGCTTCTCGGCCTCGTCGAGATCGTGCGTGGTGAGCAGGATGGTGGTCCGGTCGTCGGCGAGCTGATGGACCAGATCATGGAATTCGCGGCGGGCCTGTGGGTCGAAGCCCGCGGTCGGTTCATCGAGGAACAGCAGTTCCGGGCGGCCGACAATGCCGATCGCGACATCCATGCGACGGCGCTGCCCGCCGGACAACGATCCGATCTTGCTGTCGGCCTGCTCGGTGAGCCCGACGGCGGCAATGAGTTCGTCGGTGTCCCAAGGCCGGTGGATCGTATCGGTGCGGTACGGCGCGTAGTAGGAGCCGAGGTGCGAAAGTAGTTCGCGCACTCGCCATTTCGCGTGGTCACGCCACGACTGCAGGACGACGCCCAGGCGCGCCCGCCAAGCCTCGTTGCCGTGCGCGGGATCCATGCCGAGCACCTCGACGCGGCCCGCGGAGCGCATGCGGAAGCCCTCCAGAATTTCGATGGTCGTGGTCTTGCCCGCACCGTTCGGGCCGAGGAGCACCAGCACCTCGCCCGACTTGGCTTGGAAGGTCACGTCGTGCAGAACATCGGTCGTCCCGTACCGCATCCGCAATTCTTCGACGTCGAGCGCGACGCCGTTACCCATGGTCATCTCATCCTCCCGTTGTGAGATCGGGATGATCCATAGCATATCTACTACATACCGCTACGACAATGCTGTTTCTTGCCGACGGCACCGTTGACATGCAGTCAAATGGCTGCCTAATATGAAAGATATGCAGCCAAACAGCTGCATATCCGAAGAGGGTGACATGGACGAGGTATTCCGAGCGCTCGCCGATCCGAGTCGCAGGAGGCTGCTCGACAGCCTCAACGCGCGCAATGGCCAGACGCTGCGCGAACTGTGCGGCGAACTGGATATGGCCCGCCAATCGGTGAGCAAGCACCTCGCGGTCCTGGAGTCCGCCAACTTGATCACCACTCGACGCAGCGGTCGCGAGAAGCTGCACTACCTCAATGCCGAACCCATCAATGCCATCGCCGACCGCTGGATCACCCGATACCACCGCGCCCGCGTGCACGCGCTGGCGGACCTGAAACAGGCATTGGAGGCAAATCCCATGAGTGACAACGCATTCGTCTACACCACTTACATCAGGACGACGCCGGAACGACTCTGGCAGGCCCTTACCGACCCGGCCTTCACCGACCGGTACTGGGGTGCGAGCTTCGACACCGATTGGCAGCCCGGCTCGGAAATGGTGTGGCACCAAAAGGATTGGACCGGCAAAGACGCGGAACAGGTCGTCCTGCAAGCGGATCCGTACACCCGGCTCTCCTATACCTGGCACACCTTCGATCCCGCCTTCGCCACGACTTTCGAAATGAATCCGGAAGAGGTAGCGGCCTGGGCGCGCGAGCCCCGCTCGAAGGTGACTTTCGAAATAGAACCCCAGGGCGAAACCGTGAAATTGACTGTCATCCATGACGGTTTCGAACCCGGAAGTGCTGTCCTGGCCGGGATCAGCGGTGGTTGGCCGAGCATCCTGTCGAGCCTCAAGACCTTGCTGGAGACCGGCGAGACCCTGCCGGAACCGGTCGTATGATTGCCACCGGATCACGCTGATGGTCCTGCTACGCGGAGTTCGACCGCCGCGTGCGTCGTAGCGGGGTATTGCCCGTTGGGACACACAGTCATTCGGGTTGTCAGGGTGTCGACGTGAGTTCTCCGGAGGCGTCCAGAGGGTAGCCGCCTGGCCGGTTGGCTTGTCGGCGCCGCGACAACCGGATTCGCGGTACTGCTTGCGGTCGCGTTCGGTGTCGGTTCGACGCTGATCGCGACGATCGTGCGGATCGCTGCACCGGTCGCTGCACGTATCGCCGGCGCCTTGGCCACCACCGCCCGCAATATCGGTGCCGTTCTCGGCCCCGCCACCGCCGGTCTGGTCGTCGATCGCGCCGATCGCCCAACCACGGCATTGTGGTGCAGCGCCGCTTTCACCACTGCTGCGGTGGGCGTCGTTGTGCTGGGGCAGCATCGGCGTATCACCGCCGAACCGGCCGTCCACGGCCGGTTCGGGTGAGACCGAACCAGGTGAAGTCAGGTTCCCTGGTAGCGCAATCCTGCGATGAGGAGTTCGACCATGCGGCGTGCGTCGTAGCGCGCGGTGTTGCCCGCGCCGATGCACAGATTGCCGACGCCGCGCAGCAGTTCGTAGGCATCCATATCGGGGCGGATTTCGCCCGCTGCGGCGGCGGCATCGAGCAGATGCGCACAGACCGGGACGAGGCGGTCGAGGAAGTAGGCGTGCAGCGTCTCGAAGGTGGGATCGTCGGACTGTAAGGCCTCGGCGAGGCCGTGTTTGGTGACCAAGAAGTCGACGAAGAGGTTGATCCACTGCCCGAGGGCGGTATGCGGTGTGCCGCTGTTCGCCAGCAGTGTCGGACCAGCCTCGGCGCATGCTTCGACCTGGTGTCGGTATACGGCGACGATGAGATCGGCTCGCGTCGGGAAGTGGCGGTAGATCGTGCCGATGCCGACGCCGGCCTTGGCGGCGATATCGCGCACGGGCACATCGACGCCGGACGCTACGAAAGCCGCGGCCGCCGCATCCAGCAGTGTCTGCTGATTTCGCCTGGCGTCGGCCCGTTTGCGCGGGGTCGCCGATCCCGATCCGTTGTCGATTTCGACCACCTCCGACGCCTCGCTTGTCAAACGGAACAACGTTCCGTATGTTGGTTTATCGGAACAGTGCTCCGCTTATTCAGGATGCCAGAGCAACCGAGTCGAAACCAATTCACGCCGCTCATGGAGGAAAGCCGCATGCAATACCGCACTTTGGGCCGCACCGGCGTGCAGGTCAGTACCCTCGCGCTCGGCGCGATGAACTTCGGCCGGATCGGGGGCACCACCCAGAGCGAGGCCACCGCGATGGTCGAGGCCGCCCTCGCGGCCGGGATCAACTTCATCGACACCGCCGACATGTACAGCGGCGGGGAGTCGGAGGAGATGGTCGGCAAGGCCATCGCCGACCATCGCGACGACATCGTGCTCGCGACGAAGGCGAGCATGCCGATGGGGGAGGAGCGCAACCATCAGGGCGGTTCCCGCCGCTGGTTGGTCACCGAGTTGGACAACAGCCTGCGTCGGCTGGGTGTCGACCATGTCGATCTCTACCAAATCCACCGGTGGGACCCGAACACGAGCGATGAGGAGACGCTGTCGGCCCTGACCGACCTGCAGCGCGCCGGAAAGATTCGGTACTTCGGTTCGTCGACATTTCCGGCGTACCGCATCGTTCAGGCCCAGTGGGCCGCTCGAGAAAACCACGTGCGCCCTTACGTCACCGAACAGCCCGGCTACTCGATTCTGCAGCGCGGCATCGAATCCCACGTGCTGCCCGTGACCGAGCAGTACGGACTCGGCGTGCTGGTCTGGAGCCCGCTGGCGTCGGGTTGGCTGTCGGGTGCGATCCGCGCGGGCCGAGAAATCACCACCAGCCGTTCGACTTTCATGCCGCACCGCTTCGACACCACCATCCCGGTCAACCGGGCGAAAATGGAGGCTGTCGAGCAGTTGGCCGAGGTCGCCGACGAGGCCGGTTTGACGATGATCCAGCTCGCACTCGGTTTCGTGACCGCACATCCCGGCGTGACCAGTGCCATCATCGGCCCCCGCACGATCGACCACTTGCGCTCTCAGCTGGCCGCCGCGGACACCGTGCTCGCCGACGATGTGCTCGATGCGATCGACGCGATTGTCGCGCCCGGCGTCGATCTCGCCCCAGCGGAGAAACACGACACGCCTCCCGCCCTGCTCCACGCGACACTGCGTCGTCGCCCATCGCCGATCGCCGGTCGGTAGGTGGCCGACCCAACTCCTCGGCGGCCACCACCACCGCTCGCGCAACTCGTACCGAAAGGACGAATGAAGTCATGCCGCCCGAATCCTCGCCTCGTTTCGGCATCATGACCGCCCCGATGCAGGTCGACTACCACGACATACTGCGCGTCTGGCGCGCGGCGGACACGATCCCGCAGATCGAACACGCATGGTTGTTCGATCACCTCATGCCAATCGGCGGCGACCCGAACGGACCGATCTACGAAGGCTGGACTCTGCTATCTGCCCTCGCCGCGCAGACTCGTCGATTGCGCCTCGGTCTACTGGTGACCAGCAACCGCTTCCGGCCGCCCGCGATGCTGGCCAAGATCGCCGCGACCGTCGACATCGTCTCCGGCGGACGGCTCGACTTCGGAATCGGTGTCGGCTCACGACCCGGCCATCCGCTGGCCCGGCGTGAGTACGAAGCACACGGTCTGCCCTTCCACGAAACCGCCCATGCCGTAGAGAGTTTCGCCGAGGCCTGTACGGTCATCCGGCGGTTGTGGACCGAGGCCGAACCGTTCGATTTCCGCGGGACCCAGCTCCAACTCACCGGCGCGTTCGGCAATCCCAAACCCATCCAGCGCCCCCATCCGCCGATCGTCATCGGCGGCCGGTCGGCCCCGACGCTGCGGGTGGCCGCCGAGCACGCCGACATATGGAACATCCCGGGCGGCGACATCGACGACGTCATCCGTCGCAGCGCACTGCTGGACCGCTATTGCACCGAAATCGGTCGAGACCCTGCCGCGATCACCCGCTCGATCCACCTGCCGGTCTCCTATGATCAGCCCGGCAGCACGCGGGACATGATCGCCGAGGCGATCGACGCGGGCTTCCGGCACATCGTCCTCGGACTGCCCGCCCCCTACCCATCCGACGTCGCACATTGGGTCGCCGACGAGCTCATCAATACCTCGGCCTAGCTCGGCTATTCCGCTCAGACCGGGAAGCGCTCGACGATGGGAGTCATGGCGTGATGAAAGGGGCTCGGGTGACGGCCGTGTTGCCGTCGATCACGACATCGTGGCTGTTCCGAGGGTGCTGAGTGGACGCGCAAAGAAAAAGAGAGCAGTGCTCTTGACTTGGTGTGCGGCAGTGTGGAACACTGATCTCAACAGAGAGCAGTGCTCACAAAGGAGTAGGAAATGAACGCCAGCATCCGCTACCTCGCGCCCACCGGGATGGACCCGATCATGAACAAGATCGCCAATTGGCTGCCTCGCCTCGGCATCAGCGTTATGGGGTCGCGGCTGCTGGCGGTGCGCGGCCGTAAGAGTGGCGAATGGCGCACCACCATGGTCAATCTGATGACCGATACCGATGGCACGCGCTACCTGGTCGCGCCGCGCGGCCACACCCAGTGGGTGCGCAACCTGCGCGTCGCGGGCAATGGTGAACTGCGGCTGGGCCGCAAGGTCGAGGCGTTCACGGCAACCGAGGTGGCCGATGCGGACAAGGTGCCGCTGCTGCGTCTCTACCTGCAGAAGTGGGGCTGGGAGGTCGGCAAATTCTTCGAGGGCGTCACCAAGGACGCCACCGACGCGCAGCTGGCCGAGATCGCACCGGGCTTCCCGGTCTTCCGACTCGCATAGCGCGACAAGGCGATTCGGTCAGCGGGTGATCAGGAATTCGATGGCGGCAGCGTAGCCCTTGATTCCCATTCCGGCCACCACCGCGGTGGCGATGGGGGAGATGTAGGAGTGATGCCGGAACTCCTCGCGCGCATGCACATTGCTGATGTGCACCTCGACGATCGGGAGTTCCGGAATCACCAGCGCATCGCGCAGCGCGACCGAGGTATGCGTGAGCCCACCGGGATTGATGACAATGCCCGACTCGACGCCGCGCGCCCGGTGGATCCGATCGATCAGCGCTCCTTCGGAATTCGACTGGAACGCATCGATCTCGCGACCGAACCGGGCGGCGGTCCGACGGCACAATTCGACGACATCGTCGAGTGTGGCCGACCCGTAGACCTCTGGCTGGCGGGTGCCGAGCATATTGAGGTTCGGGCCGTTGAGAACCAGAATCGGGCCAGGTGTCGACATGGCTAAGACACTAGCCCGCCGGGTTCTACAGTCCCTGCGGACCTTCCGACCGCAGGTCGTCCACCTTCCGCATGGCGGTGCGCAACTCGTCGAGCCAGGCCTCGGCATGCTTGCCCGCCAACTTCACCGTCCACGCCAGCGCATCCGCCCGCGACCGCGCCACACCGGAATCGACGAGCGTGTCGAGCACCTTGCGCTCCGGCTGACGCAATCGCGTCATCACCGGAACCGCCAAGTGCGTGAACATGATTCGTTCGCCGTCCACCGAAACGCCCCAGGCGACACTGCGCCCGTAGCGGCGCTGGGCCTCGTTCGCGATCTGCATGCGGGCTGGACGGGTGGTCTCGCGGAAGCGGGCGACGGCGCCCTCCTTCGTCGCGGCCGGGACCTCGTCGGCGGGAGTGTCCTCTTTTTCCGATACCGGCGCCGGGAGCTCACCGATCACCACGATCTCGTCCCGGTCGATTTCGATGACGGGCGGTCCGGCGAACCAGTCGCTCGGCAACCGTCCAGCGAACCAGTCGGTGGCATCCGCGGGATCCGGTAGATCGGCCTGTTGCCAGCCGCCCGGTCGTCCGAAGCCCCGTCCCCGATGCTCGTGCCTCATTGGGATTCACCTACTTACTGTGGTGCCTGTATTTCACTGATTACAAGATTACATCGCAAGGAGTGCGAGTGGTTCTGCTCTGTGCGAACGGTTTCGGTCAGCGGCCGTTCGGGTACGCCGAATAAAGGTGTGTGCTGGTCAACGAGGCCCTGCGCGATCGAACCGCGGACGCGGGCTGCCGAAACGCCGACGTCGCCCGTTTTCTGACAAGTTCGTGTTCCGGCCGGTACGGTTGCGGCGCCGGGTGTCACAACGGGACCGGGGAACGTCCATGATCGATCAACCGAAGCACGGGTTTCGGGCACAATCAGCGATACTGAGCATGGGTAACGTCCGGCCGCTGCGGCACGGCGGGCAGCTAATTTCAGGTACGGTGGTCTTGTTACTGGAGTGACAAGAGTAAAGAGTGGGCGACATGGATGTGTGGGGATCCCGCCGCTATCGCGTCCGGGGCGCAATCGCACTCTCGGGGGTGGTGGCGCTGGCTATCGCAATCGGGGCGTGTGGTTCGGATGCGAAGCGCGATGAGGCCGAGTACGTCGTCGATCGCTTCACCGCACTGCTCGACGAGCAGAACTACGCCAAGGCCGCGGAGCTCACCTCCTATCCCACGGCCGCATCCGCAACGCTGAAACAGATGTTCGCCGGATTGCAGCCGGGCAAGGTCGACTACCAGAAAACCCAATTCATCGGCCTGGACCGCGAGGCCGGGCTCTTCAGCATGGATGTCGCCTGGAACTTCGGCGAGAACAAGATCTGGCGATACAGCCTGCAGGGCAATGTGCGCAAGTTGGCGATCGGCTGGCGTATCTCCTGGGATCCCGCGGTCGTCATGCCGCAACTGGACCACAATCGCACGGTCCGGCTGGTGCGCACCATGCCGACCCCACCGCCGCGGGTCAAGGACATCGTCGGCGACGCGCTGATGACCGAGCAGGTCATCAATGTGATCAAACTCGATCCCGCCAAGACCACCAATCTGGTGGCCTCCACCGACGCGCTGGCCAAGGCCATCGAACCGGTCGCGCCGCTGATCACCGGACCGTCGCTGATGCAGCAGCTGTCGACCTCACAGGGCAAGCCGATCGTCGCGGTGAATCTGCGCGAACCCGATTTCGCGATCCTGGAAGCCGCGCTGGCCCGGGTGCCCGGCGTGGTCATGGAGAAGCAGCCGCGGCTGATTTCCGCGGACCGCCGGACCTGGTCGCCGATGTTGGACGCGCTGCGCAAGGTGTGGCAGGACAGCCAGGATCAGCATTCCGGTTGGGGCGTGCAGATTTTCGAGCAGGACGGACGGTTCGTCGGCCAGATTGCCGGCTATCAGGGCCCGCCCGGTCCGGATATCGCGGCCACCATGGATCAGCGGCTGCAGCGTGCCGCCGAGGACGCGGTGGTGAGCGTCGGCACGCCCGCCTCGATCGTGGCAATCCAACCGTCCAGTGGCGCGGTCGTCGCGGTCGCACAGAATACGCAGGCCAGTGAGCACGGTTCGGTCGCGTTCACCGGGCTTTATCCGGTCGGCACCAATATCGATCTGTTCCGCAGTGTCGCGTCGGTGCTGAAGGGCAAGGCACCGCAGGATGTGTCGGTCCAGGATGCCGCCGAATCCGCGCCGAATCTCGGCGTCGGTGTCGATTACCAGGTGCCGGGATTGGACGAGGTGACCGGCCGGGTCGCGGTGGCAGGTCGCAGTGCCGAGCAGGTGCGCCAGGGCGGTGGTACGGACGCGGTGCTGGCCAGTCCATTCGGCATGGCGATCGCCGCGGCCGCCATCGCGCGCGGGCAGGTGCCGCCGCCGATGATGGAGGCCGGGCACCCGAGCACCACCGACGCGCAGGTCCCCGAGATGTCACCGGAGCTCACCGAGCGGTTGCGCGCGATGTTGCGCGACGGTGCCGGCCGGCCGGAATTCGCGCCGCTGCGGCCCTACCGCGATGTCATCGGTTTCATGGCGACCGCGGGCAATGACGGTTGGCTCATCGCGAATGCCGGGGATCTGGCCCTCGCGATCCATATCAACGACGCCGACAGTGGCGACGCGACCGCGCGGATGGCGGCCAGGTTGTTCCAATCCTTGGCCACTCCGGAGCGGTAGTCAGTTGATGGCCTTGATGGCCGCGCGCCAGCCGAGCAGGAACAGCGCGAGCACACACGCCGCGACAATGATGAAACTGAACGCCGTGCCCTGACCACTGATCACCCGCAGCAGCATGCCGCCGCACAGTGTGCCGAGCCAGACCAGAACTCCGACGGGCCACACGGCGGTTCCGTCGAATTGTCCCGCCCGCCCCGGTTCGCCCGATGTCCGGCGAGCCACGGAGACCGCAATCACCCAGCCGATCGCGAGCCCGATCGCGAACGGCCACACCGTCTTCAGCAGTCCGGCGAGTACCGCCTCTTCGTGGCTGCGCCGCCCGATCGCGCAGAACAAGATCACCAGCAGTGCGTCCACCACCAACGGCACCAGTTTCCTCACCCAGGCCAGCGTAGTAGTGCGCCTATCGATCGCTGGAACGCGACATCTGATGATCAGGTCCGATGGTCACCAGCCTCGGCTGCCGGGCGTCGGGTGCAGCACCGTACGCACCCTGGTGACCCCACGGAGCGAGTCTTACGAGCGAGGAGTTCGCCGGCGTCCCAGTTGTCGAAGCGCCGGCGACGAAGTCGCGAGACCCACCCACCCGGCGCGTGTGCACCGGGAACCGACCCCGCTCTCAGCGACCACCGCGGAGCGAGTCTTACGAGTGACCGTTCGTGGCCCGTCCGGCGTCCGCGCTGTAGGCGCGGCGATCGAACACGGCCGAGTCGAAGCGGATGTGCTGCAGCCGCGTTCCGCCCCGTGTGCATCAGGTGTCGGATGCTCCGCTCTCGGTGACCGCCGTGGAGCTCTGTCTTATGAGTGACCGTTCGTGGCCCGTCTGGCGTCCGCGCTGTAGGCGCGGCGATCGAACACGGCCGAGTCGAAGCGGATGTGCTGCAGCCGCGTTCCGCCCCGTGTGCATCAGGTGTCGGATGCT